>CAZKFA010000018.1:0-37150 GCA_964551925.1 uncultured Gammaproteobacteria bacterium
ACGCTCGCACCCTCTGTATTACCGCGGCTGCTGGCACAGAGTTAGCCGGTGCTTCCTTTGAAGGTACCGTCATTTATTCGTCCCTTCCGACAGTGGTTTACACTCCACAGAGCTTCTTCCCACACACGGTATCGCTGCGTCAGACTTTCGTCCATTGCGCAAAATTCCCTACTGCTGCCTCCCGTAGGAGTATGGGCCGTATCTCAGTCCCATTGTGGCTGATCGTCCTCTCAGACCAGCTATTGATCGTAGCCTTGGTGGGCCATTACCTCACCAACTAGCTAATCAAGCGCAGGCTCATCCTCTAGCGTATTGCTACTTTTACCTTTCGGAATATGGGGTATTAGCTCGGATTTCTCCGAGTTGTCCCCCACTAAAGGGAAGATTCCTACGTGTTACTCACCCGTCCGCCACTCGTGTACCCCGAAGGGCCTTACCGTTCGACTTGCATGTATAAGGCATACCGTCAGCGTTAGTCCTGAGCCAGGATCAAACTCTCCATAACTTTGCAAACATCATAAAATGATGCTTAGAAAAATTAATTCTATTTTGCCGACTCTTAATTAAGCTTCACACCAATTTGTGATCAATTTTAACTAAACCTTACGGCTTAGCTTTGAAGCTTAACTAGATTCTAATCTACTCAAATTATTTATTGACTTAGGTTTTTAACCAGTTCATATTATTCAGTTTTCAGATTACTATCGCGAACCCTATTGGTTGCGCGAAGATCAATAGTAGCAAATGAATGCAGATTTTGCTCAGTTGCTTTATAAGATTTTTCTAAAGATTACTTCTCCGGTGTCAAGCCATAATATTTAGCAATAGGCCAGTAAATACAATAGAAACTACCAAGTACTGCAAAGAATAAAATAAGGCTAAAAACCGCATTTAACAAGGCAAAAACACTAATTAAGAGCGCCTGTTCGCCAATATTAAATCTTAAAATTGGGATTTTTTGATATATTGCTAGTCCAATGTGGAATATAGCGAATATAGGGTTTTTGACCCTAGGATTTTTTTTATCTGAATCCGTTCGGAAATCTTCCAGATGCAAGGCTTGCGAGTTCTGAAGAGCCGCAGTTGACTCCTCCGTCAATGAGGACTCTGAGGAACTCGCGTAACGCAGCAGATGGAGATTTACGGACGGATTCAACTGCATATTTTGGTTGACGTAATAGTCAATAAGAAACACTGTAAACATCGCTATCATAGCGATTGGCCAGATTATCCAACTTGGCAAAATATAAGACTGCATCAAAAATGATTGAATTTTCTCGGGCAACAAAAATATCTGTCTCGGGCTCAAACAAAGTCCAAGTAAGTGATTCAGCCCGCTTAAGGTATATTGAAATTCCACTGAGTGCTTGTGAAAAAATCCCCAAGCAAGTGCAAAAAAATATAAGAAGTCTTTAACCCGGTCGCTGACCCGATCTAACCAAGCTCCTAGATTAGAAAATTGCTGCCGGTAACGCGCCAGCTGTCCATCCATACAATCCACTACAAAAGACAACTGCACTAACAGCGCCCCAGCAAAGAGATACGAATAATGCCCTTGAGCAAAACAACAAGCCGCAAGTACTCCAACAAATAGAGAAGTTACCGTGATTAAATTTGGACTAATCCATGCTATATCGCAAATCGGTTCTAAGAAACGGTTTGCAAGCGGACCCGCAAAAATACTAGCCCACCAACCGTCTTTGGTTTTAATTGCGGAGCGGAGTTTAGAAAAATTTTTCATTGGCGACTCTTATCTTTAGTTGATATTCTGAAAGATTGAGCCTCTTATTATACTAGGTTCTCGCCAATAAAGTTTTAGGAAGACTTGATTAGTCCATTCAAATCCCTGATATTCTAATATATGAATGACAGCAAAATTCACAGTCAAAGTCCCAGCCAGCACCTCTAACCTAGGACCAGGCTTCGATACTATTGGTTTAGCACTCGATCTTTATAATAATTATAATTTTGAACTAAGTGGCAGAGCTGGTGAGTTAATTTATAGCTCAAATATCCCAGCAACAGAGATTCCCTACACTAAAGACAACTTAGTTTATAGAGCCTTTGATTATTTTTTCAAAAAAGAATCTCAAGAAACTCCAGGCATCAAGATTCACTTCGACGCTCAAATCCCGACTACGGGCGGCTTTGGGTCTAGTAGTACTGCTATCCTAGCTGGTCTTATGGCCGCAAACAAAATCCTTGGCAATATTTGCGACGAAAATAAATTATTAAAAATCGGCACTCAACTTGATGGGCATCCAGACAATATCACACCAGCTTTACTTGGCGGTTTGATTGTTTGTATATATGCCAATCAGCAACACCATTACGTCAAGTTACCTTGGGACAAAAATTTATTTTTTGTGGCTATTACTCCAGACTTCAAAGTACCAACAGCTGAAGCGCGAGCGATATTACCTTCTAAAGTAGAATTTCAGGATGCAATTTTCAACATCGGTTACAGCTCTTTGTTAGTAGCAGCACTAGCTAGCAAGAACACGGAAGTACTCAAACAATGCTTCAAAGACAGGTTACATCAGCATTACCGGGCGCAGTTAGTTCCCGGCATGCAATGTGTCTTGGATACAGGAGTAGAAGCTGGAGCAGTTGGTACCATGCTATCTGGAGCGGGTTCAGCTTTAATCGCAGTTGTCGACAATATGAAAACTGCTGAAACCGTTGCACTCGCAATGCAAAGTGCCTGGCTACAAAGTAGTGTCAAGTCAAAATATTTAATTTTGCATGCTGTGGATAAAGGAGCTGAGATTTATGAAAATGCATAGTAAAATAAAAATAATGTTCAAAGTGTTAAGATTGTGTTTACTAATAGTTCTTTTGTCATCAGCAGTATCTCCTGTTAAAGCAATTAGTCTTTTTTCTAAACCTGAGACCCTTGAAGAAAAAAATTACCCCGAAGTGCCGCCACTAGAACTTTACGAAAAAGTTTGGCAAATAATTAAAGACGATTACGTAGACCAACACTACAACCACCAAGATTGGAATATCTGGAGACATAGATATGACGCCTACCTTAAAGATACTGAAGACTCACACAAAGCAATAGAAACTATGATCGCCTCATTAGGTGATCGCTATACCCGTTTCTTAGATCGCAAAGCATTTGAAGAAGAGAAGGAATCTATTGAAGCAGAATTGACTGGAGTCGGCATCCAGATTGGCTTAGACAAATCCGGTAAAGTTATAGTCATTGCTCCAATAGAAGGTACTCCTGGAGCACAAGCCGACCTACGCCCTAATGATTTAATTGAAGAAATTGATGGCAAGAATACTAGCGGCTTATCAATCGAACAAGCAGCAAAAATGATACGCGGACCTGTCGGCACTGATGTAACGCTCACTGTCAGTCGGGAAGATGAAAAAGACAGAATGTCGAAGACTATAACCAGAGCGGTTATTCCGATTAGAGCTATTCCTGACGGACAAGCTAAAGTAATTTTTGATGATGTTGGTTACGTTAGATTAAGTACATTTATATCCAAAGATACTGTTGAAGAATTATTAGCAGCTCTTGATAATCTAGACAAAGAAGCTAAGGGTTATATCATCGACCTCAGAAACAACCCTGGAGGGCTTTTGAATAATGCCATGGTTATTTCTGATATGTTCCTAAATGATGGAGTCATTGTCAGCACCGTGAACAAAAATGGCTATGTAAGCTCATTTAACGCACGTGCCGTTAATACAACCGACAAACCACTTATATTATTAGTAAACAGCAATAGCGCAAGTGCTAGTGAGATTTTTAGTGGTGCTGTCAGAGATAATGGCAGAGCCGAAATTGTTGGTACTAAAACTTTTGGCAAAGGATTAGTACAAGCCATCAACAAGCTTGGTGATGGCAGTGGCATTAATGTAACTATCGCTAAATATCTCACTCCAAACAAAACTGATATCAACCAAAAAGGTATCAAGCCAGACTATGAAGTGGAACTCAAAAAGCTTGACTATGAATTAAGTCGTGGACCTTGGTTCTTTGATCCTAATGTAAAATTTGGCACTCGTAATCCAGAAGATGGACAAGACAAGCAATTAATGAAGGCTGTTGAAGTACTCAAGGCAAAAACTAATAGCTCTAAACCAATCCCAGAAGACCTCTTAGCTAAAATTGCTACATTAAATGAGGAATATTCCATCAAAGAAGCTGAGAAGAAAAAAGATTCTAAAGATGAAAAATTAGAAGAAGAACCTGAATTCTAAATTAATGAGTGCAAATCACAATTTACTATTAATAGATGGCAGTAATCTTGCTTTTAGAATGTTCTTTGCCCTCGAGATGAGTAACCTAAGAGACAAAAACGGACACCCTACTTGGGCTGTCTATGGAGTTCTTAAGGCTTTATTTGATGCCATTGATTTTGCTAAACCTACAGCTATAGCAGCGGCTTTTGATCTGCCAGAGCCGAGCTTCCGGCACGAAAGCTTCGAAGATTACAAAGCAAATCGCCCTGATGAGATGCCTGAAGACCTAGTCCCTCAGTGGGAATTAGTAAAAGAAGCTTTTAGGCGTTTCCATATTCCAGTATTAGAAGAAGCTGGTTTAGAAGCTGATGATCTCATTGGTATCATGGCAAAAAAAGCTGAGCAAGAAGGTTATAAGGTAGTAATACTTTCTGGCGATAAAGATCTATTTCAACTAGTTAATGACAATATCTCAATTGCCCTACCACAACGCGGTGGAGGATTAGAAGTTTATGGCACAGAAGAAGTCATCAAGAAAATGGGTGTCAAACCCAATCAAGTAGCGGACTATAAGGGCATCGCGGGTGACAGTTCAGACAATATACCTGGCGTACGTGGACTTGGACCCAAGGCAGCAACAGCCTTACTTGAGAAATACGAATCGCTTGAAGATATTTATAACAATATTACGGAAGTTCTTCCTCTAAAGATGAAAGAGAAACTTATCGAACAAGAGGACAAGGCAAGGTTATCAAAATATCTAGCAACTATAATTACTGATCCTCAATATGTCAAAAAATGTGATTTAAATTTAGAACATTGCCACCTTGACATGCCAGATACTGATTCTTTGATTAGCTTTCTCAAAGACTTAGAATTTGTTTCTATACTCAAACGCCTACCAATAGTACTCAAACCCTTTAATAATGGCAATCTAGCCAAAGTCTCAGTAGGAGAGCTTCCTGAAAGTAACGAGAGGGCTATTAAAACAGCAACGACTAATTATCCAAGTGGTCAAAATGAAAACAAATGGCAAAGCATAGAAATGGAAATCAAAGATTTAAAGGTTAATCCATTTGTAGTCTTAGATGAAATCACGCTCAATGCTCTAGTTAAAGAACTATCACAAGTTGATAGTTATGCTATTGACCTAGAAACTGATGGGCTCAATACAATGAATTGTAATATCGTTGGCTGGGCTTTTGCTTATAATAGCGGAACACAGCTCAAAACCTTCTACATACCCGTTAGACACAATGACCTTAAGCAACTCAAGCCAAAAACAGTCATAGAACAGCTTAAGCCAATACTAGAAGACAAGGCTAAATTACAAATAGTACAAAATGCTAAATTCGAGCACAAAATCTTCAAAAGACTTGGCATTAAACTACATAGTAACTTCTTCGATACCATGCTCGCCAGCTACATAGACAACCCATCAAACAAGCATGGTCTCAAGGCACAAGCCAGACGCCTACTAGGTTTGAAGATGAAAGATATAGAAGATCTAATCGGCAGTGGCAAGAAACAAATCACTATAGACTTCGCTGAAATCGAACAAGTTGCCAATTATGCCGCTTCTGATGCTCACGCCACCTACTTGTTATACGAACACTATCAAAACAAATTAGATAAACGTGAGATCAAATTACTAGAAACGCTGGAATTCCCTCTAGTAGAGACTTTGAGAGAGATTGAAGATAATGGCGTAAGTATAGATGTACCGTTTCTCAAAGAACTTAGCTCAGACATTCACCACAAAATCAACAACATTGAACAGAAGATTTGGCTCAATTCTGGAGAGAATTTCAATATATCTTCACCAAAACAACTCAGCAATGTTTTATTTGAGCAACTCGAATTCCCTACCATAGGCAAGAAAAACAAAACCGGTGGTTACTCTACCGACATTGGAACCCTAGAAGACTTACTAACAGAGCAAGAGCTTAACGAAAAACAACAACAAATAATTAAAGATATAATCGAATATAGAAGCCTTACTAAGCTAGCTTCTACTTATATCGATACGCTACCAACTTTATTATCGAAAGAGGACAACAAATTACACTCAGACTTCAATCAAGTTGTTACAGCCACTGGGAGACTGAGTTCCAGTAACCCTAACCTACAAAACATTCCTATCCGCTCAGAATACGGCAGATTAATCCGCAAAAGCTTCATTCCGAGTGCGCCAGATTTCTTAATTCTCAGTGCTGATTATTCACAGATCGAATTGAGAGTACTAGCACATATGGCAAACGAAGCAGCACTTATTGACGCCTTCAAACAAGGACAGGATATTCACAAGCGTACAGCGATGGAGATTTTTGATATCAAAGAAAGCGAAGTAACAGAAGATCACCGTCGGGTAGGTAAAACTTTGAACTTTGCTTTGATTTACATGCAAGGTCCTTTTGCAACAGCCAAACAACTAGATATCAGTATGCAAGAAGCCAAAGGTTTCATTGATAAATACTTCAAAGTCTTCACCAAGATCAAACCATTTATGGATAAGGTTCTTGACGAAGCTCATCAGAACGAGTTCGTGGAGACCATGTTTGGACGTAGGCGCTATTTCCGCAATATCAACAGTCCCAACAAAATGCTAATGAAAGAAGAAGAGAGACAAGCTTTCAATGCTGCTATCCAAGGCAGCGCTGCTGACATAATGAAAATCGCAATGATAAATACCTATAGTGCTATCAAAGACCTTAAATCTAAAATCATTCTACAAGTACACGATGAATTGGTTTTTGAAGTGCACAAGGATGAACTAGAGTTAATGCAAAGAATCATCAGCGACAATATGTCTCAAGCTGCAGTATTACAAGTGCCTCTCTTAGTGGATATTGGCTATGGGGCTAATTGGCTGGAGGCTTAGGTTTGGAGTCTTTTTTTTCATTAAGAGCAATCCAAAGCATAACCACCGCTAAAAGAGCCATAAAAAGCAACATTAATGCCGCAAATATAAAGCCAGGATTAAACACTAGAATCTCCTCCTTGCGCTATTATACCACCAGCAATAATTAAAGCTATCGATACAGCAAAGGAGAAACATGACCAAATTATGATTGAAAGACTATTAGTTCCACCAAAAATATATTCGGTCATAGCCTTACTTGGCACATACATTAGACTGTAACCAAATATTTGACATAAATTAATTAAATACTGCCGTAATTTATCCCCAATACGCATCATCCTTAATCATCCCAAAATCTAATTAGTTTTAGGATGGTCAAATGGACTTTTCAAGCCTTGACATTAAGATAACCCTCGCGTTATCACAGAAGATTATGGTTAAACCTTTGCAAAGAGAGCCTTGAACTCACGATCTTGGTGATTACCTTGTAGAGAATTCAGAAAGACTTCAAGCAGCACTAGAAGCATTACAGAGACAAGCAGAACTAAATAAAACTAGTGATTGGGATACAGTAGTAGCTAATAGTCAGCCTATAAGTGGTGAAGAAGCAAGAGCGCTACAACAGATTCTAGTAAGTTGCGGGGTTGATACTCCAGATGTTTGCCTTGGCAAAAGAGAAAAAGCTGCATTAGAGTTTGTACAAGATTTAATAGCTTTTGCACTGAGTACAAAAGATGCTACTGCGTTACCTCTAAGTCTTCACAAAGCAATTAATAATCTTGCCTGTAGCTATACTGAAGAATAATCTTATTACTTCTTCACTGCAGCTAAGGTACAAGGATGTACCTTAACTGCAGGGTTCAATAGTCGCGCAGGTACCCAAATAACACGCATGCAATTATACAATACTCAAGGTATTTTTAAATATTATCCGGTCCCTGACTCTTATCAAGGGAGAAATCAGAAGCCTTAACATTACGTAGGAATTCTTTAAATTCTTTAGCCTCTTGTGGATCGGTTATAGATTTAATTTGATCGTTGTTGTCTTCAAGTATTTGCAACTGTCCGCCAACTTCGTTGAGGATTTGCTCGGAGACAAAAATTGGTGCTTCTAATCTTAAAGCTAAAGCAATCGCATCACTAGGACGAGAATCAATCGCCATACTTACTTCATTCTTATCCATCAGAATTATTGAAGCATAGAAAGTAGACTCTTCATAAGAATTAATTTCAATACAATCAATCGTCGCATCTAAAGAATCTATGATCTCAGACATCAAATCATGAGTCATAGGTCTATCTGTTTCTTGTTCAGTGAGTCCTCTAGCAATCGCTTGCGCCTCAGCATGTCCAATCCAAATAGGCAAAGTAAACTTGCGCTCGCTATCGTTAAGAATAACCAGCGGGATGTTAGTCCTAATATCAACGGCAATGCCAGTAACGAACATCTCGATCATTGTTGTTTTATTCCACAAATACGCAGCAAAAATAGCTAGGGTCGATGGACTAGGTGTTTGAAGCCTGCTTGCTAACAGCAATGAGAGCATTTGCTTTATTATAAGTCTCTTGCCACTCGCTTTCTGGGCTTGAATCCGCCACTATTCCAGCACCAGCCTGAATAGTGACTTGATTCTGTTCAACCACTAAGGTTCTTATCATAATTGCTGTATCCATCATTCCATCTAGAGCAAAATACCCAATTGTGCCGCCATAAGGACCCCTAGTCTCAACTTCAAGTTGCGAAATAATCTTTATTGCCTCAACCTTAGGAGCACCACTAAGAGTACCCGCCGGAAAGCAAGCCTTCAGCAAACCAATGCCTGACTTAGTTTTAGCTAATTTACCAATCACCGAGCTTACTATATGCATAACATGCGAATACTTCTCAATAATTGCTTGCTGTGGGACAGTCACCGTACCGTTCTCACAGACCCGTCCCAAATCATTGCGAGCCAAATCTACTAACATTACATGCTCTGCCATTTCTTTAGGATCCGCGAGCAACTTTTCTTCAAGCAAACCGTCTTCCTGACTACAGTTACTGCGTTTATAGGTTCCAGCAATAGGACGAATCTCAGCCCAAATAGAATTATCATCAGCACGAAAAGTCTTCGCCAGCATCTCAGGAGATGATCCAACAAGAGTGAAATCATAATCAGGCACATTATAAATAAACAAATATGGTGACGGATTGACCGTTCTCAGTATTCTATATAACTGCAAAGGATCAGAATCTATCTCAGCGGTGAGTTTATGCGATAAGACTATCTGAAAAACATCCCCATCTAAAATATGTTGCTTAGCTTTATTCACCATAGTAAAGAATTTCTCTTTACCAGTATTAGATTTAAAGTCAAGCTCATTGACAGCGCCAAGATCAAGGCGAGGCAAAGAAGACTTCTCTAAAACTATTCTTTCTAGTTCCTCAATCCCTTCTATCGAACTCTGATATTGAGTTTCAAGAGATAGCTTAGGATCAATTAAAATATTTTGGATAAGATAAATTTTCTGCTTAACATGATCAAATACAACAAGAGAACCAACTAGCAGCAAAGAAAGATCTGGATACTTGTTTGCTCTCAAATTGAGAGTGGGCTCAACAGCAGCGCTAGACTCAAACGAAAAGAACCCAACAAAACCTTGATGAAAAAATGGTAACTGAGGAATAGTAGTGTCACTCAACTCAGACAAACGCTTTTCTAATAAATCATAAGGATTAGTATTTTCTTTGAAGCAAGAGAACCTTTCAAGAGCCTTATAACCAATTAAAGAATAACGCCCGATTCTCTCACCAGCAACCACTGATTCAAACAAAAACGCGTCTTGAGATTTAGCCCTAAGCTTCGCGTAGATTCCAACAGGGGTATCTAAATCAGCAAGCAGTTCTATCCAATTACTGACAATTTTTTTTGTGCTGGCTATTTGCTTGAATTCTTGTAGAGAGAGCAAGGGTTATTTCCTTTTGCCTAACAATTGTATCATTTGATATTTTGTACAGTTTCAATAAAGGCTCTAGCATTCTCAACGGGTACATTTGGTAATATGCCGTGCCCAAGATTAGCTATATAAGCAGTTCCCGCAGGCACTGACTCTAGCATGCGTTTAGTCTGCTCGATAACATAAGCTTTAGGTCCAAGTAAAACACAGGGATCTAAATTACCTTGCAGAGCAACTCGCCCGCCAACATAATTAGCAATCTCACTAAGATTACAACGCCAATCCACACTCAAACAGTTGGCTCCACTAATCAACATATAATCAACAATATGCGAGACTCCATTTACATAGAGGGTCACAGGAAGCTCTGGGTAAGCAGCTTTTATAGTAGCAACAATTTGTTGTTGATAAGGCAAAGCGAACTCTTGATACTCAGCTTGCGACAATACTGATGCCCAAGTATCAAATAACTGCACAGCATCCACCCCATACTTAATCTTAGTCAAGAGATACTCAGAGACAGTGATAGAGAGCTTTTCAAGCAATTGCTTCATCGCAGCAGGCTCATTATACATAAAGGCTTTGATCTTAGAGAACTCTTTCGAGCCACCACCTTCAATCATATAACTAGCAAGAGTCCAGGGCGCTCCAGCAAAGCCTAAAATCGGTACTTCATTATGCAACTGAGATTTAATCTCAGTTATTGTTTCATAAACAAAATGACACTTAGTCTCTAATTGCTTAGCGTCCAAAGCTAGAAGCCGTGCAACCTGCTCAGCAGAAGAAATTGGATTAGTGAACTTAGGTCCACCACCGTCAAAATTAAAATCAACACCCATTGGTTCAAGGGGCACTAAAATATCAGAGAACATGATAATCGCATCCACACCAAAAATTTGCCAAGGCTGCAAAGAGACTTCAGCCGCTTTTTGGGGATTCTTGCACAATTCAAGGAAACTATACTGTGATCTTATTGCTCTATACTCCGGCAAATAACGCCCAGCTTGACGCATCATCCATACGGGGGGCCTATCAACAGCCTCATGACGTAAGGCTTTGAGTAGTCTGTCATTCTTAAGCACAGTTGATACCATCTAAGCCTCGGCAATTAGACCAAAGCTTGCGATTAATAATATAGCAAGAAATATTATTATGTAAAAAATAACATTAGAGAATAATATATCAACTTTAGTTTTTTCTTTTTTTACTACAGCCATATTACTTGCCCTCTTTTAGTAGTTCTTCTGCGACCTTAGCTTGGAAATTTCTCACACGCTCTTTAAAGGTTTCAACTTGCACTTCAGACATCCACAAACCTTTGATGCGATTCTTTGGTAATGTTTTCTTCAAGACAGGCGGTCTGAGTCCTAGTAACCTCTCACGACAAAATTTATTACCCTCACGAAAATGACAATCACCAATCTGACAACCCATGGCAATGACACCTTCAGCTCCAGAACCAAATGCTGACTCGATCATACGCGGTTGAATCATACCACTACAAGGCACACGTACCACGTAAGCATTATCAACTCCCTTAAGATCTCGTCCATGAGAGCCTTCTAGCTCTTTATCAAGATTGACACTGCGCTCACAGGCTATTACTACTACTTTAGTTGACATTATCGTTGTCCTCGTCTTCCTTCATTAATCAAGCTCACTAACCTTTGCACATTTTCTCTACGCTCTTCAGAAGCAACAGTTCTCTCTTCTTGTTGAGAAGCCTTAACTGAAGACAATAACCTAGAAGCCTGATGAAGCGCCTTGCTATTAGGATCATAAGGCTTCAGCGTATGATCTCTATGACAAATAGGACAATCTGGAACACGTACATTATTATCTACCATTATCTACCAGCCTCCACTGCAATTCTTATATCATCCATAACATTTGGTGATGTGTAAGTTGGCAACTCAATAGCATCAAAATTACAAGCGCCAACACAAAGTCCGCACTCAGCACATCTAGCATCAACAACCACAGCAATTTCTTTAAAACGACTGCCATCCAAACGCGGTGCCATATAAATTGCTTCGTAAGGACAATCTATTGAGCAAAGCTTGCAGCCAACACATTTGTCTTTATTGACAAGTGCTGCTTCGTGATCCTTACCTTTCACAAAATTTGGCAGCAATATTACAAACATAGTCACTACGATCAATACAACCCATGTCATCATAGAACCAAGACTATCAATCACAGGGAATATCCATAAATAGAACCAATCCATAGCAAAATACTGCGGTACTTTAGTGGTCAGCGCCTCTGGTCCAGAGATTGCTGGAAACAATCCAGCAGAGACCAAAATTAATCCAGAAAGCAAACAACCAATACCCCAAGTAACATTCACCACTGGTCTAGATATGCGCATATAGTGAATCCACAAAACAACTAGTAGCGAGAAAGATATACCAGTGTGCAAGAACAGAGCCATGCTCATCGTGTAATTAGTGATTGAATCGCCATTAACAAAAGCATGAGACAAAGCTGATCCTATCAAAGGTAGAGCTCCAAGGAACTCAGAAAATTTCATTACTATAATATAAGACCTCTCGTCCCAAACTAAGACATAGCCTGAGATGCCGATCAACATCATCATAAAGAACAATGCAACGCCAGAATACCAAGCAATAATACGATACTCTCTATAACGATCAGTAAAATACACTCTCAGCGCATGTAGTAATACTGAGATCAGCATGCCGTCAGCAGCATAACGATGAATACCACGCACCATATCACCAAAAGGAATCTTATGAGTTATATATTCAACTGACAGGTAGGCACCCTCAAGTGTCGGCATATAATAAGCGAACAACAAGAGTCCAGATAAAAATAATGACCAAAGGAAAAAATTTGGAATGGCTCCGTGATAATAAAGTATATTTTGCTCTGAGCTAAATATCTTATTAAGCCAATCCTCAACTCGCAAAAACACTCTCTGACCAGATCTTACAATTGTCGTAAACACTAGGCTTTAACCTCCAACTCGGTAACTTCGTAATATTCATCAGCTTGCCTATTAGCAATAGTAATTGATACAAAACTTGATAGCAGTGCTATTCCAAAGAATAAAGCATATTTCACAGTTGAGACTGGACCAATTTTATTTGGATCTATTGTTAAGCCAAGTGGTGAGAGTATTTTATTTATGATTGCAATATTATTTAATGAACCTTCATCAAAATAGCTAGCATCAGCTCCAATCAGTTCATAATAATTCATCAGAATAAATAACAATCCAAAGACAAGAACGTTTAGCAGCGCCACTAATAAAGATAAATTAACCCTATTACAGTTATTCATAATTTCATTCCTTTATCATGAAGATAATCAAACAGCTTGATTTGCACTTGTAGATTGCCTTTGCGCTTCTCCTCAAAATATATCTGCAGAACCATATAGATCATAGAGAAAACAAAAATCAAGAAGCTCAAAATAGCAGTAATATAGCCCTGTGCAACTTGTCCAGAAGCAAACAACTTGGAAGCACCAAAGAACTGCGACAAAGCAAAAATTGAAAGTACAAAAACCAACCAGTAAGATAGATTAATCACTTTTGTAGAAGGTTTCAACATTTAAGCTTTCTCCTTTGCACATTTATTTTCGCAAGCATAGACCAATCCAAGCAACAACGTGAAACCACCGTAGAATATCCATCTGCGTCCCCAAGGACAATCAGCAAAGAATGTTCCACCAAGTATATTCTCTAACGGCAAACCAAAATAAGGATGTGTATGAACTCTAGCTAAATAGAGCATCATAAATATGACATAGGTGGCAAGCAGCTTCCATCTATTAATCTTGGCATATTGCTTCTGAGAAAAATATATCCCCAAAGCTACAATCATAGTGGAACCAAAAATCCAATATGGCGGATCATTATTAATATTAGCGATATTAAGAATAATCAAAACCGAGAACACAATAGTATTAACCGCACCAAGAATGGTCAAAGCCATTATCAGAGGACGTTTTGTAATCTTTGTTTCTTTACTAGTGTCAAAGAAAGGTAAGAGCAAGACAGTAGCAGGAATTAAAACTGTAACGAAAGTTGCTAGTACAGGCTCAATATACTTATACATTTGATATAAAGCCAAGAAATACCAATCTGACAGAATAGGCAATGGCGTTACCGCAGGATTGGCTCTGGCACCCATTTCGGCAGGGAAGACTAAAGCAGCAACCGCAATCATTCCAATCACCAGCCAACCTTCAGACCAAGGAATATTAAAACGTTTTTTCTTGTTACTATAGAAATATAACTCAACAACAATCAAACCAATAGTACTTAATGCCATATGCATTGAATAGAACCTAGTAATAGTTGCTTGTCCAATCGCACTACCACCAAGCAATATTTGCTGAGTAGTCATACCAATATTGAAATTAATATATTGATTCAAAAGCTTCATATCAAGCAAGATTCCGGCACCATCAGCAACTGATTTACCAGGCAATGAAGTTGGTACACCCCACTCAAGCAGTTTATTAACAACAGCTTCACCCATGAACGCAAAATTAATACCAAACTGATCCATATAACCAGGGAAAGTTGCAAATACCTTAGTTGCCCAAAAAGCTCTCTGATTCCAGATTAGAAGGTATCCAGATAAACCAGAATAGAAACCTAAAAGCATCAAGAAAAAACAAATCCACAAATTCAATTCTCTATTGCCTTTGTAGTCAGCACAGATAAACATACGGTACATCTTCAGGGTACACATAACGATAAACGCGTCAGCTGCGTATTTATGCATACCTCTAATCAGCCAACCAAAAGGAATATGATCTTGAATGCGAATAATACTATCGTAAGCCTGTTCAGCAGTTGGAATATAGAACATCACCAAAAGCACACCAGTAGCAATAGTGACTATCCATGTCAACCACTGTAAGGAACCAAGTTTGTACCAAGGATTATCCTTCTGCCTATCAATAAAAGTCTCATCAAAGAAATCTATATTCTTAAAACGATCCAAAAAAAATTTCTGTACAGTCGCAATAGTTGGTAACATCATTAAGAGATACCTCCAGACTCTAAGCTACGGATGACAACAGCATTATCAGTCAATTCAAAATTAAATTTAAATGGTGATCTTGGTGCTGGACCTGAAACAACCTTGCCCTGACCTTTACTATCTGTTTGCATTGGGTCATAGACCGATAAATGGCAAGGACAAGCAAAAACCTTTTGTCCTGATGCTGGAGTGAAATTATAACCCTTAGCTACCTCTGCTTCATTTGGTACAAAATTAAAAACACAACCTAAGTGCGGACAAACACGACTGAATACTACAAATTCTGGTTTATCAGTACTTGGTATACGAACAGCAGCTCCAGGAATGGTTTTGACCTGATCACCAACTGAAGTATACTCGCGATTAGCTTCTTGGAACATAAAATACTTAAAAGACCAAGGCTCAGGAAAATCACTCAACGGAAATTCAATTTGAGTAATTGCAACAGGTTTATCTGGACGCTTCATCACTTCTAAGGTTGCCAAAGGACCGGAACTTGGTTTCAAATATCTAACAAAAGGTGAAATGAATAGCGCAGTTATAGAACCTACAACTGGAATTGCAAGTAGCCCTTTGATTACTTCTCTTCTATCAAACTTCATTACTCTCTATCCTTCTTAACTTCAGCTTCTAGCTTCTCACGTCCTAATTCTAGCCTATCTTTATCCTGGCTAAACGCAAATTGCCTGACGTAGCGCACCAATCTCCAACGCATCTCATCATCAAAACTAACATGCTTATCAAAATCATAACGATCCTTCCAAGCTGGCATTGCTGTCCAAGGGATACCATTAGTTATCTCATCAAATAATTTATTATCACTACGCGTATACAATCTTGAAAAAGATTTGAAGTTCGCAGGTGGTGGATTAAGAGACTTATGAAGATTACCATCTCCTTGACCTCTAGTACCATGACAAACAGCACAGTTGCCACCAAAAATAGCATCCATTTCTTGTAGCTCCGCTGAGCCAGTCTTGTAATAGCCAAGTACAGCAGTTCTAAAATACATCAACACATCCCAAATTTCATCTTGAGTCAAACGATCTCTATAAGCATGTCCTTTAATCCAACCACCATCATTAACAGTTGCGAACTGTTCAGCTGGGCTGCGAGAGCGGAAAAATGCAATTGACTTTTCCGTAACAATAGGAGTATCCATGTGACACTTAGTGCAATTAGCCTTATAGACTTTTTGACCATTAAGAATAGACGGGTCATGAGAAGGATAGTCAATCTTAGTCTCTGAGACAGCCTTATCATTAAATACCTTTTGTAATTTATCAACACTAGCAACATTTGGCTTGTAAGAACAAGACGCGACGAAGGGGATAATAAATGTACTGAATAATATTATTTTTTTCATATTAATAACCATAAAAAGGAATCCAACTTATCCCACACCATAAAATAACTAAGACATAAAGAATAATCAAAAACAAAGGTGGTTTATTATGACTAACTTTATACTCATCAGTAGGAAGTGCTGACTGAGCAGGATTAATTGGAGACATCTCATCTATTTTACTTTCATTACTCATAATTAATCCTCCAAGACCTCAAACTTTGAAACTTCCAAATCACTAAATTGTCCTTCGTCGTAAGCCCACTTAGCAACAAGCAACGCTAACGAGAAAAACATCAAACAGCAAACAACAAATATAAAAAGCCCTTCCTTATGAAAAAGACTCAATATCAAATGATTAGACTGTAGAGCCAAAGAATGTAACATTAATGCCCTCCTCCATCAATATCAAGAGTTTTTTTGGACGGATAAGTATGATTAGCTTTCATCTCACCAATCTTAATATGTCCTTGACGAATAGCTTCTGGTAACTCTGATTGAGCATTCCAATCAGCATCACTGATAGTTTGATAAGGTTGAATAACAACAGCATCTTGTGGCAAAGTTTTCAAGAACGCCACAAGATACCACATTTGCTCTGGCTCTAGAGTTAGTTTCCAGCGCGGCATACGAGTACCTGGCACACCTTCTGCTACTTTATAATACCAAGTCTCATCAGAGTAAGCCTTAAAGAAAGGATTGGTGAAGTTAGCTGGTTTCTTATTCATGGCAAGTGCGTTTGGACCATTACCCAAACCATTAGTACCGTGACAAACTGCACAATTCTGCCTAAAGATTCCAGCACCAGCATTCGCAGCCGTCGCACTATCAACATTTGGTTTATGGTGTTCAGATTTCTTCCAAAGATTAATATCAGCTTCTGGATAGTAAGCTTCATAGATATGGCGATTCTCTGGATCATCAAAGCGCTTACGTCCTAATGATTGTAAGTAAGCAACAAGATTATCAAGATCTGCTTCACTGAGATAACTAAATGACGGCATAATAGATCCCGGCGTATAAGTTCTCGGAGACTTCAAGTGCTCTATGTGCCACTTGTCTGGCAACTTGCCACCTTCATTACTCAAATCTGGACCAGTTCTTGAAGTACCAAGAACATTTGGTGTCTCGTTAGCATAATCACCAGCATGCACTTTAGAGCCAAAATCTCTATCTTGTGGTCTAACAAATTGTGAATGACAATAGAAACAACCCTCGCGGACATAGATCTGGCGACCCAATCCAGCAGCATTTTTGAGAGGCTGTCCATCTTTATCAAGGACAATATTACCATCAGCATCTTTTAGTACATATTCCATAGCGTACTTAGTTGGCTCAATTTTAACCATGGTCATATCAGGAATAATGACCACTACTGTATAGATCATCAAGAAAGACAATGCAACTACAATTGCTGGCAGTAAATAACCTTTAGCTCCTATCTTTTTATCATTTTCACTCATTGTTATTTAGCCTCCACTGGGACTGCTGTATTCAACTCAAGATCAGTCGCTTCTGGATTAGTATTCATCGTCATATAAATATTGTAAGCAAACAAACAACTGCTAGCAAACATAAAGACTCCACCAATTGAGCGCACTAGCCACATCGGCGGTAAAGTTAATGACCACTGAGCAACAGGGTAGCCGAGCGCCCAACCCACAGATTGCTGTAAGCCAGCCACAGTAAGGCTGATAAAGAATAAAGCAAAGCCAATCAACAATAACCAATAATGCCATTTAACTAAACGTACGCTATAAATGCGTCTGCCAGTGAGTCTTTGCAAACCATAATAAATAGAACCAATCACAAAGAACGTGAAAGTTCCAAGCAAGGCTGCGTGTGCATGCCCTACAACCCATTGAGTGAAGTGGATGTACCAATTAACTCCACGAGTCGCCTGAAACGGTCCCTGCAAGCAAGTTACAAGATACCAAAAAGCACCAGTCAAAACAAATCTAAGTGGCATATTGGTTGTCATCATCCACCAACTGCCTTTCATTGTCATATAGAAATTAGTTAACACTGTAATCACAGGAATAATCAAAGCCGCCGAGAAAATTACTGCAAGGGCTTTAAGCCACTCAGGGACTGGAGACTGTAGCAAATGATGAGTACCAGTAGGTGCATAGAAAAACGCAATAGTCCAGAAGCCAAGCATAGAGAGCGAATGCGACCAAATAGCTTTGCCACTCATCTTTGGAAGCATATAGTAGGCAATACCAACTCCTAGTACGGTAAACCACATACCAAGTATGTTATGTCCATAGAACCAATTAAGAATTCCATCATTCAAACCATCCATCGCCACAAAAGTCCGGTTACCTACTATATAAACTAACGGCATCCAAAAGAACGCACCCATAATATACCAAACCGATACATAAAGCTTCTTAACGTTACGATTGAGAACAGTTCTAAAAAGATTATAAGATAATAGGAGAAGTCCGGCAACAACTAAATAATCAAAAGGTTCACGATACTCAGCATATTCACGCCCTTCAGTATAACCATTCAATAAAGAAATGAACCCAGCTCCAACAACAAAATTCCAAACATAACAAGTCAAATTGGCTAACTTCTCTGAAAACAGTTTAGTTTTACATAAAGCGGGAATAATATATAAAGCAGAACCTATATTAGCCATCGATAACCAACCGAAGGCTACTGTGTTGACGTGTGCTGGTCTCAGGTGAGTAAAGGATAATTGGGTAATCCCTTTAGACAGATCTGGAAATGAAAACTCCAAAGCGCCTAGCAAGCCAGCTCCCATGCCAATCACCAGCCAGACTATGGCTGAGAACATAAAAAACTTGGCAGCACTGCCTTCTTCTTGACTTAAAATTTTTCCTAGCATAAGCTTACTTCCTAATCATAAAGAAAATTACTGTTTGCGTCTATTAGTATTACCTAAATTAAGTGAAAAAAAACATTAAGTATTTTCAAGCTAAAGTTGAGCTATTGCGAAGAATTCTCAATAAGTGCATTGCATTATAATTAGCACTATGACTGCTGTTGCCATCTACACCACTTATCCAAGCAGAACAGAGGCACAATCAATCGCAACGCAACTCGTTGAAGCTAAGCTAGCTGGCTGTTGCAATATCTATGATGGTGTTGAATCAATTTATATATGGGAAGGCAAAATTTGCCAAGATAAAGAAACAATTCTTATTATCAAAACTTTAGAGGATAAATTTCCTGCAATAGAGAAACTAATCAGTGAGAACCACAGTTACAGCACGCCTTGCATTGCCATGCTTAAGATTGATAAATTAAATAAGGTTTACTTAGATTGGTTAACAAACTTACCATCGACTACTTTATAGATCACAAAATTTGATTCCTTCAAATTACCAAAAGCATCAAAAATAGGATTAGATGCGACAGACTTGGCTATAGCTTTTGGATTTTTGAAGTCATTCTCTTTAATTGCTTGCAGCAAGACCTCAGTAGCAAGGTAGCTTGTTGCCACATAACCAGTAGCTGGTCTATGATAACGATCTTCATATAATGCCGTAAGCTTAGCATCAGCCGGGCTAGAACCTACTATTAGAGCAGCTTCTGCCGCCTTACCAGCGATGGTAATAAACTCTTGATGATAGGCTCCTTCAGTTGCCATAAATTTAATATTAGGATTTTTCGCTTTCAAGCTCTGTAGCAAATAGGCTGCATCATTATATTCACCAACAAAGAAAACTAAATCCGCGCCAGCTTTCACAGCAAGCTCAGCAGTTGACTCGTGATCAGTTGTTCTTACGGGCACAGTTTGTTGCAATACTATCTTCTTATTAGTCTTATAAAGAAGATTTACCAACTCCGTACCTACCGATATACCATAAGGTCTGTCATTGTAAAAAATAGCGACCTTATTAATACTGGAATCAGCAACCATATAATCAGCAGCAACCTTAGCTAACTGACTATCATTACCAATAGTTCTAAAAATATATCCCTGGAAATCTTTTATGGTAGTAAGTTTCGGATTAGTTGATGCTGGTGAAATCTCTACAATATCAGCAGCAGAATATTTACGCGCTACTTCAACAGAGATTTCTGAATTCAAGTGTCCAATAACACCAAGTGATTTCTGCGCCACTACGATATCAGCCCTTGAAAGTGCTTCACTGACTAGTCCCCCGTCATCAATAATTAAAGTTCCAATTTTATGATTTGGGGTAATCGTTTTGTTAAAATTCTCAACTGCTAGCGTTGCTGCTTCTAATATAGTACCACCGAGATGGCGATAAGGTCCTGTAAGTGGGACGGCAATTGCGATGTAATGATTACCAACAATAGAATCGACCTCTAATGTATCACTGTCCCCAAAAGGATTATTATCTACCTGAGGCTTCTTTGAGCAAGAAAATAGGGATAAAGCAAGTATTAGACTAAAGAACTTAATTGATCGCATTACTAATGATTATAACACTAGGTTTGTCGTGTAATATTATAAATAATGCGCGGTAACTTGCGAAAAATGGCTCACTCTATTGACGATAATGGCTTAGTTCATTATCAAGCAAGGTTAGTCTCAGAAAAATATTTAGAAGCGTCAGAAAGCACAGAACAAAACTATACTGCAACTCTAGATCTAGACAACTATCTTGGCAAAAAAATATCCCTAAAGTTCCTTGAACAAATCAATTGTATTAATTGTGGTCAAAAGACTAAAACCTCTTTCAATCAAGGTTATTGCTATCGTTGCTTTACTAAATTAGCCGAGTGTGATATCTGCATACTCAAACCAGAGCTTTGTCACTTTGACAAAGGTACTTGTAGAGATGAAGAATTTGCTAAGGAGCATTGCAATATCAATCATTCTCTTTATCTATCAGTAACTAGTGATCTTAAAATAGGCATCACTCGCGAGCAGCAAGAATTAAAACGTTGGGTAGATCAAGGAGCAATCGCAGCGATAAGATTATTAACCGCCAAACGCCGCTACCATATAGGATTGCTCGAAAACTCTATAGCCAAAAACCTGCCGGACAAAACCAACTGGCGCAATATGCTCAAAAATAATTATCCAACAATTAATCTAAAACAAGAAGCCAAGAATCTACAAGAAAAAATATCTTCGCTAATAACAGAACTATCAGTTATTGAAGATCTTAACTATATCAGCGAATCCATCAGCAATAATGAACCTTATTTCTTTAAATATCCAGTATTAAAATATCCACAAAAAATCAATAGCCATAATTTAGAAAAAGAACCATTATTAGAAGGTACTCTACTCGGAATCAAAGGACAGTACTTAATACTTGACACCAAGGTCATTAATCTACGCAAATATACTGGCTATCTAGTTGAGGTAAATTGATGTCAGGGAGTAAATCACAGGAATTTAAAACCACCAGCTCCTTTGCGCCTTCAGGCGACCAACCACTTGCCATCCAATCTGTTTGCAATAAGATACGTGATGGTGTCAGCAGACAAATTTTACTAGGAATAACAGGCAGCGGCAAAACCTTTACCATGGCTAATATAATTCAAGAGCTACAAAAACCAGCTCTGGTATTGGCTCACAACAAAACACTAGCCGGACAACTCTGCAATGAATTTCGAGATTTTTTTCCTAACAACAAAGTGGAATATTTTATTAGTTATTATGACTATTATCAACCAGAGAGCTATATACCACACAGTGACACCTATATAGAAAAAACTGCTAAGGTCAATGACGATATAGATCGCTTGCGCTACTCAACAACCAGGTCAATATATGAACGCAAAGATGTCGTAATAGTTGCTTCAGTAAGCTCCATATATGGACTTGGGGTTCCAGAATTATATTTTGAAGCTGCAATTCATTTGGAGATTGGGCTTGAGGTTGATCTCAAAAAACTACTTGATAATTTAGTTACCATACGTTATGCCCGCAACGACATAGAATTAAAACGTGGTCTATTTAGAGTCAGAGGAGAGATTCTAGAAATCCATACTGCTGATGAGGAAAGGGTTCTACGAATAGAATTCTTTGGTGAGCAAGTAGAACGCCTTTGCTATATAGATCCTAGCACTGGTGAAATCCTAGAGATGCTTAATGAGATCACTATACTACCAGCCAAACATTATGTTACTGATGAAGAAAATATGGCAAGAGCTATAGACCAAATCCAAAAAGAACTTGACGCTAGAGTCTTTGAACTTAAATCACAGGGCAAAGATCTAGAACCGCAACGCCTACTTCAAAGAACTAAATACGATATCGAGATGATGAAAGAGATGGGTTATTGCACCGGTATCGAAAACTATTCACGCATCATTGAAGGACGAGCACCAGGATCAGCTCCCCAAGTATTAATTGATTACATGAATAGAAGATATGGAGAAGATGGCTGGATTTGCTTTATTGATGAGTCTCACATGACTTTGCCACAGCTCAAAGCCATGTCACTAGGTGACTATAGTCGTAAAAGTGTGTTAGTAGACTACGGATTCCGCTTGCCATGCGCTGTTGACAACAGACCTCTCAAATATGATGAGTTTAACAACAAGGTTCATAACATAGTCTATGTCTCAGCTACTCCAGGAGACGAAGAACTAACAGTAGCAGGTAAACATAGCACAGAGCTTATCATTAGACCAACAGGACTACTTGATCCAATTATTGAAGTTTATCCAACTCAAGGACAAATTAATAAATTATTTCAAGAGATTGAACAGGTAACCAATCGCAAATTAACTACAGATGACAAAGCTAAAGAAGGTGTCTATCCAAAAAGTGAAAAAGTAATAATCAACACCTTAACCAAAAAAATGGCAGAGGACCTAAGCGAATATCTCATAGAACACAATGTAAGAGCGCGTTATCTACATAGTGAGATAAAATCACTCGATAGAATTAAAATTCTCAATGATCTGAGAAAAGATGAGTACGACGTTTTAGTTGGAGTCAATCTATTAAGAGAAGGTATAGATCTACCAGAAGTGTCATTAGTTTGTATCATGGATGCTGATAAAGAAGGCTACCTGCGTAATCACAGGACCTTAATCCAAATGATAGGTAGAGCAGCAAGAAACTCTAACGCCAGAGTCTTACTGTTCGCCGATCGCATGACTAATAGCATGAAGTCAGCCATCGAAGAAACAGAGCGTCGCAGAGAACTACAGATAGAATACAACAAGAAGCATAATATAATTCCAAAGACTATTCTTAAGCCAATCTCAAACCCAATTCTAGAGACACTAGATAAATTAGAGGGCACAAAGAAAACCGAAGAGAATAAACTATTACAATCTACTTTCAACAAGCCATTAGAAAAGCTCTCTACTAGAGAACTAATCAAAGCGATCGATAAACTTGAATTAGAAATGCACAAAGCTGCTGAAGAACTAAATTTTGAAACTGCTGTTCTTTATAGAGACAAACTCACTCAGGTTAGGGAAAAACTAGAAGAGCGTAGATAGGTTAACCAGCACCCGCACCTGCTCCAACAGGAACAGTTCCAGAATCTTGACTACCAGTATTAGAGCTACCATTGTTAGTACCATTACTGCTTGCACCATTAGCATTATTTGCTGAAGCACTGTTAGCAGCAGCACCGCCTGTTAACAAGTTCGGATTAGCCTGCAACATTCGTGATATATTCTGCAAACCAGCTCTTATTGGATCATAGAAGGCTCGTGAAACTATACCAGATGGATTTGCTGGATTAGATTCAGATACTTGATTATAAGACGCTAATGTTGTTTGCAATTGCTGTTCTGTAATTGCTTGGCCTTGTGATAAACGAGACTCTAAGCTAGAAACTGCATCTAATGCTGATTGCATAGAATTCTGTGCTTCCTGAGTAATACCAGCAGCTGTTAATGCTTGACCAGCAGCAGTCTCAGCTTCCTGTCTTGCAGTAGAGGCGTCTGACCTCGCTTGATTAATCTGAGCTTCGGTGCTTCTTTGCTGTCCTTGTAATTTACGAACTTCTTCCGTGTCAACAACAGTCTTAGTTTTCTTACCATCTGATACTTCTTTAGTTGGCGGAGGATTAAGGAGCGCCAAAATATTATCAAGAGTAACTTGTAAAGATTTTATTAATGATTCTTTGACATTAACAACACTTCTTTTCTGTGCAACCTGAGTAGCTGCAATATTCTGCTCCATGCTACCAGATTGCACCTGGGAGCTCTTCGTTTGAGAGTCTGAAATTGCATTTCTGAGTGATGTTGAAATTGCGCTATTGTCTGTTGGCATAATATTATCCTTTTGTTGTTATATCCGTCTTATCCTTGCCCCGGTGGTAAATCATCTGGTGCTGATCCATCTAGAACACTATTACCGCGTATTGCATCGATAGTCGCTCTAGGCGTATTAAACTGCTTAAACGCATCACTATTTCTACTTGTTGCATCCAAAGATGATCTATCAGTAGTAGATTGAGAAGACAAACCCGTGTATCCCTGCCTACTCAGTAGATTAAATCTACTGCCACCAGCATTCAAACCTAAAGCTCCAAGAGCATTCTGACTACGTTCTATAGCAAGTTGATATGATTCAATATCACCACGATCAAACTTACCACCATACAAATCATCAACTGGGGTTTTTGGTCCAATTGGAATATCCTTAGACCAATCCCACTCTTGGAAATATTCTACACCAGCTTCAATTGTATATTTCAACGGACCTGGAGTTCTGCCAGATTTCACATCAGCAACATTAGATTTAAGTACCAAATCAGCAAACTCTCTCATATGATCAGCATTATTCAAATCATAAGGAACAAGTTTAATATTGCCAGTCCCATCAACTTCAGTAGTAGTGAGGGTTTGAGCAAGATTCTTTAATTCATCAACGAAACGAAATTTAACTTTAAGTAAATCAAGCAACTCGCCATCTTCAACTTGAGTAGCACCATTTTCCCAATCAAGCAAAGGCTCTCCAGAAGCACCTAGTATCGGCTCTCCATTCTCATCTCTAGCAGCATTCACCTTATAGAATTTACCATCATCTTCGTCTTTAATAAAATATTGCAAACCAAGATCTTTACCATTAGCATCTTTAAGTCCGTCTATCTCCATAACACCGCCATTAGCTAAGGCTTTGGCAGCGTCTCCCATAAACTTATCAAAATTAGCTTCAAAAGCAGCTTTAATCTTTTGAATTTCTGGCTCTGATAAATCTCTATTTTCAATACCCACTTCCTTAAGCATTTGCTCTAGTATCTTCATCTTACGTTCAAAGATTTGTGAGCGAGCAATTTCTTTTCTAGAAACAACAGCTTCCTGTTTACCTAAGATCTCATTATTGGTAGCTTCATTAAGCTTCTCTTGAGCTCGTTGCAACATACCATTACCTTGCTGCCTATCAACAGCACCTAAAGCCACTTGCTCCATACCTTTAACCATCATTGGAAATCCCAAACTTGGACCCAACATTGGTATCGCCATGACTGCAGCTCCAATTGCAATGAATCCCATTCCCATAGAAGTTTTGAGATTACCAGCTTGAACTAAACTTTTACCTTGAGCTTTTTCCTGCTCAGCACCACTGCTCATATATTGAGCAACAGCCTGAAACCTAGTTGATTGTTGCTGAGCAGCTTCTGAAGCCGCTTGAGACTCTTGACGCATTCTATCAAATTCATCAATCGTACTTCTAGTATTAAGACTGTGCGATTGTCCCGCAGCTGCCAACCCTTGCTCTTGAAGACTATTAGACATTTACTACTCCTTTGTCACTATCAACTGAATCATATTCTGGAAAGAAGAAGTAATCTTCTGAGATTAAACCTCTTTCGACTAAAGCACGAGCAAGACTCATACTATTCTTGAAGCTCGTACCTTCCCATAAAAAACCATAAGTCTTGATGTAGTCCATAAACACCTTCTTATAAGCTTTAATATGCCAGATCAAAAATCTGGCAGCGTTATCATGATCTAAATGATAAAGCGGGATATTTTTCAAGACATAATCAGTCTTAAATAAATCTTTTGCCTTACGTAAAGTACGCACATCTTTAAGATCTATCTCAAGAGCTGTTGACGCTTGGATTTGAATTGTTTGCCTCTCAGCTTCAGTTAGATTTTCTCTATCTTTAATATATTTATCACTAGGAACACTGAGAATACTTATATTATTAGCATTAACATCATGACAAGTATAATAGACCTTACCGTGATCAACGGCAATACAAACTTCCCAGAGACCACTATTATCATCACATCTAGCACTAATATGCACAGTATCACTGTTCAAAAAGGCTCCCTTGCGATAATGCTTCTCTTGTGCCACCGCACATTTTAAGACTTCAAGAATGCTACTTTTCTGAGAATAAATCTCCAGTAACTTCTCTTCATATATTCTATCTTTCAAACTAATTGCCATATTTCTCTCTCCCTATTAACCACCTGAACCAGTACCTCTAATGCCATCACCGCCGCCAGTAGTACCACCACCGCCAGTGCCACCACCACCAGTGCCACCACCGCCAGTACTCGTAGGTGCTACGACATCTGTGATTCCATAATGCTCATATAAATCCGCCATAAGAGTATGAGTATTAGTAGCTAAACTACTAATTTCAGAATCCGTTAAACTACCATTAGCATCCAGGCTAGCTTTCGTGGTTCCAATTTGTGTTCTTAAAGCAACTAATCTATTGTAGTCACTAACCGATAAACCATCTAATAAATCAGGGTTATCAAATAAGTGTGTTAAGCGAGTATAATCATCAGCAAAACCTTGCAAACCTGGATTATTAGTATCAACTAAATGATTCTTAATATCCTCAATATTTCTTGCTGGTGCATTCAATGTTGTTGCCAAATTCGTTTCAAAATTACTACCACCAGAACCCAAGATAGAATCTAACTGAGTCGTCGTATTGGTTAAAGTACGGATATCAGCCATAGTAACTGGATCACCATTTTGAATCTCCGTAGCAAAACCAGCAAGACCTTGAAGGACAGTCTGCATTTTAGCTTTATCAGCATCACTCAAACCAATCAAAGCCACATCACGATTACTATTAATAGAATCTCTCATATTCTCAACTTCCATGATCTCAGTACTACTAGCACCACTAGTACGTAAATGATCAATAACTGTATTGAAACCTTGTTGACTACGATTAAAGAAATCTTGATAGTTATTGTCAGCAGGCATTGGAATTGGATCCGGAGTTGTCTGCTCAGTAATCTTGCGATTAATAAAAGTAAGATTAGCGGTAATATTATCCCAGAAAGTTTTGAGAGCAGTATTAGCTGCATCAGGGATTTGACCACTCAATTGGGTCATTGACGTAACAGCTGCACCTAATCGTCTTTGATAATCTTCACCAACTAAATCTGTTCCACCTCTTTCAGCTTCAAGTTTCAATTGATTAATCTGTGTATCTAAAGATCCCATCTGTCTCATCTGATCTTCAGTAATACCGACAGACTGAAGTGATTGAGTCTTAAGAGCTTCGGCTTCTTGCCTAGCAGCCTCTACAGCAGCCTGAGCTTGCTGAATTTGAACGTCAGCAGCTCTCACCTGAGATTGTAATTTATCTCTTTCTCGTTCATCTACAACCGTTTTAGTACCGCCCTTCTTGCCATCACCTTGAACTTGTTTAGTTGGTGGCGGAGATAATTTATCTTCTGCTTCTTTTTTGGTTAATTCATATCTAGTAACAGTAGCTCCAGCAGTTGATACTTTACTATCAGCAGCACGAATGCGAGACTCTAATAATCTACTTTCAGTATCACTGGCCTGCGCTTTATCAGCCTTCTCTTGAGACTGTCTTATAGCTGTTGTTAAATCTACTCTTGCTATTGTACTAGGCATCTTTTACACTTCCCTTTTTGTCCTGCCTATAAATAACAGATAAAGGTTAAGCTTCGGTTAACAAAACAAAAAAAATGTAAATTTATTTAAGAACACCATGGAAACCCTTATTTGGAGGGTTCTTGCTGTTATCATGCCAGTGTTTTTGAGCATAAGGCAAGTCATTGACCATAAATTCAAGAGCCTCAGTAATCATAGCCAAAGAATTCTCTTCAACAGTCTCGACTGGTATGGACTTGGACGCTGAAATTTTAAAAATTTTGGCATCAGGTTGAGCATAACTCTTAAGTGCAAAAATCACATCTGCTTCATCTAAAGTATTAGCAACTTTAAGATCAAGACCTTGAATTGTTACAAAAGCTCTTTTTAGTAAGGACTTGCTAATAGCATATGGATATATAGCAATACTCTGACCATCTTTAGAGAATGGCAAATCTGCAATATCTTCAAGCGATAAAGTTTCACTTGATTTCTCAAGAATAGTAACCTTATCAGTATCTTTATCACGCGTACGTAATTCTGGCTGAATAAGATGCCCGCTCAATAAGGCATCAACGCTATTAGCTGTATTCTTATGTACATTAACTGTGTATTTGTCTATGATCTCAATACAAATATCAAATGTTGGCTTAGAAGCTCGCTCTAAGATTGACTTGCGAGTACCACGTTTCTTTGCTTCTTCATCTCCAAGAGTAACAGTCTCAATACCACCAACCAAATCACTCAAAGTCGGATTCTGAATTATATTCTCAAGACTATGTCCATGAGCAGTACCGATCAAGCTTACACCACGCTCAGCAATAGTACGAGCTGCGGCAGCCTCTTCTATAGTACCAATCTCATCAATAACTATAATTTCTGGGGTATGATTCTCAACGGCTTCAATCATCACATCATGTTGCTGCTTATCAAATGGGACCTGCATTCTACGAGCCCGTCCAATAGCAGCATGTGGCACATCACTGTCACCAGCGATTTCGTTAGATGTATCAATGACTATAACTCTTTTCTCTTTTTGAGTTGATAAGAAATAAGCAATCTCTCTCAACATAGTGGTTTTACCAACACCCGGTGGGCCAAGCAATAGAACCGATTTGTTCTGTTCTAGAGAATCTTTAATAATTTCAATGGTTCCAAAAATAGACCTGCCAATACGCAAAGTCAAGCCAACAATCTCCCCAGATTTGTTACGAACACAACTAATACGATGTAGAGTGCCTTCCATTCCCGCTCTATTAGACTGATCGAAGATTCCAACTTGTTTGACAATAATTGCAATATCAGAGCGCGTTGTACTTTTCTCGCCGAGTAAAATTGTTTTATTTTTAGAAAACCGGGCTTCGGGGATTCTTCCGAGATCAACTACGACTTCAATCAATTTACTTAAATCGTGCTTGTTGATTTCTTGTTGTAAATCGGACGAGAGTAACTTTAAAAGCTCTTGTACGTCGTCCTTGCGAATATCTACCATCAAGGTTAATAGTACCTCTTATTTCCATTATACCCATTTTTTTATTTTTAAAACTTTTTAACCTAGTCCAAAGTGCCTAGTTTTGTTTTACTTGCCTCGAGCAACTCCACTGCAACCTTAATCTTCTCAGCGAGCCCATCTTGTTGTAATATTTTCTTTCTGGCATAAGAACCAATAGCAACACCATTAACCAAAATCCCAAGCTCATGGGCTCTGGCCAAAGACTTCTCGTCTATACCACCAGCGAGTTGTACGAAAATATTATTTCTTTCTGGATAATATTTACTTAAGTAATTTATCACCAAATTAGCATTCTGCATACTAGTCAAATCTTTATTCGCCCCAAGATCACGAGCACCAGACATAGGGATGCCATCAGTTTGTATGATGAATGATTGCTCAACACCATACTTATTAGTAAAATGCTCAACGATACTAATCACTGACTCTTCCAATTGCTGCTCAGTCAAAGGCTCTGAGCCAATACAAAAAGATTCCAATTCAAACTTAAGATTAAACTGTTTATAAAATTCACTAAAAGCATCTAAGTTATGATTCAGATGCAGTTCAATTGCGTTTGCACCCAACTGCTGCAATTCAACCAATGCAGCTGGGTCAAAAGTAGACCACTGTTTAAGCTCCAAAGCCGTTACAGGACAATCCTCTAGGCAGTTAGCGCAACCAAAACATAAATTAATATCATAGCGAAATTGAGCAGACTCATAACTAAACGCCTCAGATGGACAGGTCGGGATACAAGCAAGACACTCGGTGCAAGTATCTAAATCTAATTCAACTCTACGAAAATGCGGATCTTGATCAACATTGACACTTACCATAATTAAAGGAGCAACCAAGTTCTTATTTTCCACCAATGCCTTCTCTACACCTTGTTTCGCCGAAATTACAGAGAGAGGAAAAGCTGAGATATCTATTACATTAGCTTTGGCATAAGTAAACAAATAAGCAAGATCGGTTATCGACTGATAATCCTTAAGAGCCGCTCCAATAATGAGCTTATGAAATTGCCGAGATTGCAGAGCTTCTATGTATGATGGTACTAAGTTAATCAATTACAGCAATATATTCCTTATCAACTAGATCAATTACAGACTCCGTGAGTACTTGTCCAGGCACCAAAACTGCAATACCAGGCGGACACACCGCATACAACTCAGCAGAAATCTTATTAAGCGCAGCTCCCTTCCTCACCAAACGAGATTGAGCATAATAAGCTTCTCTAATTGGTAGTTCTTGCTTACCCCAAACCAGCTTAGCTAGTGGTTGCTGAACCTCATGCTCAAGTTGAAGCAAAGCAATTTGTAATCGACTCAAGTCAATAGCAGAATGTCCTATATTCATAAACAACAAAGCAAAATTAGCATAAGCAGCTTCGACTAAAATCTTATGCTGTTTTAATTGCTGTTCAATTTTAATACCATTACCCTTAATTAAATAACGCAAAGGATCATTATTAAAAGAATCGAACCCAAATTCAGCAATAATTTTCAACAACTTAGTAAATTGATCAACGCCTTGCTGCAGCAAGCTTGTAGTAGTATTGGTGAGGCTTTCCATTAGTATATAACTTGGACTAGTAGTGTGCAAAAGCCTGAGAGCTTCTTCAAAATAGCAGGCTGGGATTTTACTATTTTTCGAGACATGCGCAACGCCAGTCTGAGTAAGACTTCCAAGACACTTATGCCAAGATTGAATGACAATATCAGCGCCATAGACTAAAGCTGGCTTTGGAAATTTATCAGAGAAATGATAATGAGAACCATGAGCCTCATCAATAATTATTGGAATATCTAATTCAGGAACAATCGAGTAGAAGCCTTCATAAGTAGGGTTAGTAATTATAACCGCAGAATATTTATTCTCAATATTCTTGAGATCAACTCTAGTATAAACGCCCAAATCCTCAGACCAACTGGGTTCCAACCATTCAACCTTAAGATCCGCAAGAATGATACCAGCGATAACAGACTTATGAACATTACGAGCAAGAAGAACGGGTCTAGTGTCAGTTGCTAAATATTTTTTCAACGCAAGGCAAGCAGCATGTAATCCAATCGTTGCACCATTAAGCAAAAAATAACTATGTGCTGCTCCAAAAAGATCAGCAATTATTCTCTGCGATTCATACAGAACTTCATTTGGATATTGCAAATTATCTAAGCCATCAAGCTCAGTTAAATCACGCTTAGATACTGAACCATTATGAGCTGGACTGTGAAATCCTACATAAGCAGAAGCAAGATGTTTATCAATTTGTTCAGACAATAAAGACATCTATACGAATATTAGCACTACAGATAAGATCGGACTTATTTTTAATTATTTGCAAGGCACAAAGCTTCCGCGTTTGAAAATAATGTAATTGTGGTACATTTTATTTATATGGATCCAAGAAATATTAATAAGTATGTAGCCGCTGATATCAGAAGTATCACTCAAAATTATGGTTTACCTAACCCTTTAGATGTCTATAATTACGTGCCAAGTGTAATTGAAAATACTCCACGTGGCGAAAGAAGTTTTGATTTATTCTCAAGATTATTGCGTGAGCGTATCGTGTTCTTAACTTCTGAGGTTAATGACGTGGTGGCAAGCATAATCGTTGGGCAATTATTATTGCTTGACTCAGAAGATCCAACTAAGGATATTTATTTCTACATCAATAGTCCTGGCGGTTCTGTAACCTCTGGACTAGCAATGTACGACACTATGCAGCATGTACGCGCGGATGTTGTTACTATCTGTATGGGTCAATGTGCAAGTATGGGAGCTTTCTTGTTAAGTTCTGGAGCTAAAGGTAAACGCATGGCTCTACCGAATTCTCGTATCTTAATTCACCAACCTCTCGGTGGTGCTCAAGGACAAGCTTCTGATATAGAGATCCAAGCCAAAGAAATTATGCGTCTTAAAGCTCTCTTAAATCAAATTTTGGCAAACAACTGTAATCAGCCAATCGATAAAGTAGAAAAAGATACTGATAGAGACAATATTATGACTCCAATGCAGGCTAAGGAATATGGCTTGATTGACCAAGTTGTTATCAAAAGACCTAGTGAACTAGAGATTGAGCGTAATTAAAGCTCTGCTATAGTTAATGTAGATGTCCAAGAAAGACTCCCAGTTACTACAGTGCTCATTTTGTGGCAAGACTCAGGATCAAGTACAGAAGTTGATCGCAGGCCCAGGGATTTATATTTGTGACGAGTGCGTACACCTTTGTAACGAGATATTAATTGATGAGGGTGTTAATCAAACACATGACGAAGATCAACCTATTGAGGGTGGGATTTTTGAATCAAATAAATTACCTAAACCAAAGGAAATAAAATTACATCTTGATGATTATGTAATTGGCTGCAGCGAAGCAAAAAAAACACTTGCTGTCGCAGTCTATAATCACTACAAAAGACTACTCCATAACCTACAAAACAGTAAATCAGATATTGAAATTCAAAAATCAAACATTCTATTGCTCGGTCCTACTGGTAGCGGTAAAACTCACATAGTGGAAACTTTAGCAAAATTCTTGCAAGTGCCTTTTGCTATTGCGGACGCAACTACCATTACTGAAGCTGGTTACGTCGGTGATGACGCTGAGAATATATTACAAAGGCTATATCAGAACTCTGGTAATGCTCTTGATAAGACAGAGAGAGGAATTATTTATATCGACGAGATCGACAAAATTTCTCGCAAATCAGAGAACCCTTCTATCACCAGAGATGTCTCAGGAGAGGGCGTACAACAAGCTTTGCTCAAAATGGTAGAAGGTACCAAAGCTAGTATCCCAGCTCATGGCAATCGCAAACACCCACAAATGGAAATGATAGAAATAAATACTCACAATATTTTATTTATCTGTGGTGGTGCCTTTGTTGGTCTAGAACAAATTATAGACAAACGCAGAATGAAGTCACACGCTGCAATTGGCTTCAACTCACCAGCTATCAGCGAAGACGAGAAAGCCAAAAGACTATCAGAATCCTTCAAACACGTTGAGGCAGAGGATTTGGTGCACTTCGGATTAATCCCTGAATTCGTAGGTAGATTGCCAATTGTCACTAGTTTAGATGCTCCAGATATTGAAGCTCTAAAATTAATCCTTACTAAACCAAAAAATTCACTCATCAATCAATACAAAAAACTTCTAGAAATGGACAATGTGACTTTAAACTTTGCTGATGATGCTATAGAAGCGATTGCAAAAAAAGCCCAGAAAAGAAAAATGGGGGCAAGAGCATTGCGCAGTATCATTGAAGCTGTAATGCGAGACATAATGTTTGAAATCCCCTCTAGGACCGACTTCAAAGAATTAACCATAACCGGCGAGATGGTAGATAATCTAAACCTCGCAGAAGTTATTCACATTAACAGCACGAATAAGACAGCTAAGAGTGTTAAACCAAAAACAGCTTAATCGCAGCTTATTATACACCGTATAATAACTTAATAACTATACTTATCAACCAATGAATTATTACAAACTAAGCTCATGCTATCTGGTCCCGTATCATTCAAACCCAGATTCTGATTAACAGTTAGAGACTGAGATGGATTAATTAAATCACCTGTCGCAAAAACATACCTAGACCTAAGATCATCTTTAAGATAGCAATTAGCCAGTGGAAAAACTTCTGTGCTCCGATTAGTTAGAGTCACAGACTCATCTCCAGTAATAGTAATTACTGAAATATACACCGGAGATAAACGTATAATCGTCTCAAGATAGCGACCATTACTTGGCGTCTTGATGTAATAATGACGTTCTAAGCCATTAATATCAAGCTCAACGAAATCAGTAAGATCAAACTTCTGTGTTCCATTTTTAGTCACGACACTAACATGAGAGCCTTGAAGCTCAAGCTCACTGTTCATCAGCTCTCTGGGCAAATAGTAAACCATCACAGGCTGACTATCCAAACTCCGCAACCCATCTTTCCAGTAGAAAAACTTAAGATGATTAAGACCAAGTCCAAGATTATCATTAGCAAATAATTTATAGCCATGAAAAGAATCATTAGCAAGAATGGAATATAATTCAGACTGGTTGCTTAGCACTCTAAAACCTGTCAACTCCACTCTGGGAGCAGCAGGTAAGACTTCTAGCAAGTCATAATAAACAACAGTCTTACTACGAAGATATTTACTTTGTAGTCTCACGGCAAGATGATAGCTACCATAAGCGAGCTTCTTCGGTAAAAGAACAGTAAGAACATCAGAGTTAGCAGCTATTACGGACAAACGTCGCTTAGCTTCAAGGTGATCAGCCCAAATATAGACACGATGCTCTGCTGGTCTATTGTTTAAGAAACCAGAACCTTGAAGAAGCAGTTCCTGAGCTGGACTTGCTTGTAATTGACTAAGAACGATTTTTGGTGGTGGCAATCGCCTGATAGCAGAGCCGGGCAACGCCAGAACGAATAGCATCAAAACAAAATACTTAACCACCATAAATAATCCTAATTTTCTCAGCAACATCTTCAGTAAAAACCTCATCAAGCTTATTTAACAAACGAGATTCTAATTGCTCACTAAACCAGGCTCCAGTTCTAGCATCTATCTGTGCCGTATATTCTTCAAATTGCAATTGTTGTTTGAAAATATCAAGGTCAGCGCATTGCTGCTTCAACAATTCAAACAATAAAGCTTTGCGATTATAATAAATCTGAGTAACTTCAGTAAGGATATTCTCGCGAACATTAGCCGTAATACGGGCGCTAGTATTAATGTCATTAATTTCTGAGTCATAGACTAGATTACCAAGCTTCCAGTCCAATCTCAAACCCGCTGAAATATTCTTATCATCTCGATTTAAATTATTCTCATCGTAACTAGTTGTCAAATTACTAGACGAGAAATTATCCTGTCCTTGAGTCTGCAGCTCCAAAACATTTCGACTATCTCTGTCAACAGAAGCGGTAAAAGTAGGCAAAAGATTACGAAGCCTTGCCTGCCGCTTATAACGATCAAACAGGCGCCCAGTTGGAATGCCCGCAAATTCGATAGCCACACGATGCAGTTCCTGAATACTAGGCTCTAATTTAAGTATAGTTTTGAAGGTATCAGGGAGCTGATCTTGATACTTAACAACATGCCCTTCAATCGCTGGCTGCAATTGGATACTAGTAAAAATCTGCCCCTGAGAATTTGATAACAGAGCTCGAGAATCTTCATCAACATCAATCGAATAAACATTATGATTATAATCATCAGAGAGCTTCGCCCCAGTCACTGAAAGCAATTGCCAGTCAAGTGGTGACTGCAGGCTAGACACATAGATACCATTAGCAGTAGCTAGAATTAATTTATCATCCCAAACTTTAATCTCCCTTGCCTCAAAAAAGCCTTGGGAATTAGCTTTAAGCCCTTGATTCTCTTGAGTCCAAGTGACAGCTTTATCACTACTAACAAAAATTCCATTAGCCGTTGGCAAATAAATTTTTGCCGGAGTGGCTGATACATAAAACCTACCAAAGCTAAAAACATCAGCAAAACCCTTCATGCTATATTGAGCACGATTCATCCATTGATGAGCTCTGGAGTTGTACCAATAGAAGCCATTAGCAGAGGCTGCAAACTCAATCTTTGACTGGCTGACGTTCAAAGTAAAAAAAACAACTTGCTGCGGACTTTGAGGATCTATTTGCCAAAGATATTCTTGCACCGAATCTTTTTTATTAATGGCAGCAGTATAAATTCCAGATTGGCAACTGATAAAAATCTTACTACGAGTTTTCTCCAGGTGATAGCAAGGTTCTTTAGTAAAAATTCGACGATAGTTTTCAAAGACACCAATATCAGTCAATAAATAAAAGTCATTCTTATCAACAACCAGATTCGAGACCTGCAATCCCATCCCATCAGTTAGAGGTGAATTAAGCAAATCCAAAGGCTTATCATTATAAAAAAGCCGACCTTGACTAACTGATAGAATCCCATCTCGATAAAATCTAGCTAATTCAACAACCTGCCCTAATTTATTTTGAAATACCTCAATAAATTCCCCCTGACTCTGTAATGACTGATTTAACATCATATTGGGAGCCTTTGCATAAATAGGCAAAAAAAATAAAAAAAAACTCACTACTTGTGCGAAAAGTGATTTAACTATAGTATTCTTTAGTGTGAGCCGTTGGGGAGTCGCCAAGCGGTAAGGCAGTGGGTTTTGGTCCCGCCATTCCTGGGTTCGAATCCTAGCTCCCCAGCCACTTTTGTCCATCTTTGAAAAAGGCAGAGCCCTATTGGGCTCCGCTCTTAGCTGCTCGTTTAGAAGCACTCTCATTCCCCCCTAACAAGTGCTCTTGATTAGCCGACTTGTTGCAAAGAATTATTACAGAAAAAAATCTACCTGAGGGGGGTCAAATGGACACTGAGAAAAGAAACTTAATAATTATTGAAAAAATCTAAATAAACAAGCTCTGATTTAGTGCCAAAAGCAGACCATGATATATTGTTTACTTGAGACTTGTCACGAAATCGTTCAGAGCAAGGCTTGCGAGGACGAAGAAGCTGAGTT
>CAZKFA010000019.1:0-9242 GCA_964551925.1 uncultured Gammaproteobacteria bacterium
AAGTCTATTGCAAAAAAAAGACTGTTTGACCCCTTTCGTTTTTGAGTAACTTTGTTGATAATCATCATCATGGATGCTTATAGTGAAGTTGATGCCATTTATTTCTCCATAGCGAATAAAACAGCTTATGCTAAATATGTTGCTGGTAAATTGCTAAAAGGCAGTTATATTGGTTGTCCACCTTATCATTGCCTATTAGGACCCGCTTCTTTTCGTCTAAGGCAGTTCCATACTGCTGAACATCAGGTCTATAATGCCTTTATGGCAAAGGCTAAGACTTTGCCAGCAGAAGCCAGTCTTTCTGAGTTAGCGATAAGAATGCCGAGTTTGGATGAGGCGAGACGGGGTAGTCCCTTCTCTATTTTTTGTGGTACGACGTTTTGTTTTAGTTCTGGTTTGCTGCTTATTCTATCAAGCTTGCCGAATTTGTTTCACTTTCATAATACCAATTTGTATTTTATGAGTTTTTGGTTGTTGTTTGTACTTCTTAGTACTTTACTTATGACTAGATTCATACAGAAAAGATTTTTTCTGGCTAAAGCAGAAGATGAACATTTGATTTTGGCAATAGAGGCATTAAAGGAGGTACTAAATGATGAATAATCTAGTTGCTGGTTCGGTAGAGTTCCTGGGGTTTTGTTTGTATGTGACAGCAGTCGTTGCCGCAGCAACTCTACCCATTTGGGGATATAAAATCCTAGAAGGTAAATTAACACCGAAACATAAGGTTCTTAAAGTTACTAATGATCTTGCTGAGAAACGGAGATTTCATACTAGTATTATTGCTTCTTTGGGCACCACGACAGCTGGGGTCTTTATGATTCAGATCCTACCTTTGATCTTTAGTATTATTGGTGATGTTGGTGGCGCTTTTAATATCAACACCTTATATGGAGAGCATTTTAGCGCTGGTGGTGGTAGTGAGTATATAGATAGCTTTTATGGACTTACTGCACAATTGGGAGATATGTTACAGACTGCGGCACCAATGGCAGCTGTTGGTTTGGGTGGTTATAACTTACTTAATAATATTTCTCGTGGCTTGCCAGCTATTAAGCGATCTAAATGATTAAAACCTATAGAAATTTTAAAAGGAGTGAGGAGATCTTTTGCGGATTGAGTATTGTTCCACTATTGCAAATTGCAGTCATTTCAACACTATTGATTTATTTTGCTATAAGTATTCAGCTTGATCCCTCATCGCCTCTCTTCCTTTTACTAGCAGTGATTTGGATGATTGTGGTTGCATTTATCATCAAGGCTGCTCAGGGAGAAGAAGTGCGGGGCTTTTATAGCTCTATACTTCTTCATCCTTTTGCTAATCATATTTTTTCTCTTGATGAGAATGACCAGACCTACCAATCAGTTGGAAGGCTTCTCCCTGTTAAGGACTGTTCTGATAATTATATTGTTACGAAAGAAGATGATTTGTTGGCTGTGATTAAATTAAATAATTCTATTGCTAGAAATAAACTATCTAATGAAGAATTATTGAATGTGATTAAGAACTGGGGAGATTTTTTAGCACAATTCAAAAGTATCAGTGATATAGGAGCTTATAACTCTAGTACTGATATTGGTGCTGATCTTATGCAGCTGTTTGTATGGGTTAAGCCATATAAATTGCATCCAACTCAATTGCAATCTCTTGTTGTTGATTATGCTGACCAGATTTATCAATATTGGTTAAGTCAAATGTTTGATAATGGACGTTTTATACAAGATTTACAGTTCTATATTGTCATTAGGCAGCAAAGTTTGAATAATAAAGTCTCTAAGGTGATAAAAATTCTCAGGAAATTCTTACCTATGCTTGCTCATAATAAGTATTCAGGTTTTGAAGATGATTTAAGGTTATTGCTTCAGAAAGTTGAAGCTGTAATTAATGCTTTAGCGAGAATTGGCATTAATTCTAATCAACTTAAAGGAACTGATTTATTGCAATTCTATAATCATTGGCTGCCAAATCAAAAATCAGCTCCTGCTGCTTTTTTGCAGGATAATGGTAAGTTTATTAAACAGTTTGATGGCCGTTATAGTAAAACATACAGAGTCCATTTGCATCCAAGTAGTGGTAATTTGGAGCTCTGGATTGAAGATTTAATTAAAGAATTACAGATAGAATCCTCTGTTGCAATTTATTTAGAGCCTCGTGATTCATTGAAAGATCGTCGTCAAGCTGAACGTAAGGCAGAGCTTATGCGTCAATTATCCAATAATAATAGAAGCACGACCATGGCTATTATGAAGGAGAATAAAGAACTTGCTTTAGATTTATTGAACCTGCCCTATAGCTTTGATTTAAGTATTTTTATAACTATATATGCTCGTAATTCACAAGAAATTCAGTATTTTGATAGTAGGTTGCGTAAACCAATTAAAGAGGCCTCTATTGCTGGTTTAGATAGGCAGCAAATTGCCAATTGGATCTATTCTCTACCATTTGCTGCGAATGGTTTATCTAATCAGGATAAGCTTTTTGCTGGTTTAGATTTTGCGCGTGCAACTTTCCCCTTTGTTAAAGAGGATTTGGGGACGGTTGATGGTCCTTTGATGGGATTGTCAATGGCTAATTCTAAGCCGGTCTTTGTAGATGAATATGACCGAACTTTATTTAATAATAGGGGGATTAATTTTATTGGTGATTCAGGGTCAGGCAAGACGGTAGCTGCGAAACTTGCTGTTAAACGTAGGTTGCAAGATCAGGATAGAAGTTTCTATATTATTGATAGTACTGAAGATGGCTGGCAATTTTTTGTTGATTATTTCGGTGGAGATATTGTTTATTTAGATAAGTTCTTAGAGTTTGGCTCGTTGTTTAACCCTTTTGTTCTACCTCTAACCTATACTACAGCTGAGTTTCAGCAACATCTTGAGGATATGACTCAATTGCTAGCTTTTATTCGGAGTTCTCAAGGACAGCTTCAGATTACAGAGAAGTTTTTTCTGCAACAGTCTTTGAATGCGGTTTATGCAAAGGGTGCAAGGGTTAGATTGAGTGATCTTTATGATTTCTGGAAGCGGGACTCAAATTCACTTGCTGAGCTATGGTCTAATATTATCGCTCCTTTTTGTTATCAAGCTAATGGTGTTTATGCTTATTTATTAGATGGTTATGAAGCTAGCTTTGATGCTCAATCTAAGCTCATTCTTTTTACTTTTTTTAAGCCTTATGCGAATCAAGATTTTGTACCACTTGCAATGTTTTTGATTAATCATTTTGTCTCACATAAAGTTATTTTTCAGAAGCAGGCTCGATCGACACTGATTGTTGATGAAGCATGGAAGATTTTTACTAATAATAATCAACTTGGTCGTGATTTGTTGGTGCATTTTGCTAGAGCTGGTCGGGGATTGGATTTGGGCTTATGGACTATTTCTCAGAAACCAAGTGACCTACCAAGAGAAGTGCATTCCTCTGCTTCTATGAGTTTATGCTTTCAATTGAAGGAATTGCGTGATAGACAAGAGATGGCTGTGGCAAATAATCTATCAGAAACAGAATTGAAGTTATTGTCCACATCTGGCATTTATGATTCAGGGACTTGTTTAATGAAAACCACTCGTAATTCTGGTCTGCTAAAAGTGTTACTGGATCCAGTGGAGCAGCTTCTATGTAATTCTACTCGTGATTTTGTAAATAAGCGTAATAGTCTTTTTGTGGAGAATCTAAATAAACTAGTTCTAAGCTCAGGAGCTGGTATTGATTCTGAACTTAAGAAGCAGGCTGCAAGAATAACTATTAAATTCTTACTAGAGGAGAGTCCATGAGTATTTCTAACGGCTTTTTTCTCGAATGGATGCGACTACCAGGTCTGGTTAAGAAGTTGCAGTTTTTCTTGCTGTTCAGTGTTGTTCTAAATCTTTTATTGCTTCAACAATTGATTATTAAGCCCCATAAGCAAGCTTCTACTTCTAAGATTGAACAATCTCAAGAATTAGCCATTAGTGAAGCTGATTTGAAAGGTTTTATTCGATCATTTCTTGATAATTTCTTTTCAACAAGTCTAGAGGCTGAGGGCTTCTTGAAAAGGCATAGTGGGATTGAATTATTTCCGATTGTTCAGGCTGAGCTTATTAATAGGCGCAACTTAAAGATCTCTAGTCATTTGCAAATTAATGATCTCTATCTGGACTCAGTTTCAGCTAAGTTGGTGAAGGCTATTGTTTTGGGAGAGGAACTATTTGATTCGGGATTAACTAGGAAAATTACTCTTGAATTATTGATTAATACTGATGTTGATGATAAGGATAATTTATTAGTTGAGTCTATTCCAGTCTTGGAGATTACATGAAAAAGTTAGTCTTTATTATTACTTGTTCTATCATCTTTGCTACTGGTGTTGCAGCTGAGAGCATTTTTACAATATTTAATAATAGAACCTTTCCTGAGGAGCGTAATCAAGTGATTCATGTAGATAATCTTCATTCTATCCTTGAGCCTAGTCAAATGGATGGTTTGAAGGACTTCTCAGATTCTGTTTTTGATACAGTCAATACTTTACTAGCTAATAAATTTGAGCTTGGCAATGGATTTATTGATGTTACGAATCAAGTGCATAGTGGTGTGAAATCTGCCCTGAAAGAGACTTTTACTGGTTATGCTGAGTATCAAAGACGTAAGGCAACGGAAGAGATTCTAAATTCAAATTTCTATTCCCATCAAATTGCCAATCAGTTTCTCTTGGGTTCTTCTGTGGTTAATACGCCCGATACTGCTGTTGGATCTGTATTAAATAATATTTTTTCTTTCTTTTCTAATCTTTTTAATTTAGGTCCTGGTTTTAACAATATTAATTCCCCTAATATTCTTAGTTTGATTAATCATATTAATTCTCAGTCGCGCATTAATGACTTGTACCAATTATTTCAAAATTTATCTAGGGAGCTATTGTTGACTTTGGGCATATTCATTATCTTTTTGAGATTGATTCATAATGACTTCAACTATTCAATTACTGAACCTCTATTTGCAATTTTGTTATCCTTTGTTGGCATTGGATTGATAGGGCCAACCTTAGACGCCTTATTAATATTGGTTTTGAGACTTTCAGCTGCTATCAATACCATTTTTGCTAATGAATGGTCTTCTTTACAATTGGAGAATAGTTGGCAGGGCTTAGCTAATCAGATTGGTTATATGCCAACAATAGTTTTAAGTATTATTGATATATTGTCGCAATTCTTCACTTACTTTTTTATTGTTGGTTTAATTCTCTATATTGTTATTGGTAAGATTATTTCACCATTTTGGGCACTGTGTTTTATTGATCAGCAACTTCGATCAAATGCTATTAATTCAATTATTAATTGGTTTAAGATTTTATTGGTTCTGACCTTGATCCCGATTGTTTATTTGGTGATTAATTATATTGCTGTTGAGTTTAGCAATTTAGGTTTATATTTTTTAGAGATAGTACTTTCTATTGCAGCCTTTCTTTTTCTGCCGTTTTTGTCTGCGGTTCTTTTATCTCGTACTGGTGGTGTTGCTCATCAAGCACTGGGTGGCTATCAGATTATGATTGATTCTTTGAATGCAGCGTATTGGGGGCTCAGAGATAGTTTTGATAGGTTGATTGATTCAAATAATAATCATGTGCCTTCTAATGATAGGATTATTGCTGAAGAAAAAATCGCAGATCTCCAGTATAATAGCCAATTATTAGCCCAGCAGAATTATCAAATAATTGATATGATTAATAATGCTCAAGAGAATACCGTGAGTTTTGCTCATAGTATTAGTAATAGATGAAAGGGGATTCATGCTCTGGGGGATTATTTTAATACTGGTAGTTTTGATTATTGCCAATATCATTGCTTATCAGGTTTATTATCGTTGTAAAATCGCAGCTATTAAATCAGCTGTTCATCTTTATTTAAATTCTATTTTGGCATTGAATGTCTCACACTTACATGATGCTGCTAATTTTTTTAATCTGCAGAAAAATAGTTCTCAGGATTTATTAAATATCGTTGATAAAAATTTTGCAGCAATTGAGCAGATCCAGAATATTAATAATATTTCTCGTGGAGCTTCTTACCATTTTCGTTCGGTTTTTGATGAGCTGAAAAAATCTATTGCAATTTTTAGTGATTTAGATTTATATGATTTGACTAATAATGAACTTGATATTTTATATCGTAAAGAGGTCATTGATATTAAAGATCTACTTGAATTAGAACTATTTCAAATTAGCAATTTTAAGCGCCTAACTATTTCTGATACTACTCGTGATTCACATGCTTTGATTGTTGGTAATTTCCAGTTGCTTTCTAAATGTTTGTTGAACTTAATTGAGAATGCTTTGAAATATTGTGATGGTGATATCAAGCTGGAATTGACTAGTTTGGCGAATACTTGGCAGGTAAAAATCAAATCTTTTGGTAAACCATTGCCTGACGAGGTTATAGCTACATTGATGGGATCACAAAATAGAAATCGCAATAGTTTTGTGAGTGATTCAGCCTTGGGACATGGCTTATCTAGTTTGATTGGTATTATGCAGTTTCATCAAGCTAAGATTGATGTCTTGAGTGCGGAGAACGGCAATATCATTACTTTATCTTTTAAAAAACATTCTATAGATAGAGCTACTGTGGTGGAAGAAAATATTTTGAAATCAGCCCCTAAGTTTGGCAAGATGATTGTGATATTTGTTGCTGTTGTTATTTTCTTGTCGTCATTGTTTACTTGTCAGCGGCATAAGGTTCTGGATTATGTGCATTTAATTACTCAGCAAAATACTATAGATTCTATTAGCTATCAACCCTTTATACAGAGAAGGTTTGATGAGATTATATCCGAGAATGTTCCGCTCGCAGATGGGGATTTCGTGGATTACGCCCAACCACAGTTAATCCGTAATATATTGATTAATTACTTCAATGTACGATTAGCACGGCAAGACCTTAAGCCGACTCTGTATTCATGGAAATCAGCTGCTATTCTATCTTCTCAAGCTTTAAGTGAAGGGCGTTATTTGTTTGCAATTTATAGTTATGCTGATACTTTAAGATTATTTTTTGAGACTAAATTATATTTGAATAAAGAATTGGTTTTGCTAGATATCATGGAGCATTATTCTCCAGAGCAACTAATTAAGGTACTTATGAATTATTATCAACCAAAGGCTTTGGCGCCTGTCATTCTGCCAGTAACCATGCCACTAGGCGCGTGTTGTTCTAAGGATAAATCCAACTTTCAAAACAAGTCTATTGTATCTAATAAGCAATCAGTGATAGATATGATGATTGATGCCAAGACTAAGGATTTAGGCTTGGAACTTGATTTGTGATTAGCTCAACTACTTCGTTGATACTGAGCTTGTCTGTGTTAATTTCTATGGCGTCTTGAGCTTTAATGAGAGGCGCCTCCTTGCGATTAGAGTCTTTGTAATCACGTTCCTCGATTTCTTTTATCAGGGTTTCCAATTCTATTGTTTCACCACGCTGTGTTAATTCAGCATGGCGACGCTGAGCTCGCACTGTGGCTGATGCGATCATAAATATTTTGAGATTAGCATCGGGGAAGACTACAGTACCAGTGTCTCGTCCATCGATGACTATATTATGATTGGCGGCAAATTTTCTTTGTAATTCTGTGAGTTTGTTTCTTACTGCTGGAATAGTGGCAATGTCGCTAACCTTCTTACTTACAATGTTAGAGCGAATCTCTTTGCTAACATCTTGTCCGTTGAGATGAACAACCTTGCCATTGTTTTGTAATGAGATTTCTAGTTCTGTTAATTTTGAAACCAGCTCGGAGTTGTTGATATTGTTCTCGATGCAGTACCAGGCGATAGCTCTATACATTGCACCAGAATCTAAATACTCAAAGCCAAGTTTAGTGGCCAGTTCTTTAGCAACAGTGCTTTTGCCGCTAGCGGATGGACCATCAATAGTGATGATCATAGTTCCACCACCGCTTGGGGACTGAGTTTTGCGGCTTCTCGCTTATCAAAATATCTATTAAGGGCATTCAAAAAAGCATGCGCTGATGCGAGTAATATATCAGTGTTAGCTGCGTGTCCACTATAGATACCTTTATTGACATCGTCTTTTATACGAATGATCACTTCACCAAGAGAGTCGATGCCCTCTGTTACTGATTTAACTGAGAACTCAATTAAAGTGCATTCAGCTTTAGTGAGTTTCTTGATACATTTACAAATAGCGTCTACTGGACCAGTGCCAAGTTCCGCGCCTTTTAGTATATTGGTTTTGTCGCGCTGATCTCTGAGCATAACGCTAGCAGTTGGTAAGCCTGATGAGCCGCAAGTTACTTGTACGTGTAACAATTCAAAAGTCTGTAAAACCTCGTCTCCAAGCGACTTGTCAGTTGCTAGTGAAACCAAGTCTCTATCATCGACTCGTTTTTTCTTTTCGGCAAGCACCACAAACTTCTCATAAAGTTCTTCTAATGCTGCTTGATCTATATTTTTGAAACCTAATTGCTCAAATCTATTCTTGAGAGCATGTTTGCCAGAACGTGGTCCGAGTGGAATTTGTGTTGAGAGTAAGCCCACATCTTCTGGATTCATGATCTCGTAAGTTTTGTTATTCTTTAACATGCCATCTTGATGAATACCAGATTCATGAGCAAAAGCATTCGCTCCAACTATAGCTTTGTTGGGTTGCACAAAAATCCCAGTAACATTGCTAACAAGTTTGCTGCTGCGAATTAATTGCTGAGCGTTGATGTTAGTGTCTAAACCCAGATCCTGACGGGTTCTTAGTATCATCACGATTTCCTCGAGACTTGCGTTACCTGCCCGCTCACCGATACCATTGATAGTACATTCTACTTGCCTTGCGCCATTGACAAGTGCCGCAAGTGAGTTAGCTGTTGCTAAGCCTAGATCATTATGACAATGAACGGAGATAATTGCTTTATCGATATTGGGTACATTGATTTTGATGTCAGCGATTAATTTACCAAACTCCATTGGTGTGGTGTAACCCACTGTGTCTGGGACATTGATAGAAGTTGCGCCAGCACTAATCGCGGCTTCGATTATTTCATACAGGAAATCTTGTTCTGAACGCCCTGCGTCTTCTGGTGAGAACTCTACTTCATCAACTAAAGACTTAGCGTAAGCTACCATTTCTTTAGCTCTTGCCAAAACCTCTCTGCTAGACATTTTGAGCTTGTGCTCCATATGTATAGGAGATGTTGCAATAAAAGTATGTAAGCGTTTGCGTTTGGCACCTTCTAGTGCTTCTGCTGCTATCTTGATATCTTT
>CAZKFA010000019.1:9342-35743 GCA_964551925.1 uncultured Gammaproteobacteria bacterium
GGATTCTACTGAAACTTCTAGGCAACACAAAACAGAACTTCATAAAAAGCTCCTAAATTCATTATACCATTGATAAATGAGTAATTACTCAGTCCATTACCAGCCCGCAGTCCGCGGCAATTCAAGATCCAGGCTGTGGATCGCCACGACTTGCTTACGCAAGTCTCCTGATGATGCTTAAACAGTTGCCTAAACCAAGTGTTGGCTAAATAATTTTGTTATAATAATACTGGTTATCATGGTTGGTGGTGAAATTCAGCGAGTAAATGAGGTTAGAAAGTATCTTAATACTAGCAGAGCTATACAAACTATCTTTGCTGATTCTGAGAATGTCGCAGCTAATTTGAGTAGAGCTATTGACGCAATTGTAACTCATCCACCGAGCGACATTGGCCCTGTTCGTGCTCAGCTAGAAAGAGCTCTGAACTTACTTCATAAAGATGATTCTACTAAACAAGCTTATGGTCCTGAGCATGCTGATAAGATTAGGCTTGCTAATATCCCTGATTTTTATGAAAAAGTCCGCCTACAGCTAATTAAAGAGGGGAAGGGAATACATGATACTAATAGGGCTAATGAGTTAATGAGAGTCTATCAACAAGAGCTTCATGAGGCATTAGCTTTGTTAGGTAAGCCTAACTATAGTAGAAGAGTTGAACCTGATTATTTGAATTCTACAAGTGGATATACTGACACGTTAGTCTTTGCACATGGATATTTTGGAATTAATCGGTCTTATGAACGTTCTAACCAGGGACCTGTAGCATTTAGACGATTTAAGCTGCTGAGCCTTTAATTTACAACACGACGGCAATATCAATATATAATGGATCCTGATGCTAGAGCAAAACCATGCTCCATATCGACACGTCCATGTTCTCGCCAATTTACTTTGGTGTGTTTTGTTTTGTATTTTAACGGCTAGTCCAAGTTTTGCAGCTGATCCGATTATCTCAGAAGTTAAAATTACTGGTAATCGCCTGGTTAGTGCTGAAGCAATAACTGACGTCTTGGGTCTTAGTCAGGGAGCGGTTTTTACCAAAGAGGCAGTAGTGGCAGATCTGCAGAAAATCTATGGTTTAGGGTTCTTTGTGCCTAAGAGTATAGAGGCTAAGCCCTATCAGAAAGCTGATGGCTCTATACTGCTGGAGTATGTAGTAGTGGAGAATGCTGCTGTTACTGATGTCGTGGTTTATGGTAATACGGTAGCAGAAGTCAATGCCTATGAACTTTTAATGCCGTTAGTAGGTCTACCAGAGAATGCTAATTTGCTGGCAACCAAGATTCAAGATCTTGAATCTCAATATGCTCAGGCCGGTTATATTATTGCGCGAGTTGTGGATATTGATGTAGATCCTAATGGGCGTCTTAAGGTTGTTGTTGATGAAGGTGTTATTAGTGAGATCGTTTACAAGGGTAATAATCGTACACAATCAAGTTACTTAGATCATTTGGTTGCAAACACTAAGGTCAATCAGCCTTATAATGAAACTTTATTTACAAAAGATTATCGTCGTATTCAAGGTACTGGCTATTATTCGCAGGTAACCCGCTCTGTTAGACCGGATGCGAGTTCTGATGCTTATGTTTTGGAGATTGAATTAGCTGAGAAAAAAACCACTAGTCTTGGTATGGGTGCTGGTATTAATTCATCAACGGGTTTATTTGGCAGTGGTAATTTTGCGCTCGCTAATATTCATGGTAAAGGTGAAAGTCTGAATATTAACGCATTGATAGGAAGTGGTTTTGGAGCAGGTTCTGCCTTGAATGCTAATAGTAATTTTGTGCGTCGAGGTAGATACACTCAAGTTGGTTTAAGTTATACGATACCTTATTTTAGAGGATCTGATTACACTGTTTCAGAGGGTGTAACCTATACTAGTGGTCCAAATTTTACGGTTGACTTGTCGAAGCAAATGCAGATTAGAAGTGGTATTAGTGCTTCTAAAGCTCTTAACGAGAATAGTCGCTTTAATGTCGGCACTTCTTATAATTTTATTGATATTACTGATAGAGATAGATTTCAGTATGTTGATAGAGTCGCTGAGCACATTGCAGACTTTGATGATGTGAGCAGGAAGACTTCTTTGAGAGAGGCCCGGGCATTGAGAGATTCGCAAATTATTAGTGGACACTTTTTTGATCTGTCCGCGAATTATTCTTACCAAAATCTTGACTCATCTTCTTTGCCGCGAGATGGTTGGCGTACGCGTTTTGGAATGTCACCTTCTTTGGGGCTGGCAGATGTTGATAGTTTCACGAAGACCACTGCTAGTATTACTGACTATATTCCAATTGGTAAGCATTCTAGTTTGATTTTCAATACTAGAGGTGGTTATAATCTGCTCGGTACTTTACCACAATTTGCTAAGTTTAGATTGGGTACTACGGCTGGAGTTCGTGGCTACAGGCAGTTCAGTGAGTTGGGTGTTGGTTCTAAATTGTTGATCACTACGACAGAGCTAAGAACTCCAATTTATACTTTTATACCATCTTGGAAAAATAGAAAATTTCTAAAGAATTTTGGAGTGGCTGCCTTTGCTGATGCTGGGGTTATTGGTGGTGATATCCGTCTGAACCGCTTGACTGAGAGGCTATCTCACGCAGCATCTGCTGGTGTCGGCTTGCGAGTTAATTTACCTTTGGTGGGGGCGCTTAGATTTGACATAGGTTTCCCAATTATCCAGGCTGTAACTGGTGGCAAGCTCTATCGTTTCAATGTTGGACCGGCTGATATCTTTTAAATAGACTTGTTTTGAAAGTCGGAATTATCATTAGGGCAAACATGCCGTTAGGCATGTTTGCCGGCTTTTTTAAGCGACCTGTTTTATCGAAACTTCGTTTCGAAACAGGTCTAGTATGTTATTATTAGTCTCATGTCAAATCAAGAAGAGTTGAAAGATATCAATGCGGCCATTAGCGAAGCGAAGCCAGAGATGGATATTGAATTAAGTGAAGAAGCCAGAATTGCTCTAGCACTCTATCTTGATGTAATGAAGAATGGCACAGTAACTAAGGCGGGTACTAAGGTTCCAGCACTCAATACTCATAAGCTTTCTCGCCTGGCTGAAGTGAACGCTAAACAAGTTTCTAAGGGTTTTGATAGATTGAGAACTAAAGGTTTCTTGAGTAATGATGATGATGGCGAGCTTTTGATCCCTGATATTTTGGCTTTTGAGGATTGGCTTAAACTTGAAGGTGCTGTCATAGATTAGATCAGCCCTCAGAAGTCCGATAACTGCGTTACACTCACTCCTCCTTGCTTATGTACGTTTAGTACACTGCGCTTCGTCGTCGTTTCGTAAGCCTTGTTCTCGAACTTCTGAGAGCTGATCTTTTTATTTAAAAAACTTCTAATTCCTTAACCGAAATTTAACCTAAATATTGTATATATCCGCCATGGCAGTATATCAATATATCCCCTATGTCAATCCCGCTGAAAGGCTAGCCGACGCGGAATCACTAGTAGAACAAACTCAAGCAGATAATGCGTTTGCTGAACAACTTCAACAACAGGCGATACTTGGAATTGGCGATGCGCAAGCCGCAAGACAGTTGTTGGCTACAGTAAGACAGTTAATGGGTAATGCAAGAATTAATCAACAATTTTGGTTAGAGGTCGCAAAAGCTGATAAAGACAGTTATAAGAAAACAATAGAGTTAATAAAGAGTACATAAATATGAGAATTAATAGTTCAGTATCAACAGTAGAACCAAATTATCTCAATTGGGATTTGCAAAACGAGATGAATGCTAGAGCTTTAAATCAGCTCTCAGTGAGTAATTTTCAGGATATTTTTAATTTGACGCGCAGAATTGGTGATGTAGAAGTCAAGATGAATAAAATAAAGTTTAGATCCCAAGGTATTGGTGGCATGATTGGAATTGCTGCTGGTTCTTTTGGTGGTCCATTAGGCAGTATTATTGGCTTTGGAATTGGACGTTCAGCAGGTTCTTTTATTGGTAATGGTATGGCACAGCGTTATTATGGTGCTGAGCAGGCTGTCGTCAATGAACATTTATTTATGGCTCGTCAGAGAGACACTCAACTGAAATATCAAATTGGTCAGATGGATAGTTTGGGTGGCATTATTGGTCAATTAAGACAAAACAAAATTAACGATGATAAGAAAATCATTCAAGACATGATGGTTCTTTAATCGACAAGTTATTTTCCAGGTTTCCAAGGCTCATTGAGTTCATCAAGTGGACCTATATAATCTTTGCGTAAAGGATAACCTTCCCATTTATCTGGGTTGAGTATTCTGGTTAGGTTTGGGTGGCCTTCAAAATTAATACCAAGCATATCGTAAGCCTCCCTTTCTTGCCAGTTGGCTGTTGGATAAATCTCAGTCAATGAGCTAATTGTAGGGTTATCCTTTGGAAGATTTACTTTAAGTACTACTGCTTTAAGTTCAAGGAAGTTCTCTAATTGGATAATTAATTGATATGAGTCTTTGAGTTCGACTGCTGTTGTAAAATTTAAATGCTCTAATTTGCAATTGCGTTTGAGATCTTTACAAATAGCAACTAAGTCAGAAGCTGCTACTAATATCATCTCTGTGCCATTGGCATTATTGCCAAGGCTGCTAACTTTAAATTTTTTCTCTGTTAGTAAGTTAGTATAGAAACCAACAGTAATATCTTTCTCGATAGTATCAACCATAATTTAAACCTTTGTAATCACTAAGCCAGTATCCTCGTCAACATCTCTAGTTGCCATGTCGTGTCCTGCTGCGATGATGGCGCGTTCCGAAAGCTTTTCACGGCGCATCTTTCGTTGTAGAGTGAATAGTCCATGTAGTAGTCCCTCTGGGCGTGGCGGACAGCCGGGGACATAGACGTCGACAGGGATAATTCTATCTACGCCTTGTACAACCGAATAACTGTCATGGAACATGCCGCCAGTAATAGTGCAGGCGCCCATTGCAATAACATACTTTGGCTCAGGTAATTGTTGGTAAAGGCGAACTAGTGCTGGAGCCATTTTGCGGGTGATGGTACCAGCAGTAATAATTAGATCTGCTTGTCTTGGAGTGGCGCGAAAAACTTCAGAGCCAAAGCGTGAAATATCAAAACGCGACATACCTACAGACATCATCTCTATAGCGCAGCAAGAAGTTCCGTAAGTTAAAGGCCAGACACTGTTAGAGCGCGCCCAATTGTAGATACTATCTAGAAAGGCTCCAACCGTAGTCAAAATAAGGTTCGGTTCTAGTCCTTCAGGAATAGTGATGTTACTTTTTTGAGGTAACGGGACTTTGGATGCTGAATATAAATCCTCTATGCTTGGCATAGTTCAATTATAGCAAAATTTGGTATTTTTACCAGAATAGGAGGCTTTCTGTTAGAGTATAAATTCTGAGATGGACATATCTAGTATAACGTATTCGGTTTTTATTCCACTGTTGAATTCAATTCATGAGATCACTAAGAGCTTTGGATTAATGAGTTTTGGTTGGTCAATAGTCTTCTTAACAGCAGCTGTTAAGTTGGTTTTGACACCACTGACTTATAAACAAATCAAAAGTACTAAACATATGCAAGTAGTGCAACCAGAATTAAAGAAACTACAAGTGGATTTTAAAAAGAAAGAAGAGAAGCTAAAAGATAATCCAGAGAAGTTGAATAAAGCTCGTTTAGAGTTTCAACAACAGATGATGAGTTTTTATAAGGATAATGGAGTCAATCCTTTGGGTGGTTGTCTGCCATTGATTATTCAAATGCCAATTTTATTAGGATTGTTCTGGACCTTTTCTGGAGCGCCTTTTAAGGCTAAGCCAGTCTTTGTGGATGTCAAAGTAGTATCTAGTGTTGAAGCTCACAAAAAACAAATTAAACCTTATGATAAAGGCGAGATTTTTGTTGATGCTAATGGTAAGCGCGCGCGCATTGCTCTTAATGCTAAAAAGATAACTTTAGTTGAAGGTGAAACTTTTACTATTACATCTGCTAAAACCGTTGGTGACGCCGATTGGAATCCGGCTGAGATAAAGTGGGGTTTCTTTGGGGAACAGGTTTCTAATGAATTTGTGTCTTTGGTTGTTAATGAAGATGCTACGGCAACTATTACTGCTCTTAGGGCTGGAGGTTCGGCAAAAATTCAAGCTGATTTGCCTCAAAGTTTGAAAGATGATTCGTTCCTTTTTATTAAGGATTTTGGTGATACTGGTGTCTTTGATAAGGTGAACAAACGAATTAATTATGATATTTTAATTCTAGTTGCTTTATTTGGAGTGAGTGTTTGGTTATCTTCGAAATTAAATGCGCCTAAGCTGCCACCACTCAAACCCGGAGAGACAGAGGATCCGCAAGTCGCCATGCAGCGTTCTATGGCAACTATGATGCCAGTAATGTTTACGGCAATGATGTTGATTATTCCTTTACCTGCTGGAGCTTTACTTTATATGATAGTTTCTGGTTTCATTCAAGCAGGGCAGACTTATTTTGCAATGCAGCGCTATGAGAAAAGATTTACTAAAGCTTGAAAATGTACTTTAGAGGATCCAAGTAATTCTAAATCAGATCCTGTCGTTGTAACATCTGTACTACAGTGGAAAATAGACCATTGTTTTAAGTCTTTAAGATATTCAATTGCTTTTTGTTGAGCTGGAATTATATCTGCCTGAAAGCTAATGATTAAAAGGTTTTGGTATTGTTTGAGATTAATTGAATCTAAAGAGCTAATATCTTTGAAGATAAAAGTATCAAGTTTTAAAATATTCTTTATCATATCAATTTCCAGTTTTGGATGTTGGTAAATCAATGCGGCAGTTTTATCATTGAGAACAATTGTTTTATGTGGTTGTTCGATGGCTTGTCTTACGATATTGAGCATGGCATTAGCATCCACTGTTATTTTTTGTGGTTGATATTTTAGTGCTTTAAATTTTTCTATTTTATCAAGGCTTTGTTGGTATCTTGGTTTGAGGCTGTTTCTAGAGTTTAGTGCTAGAGCTGTAGCTAGCGCGTCGTCTATATTAGTGTTCCAAATCACAAGGTCGTTGCCAGCAAGTATAAGTCTTTGAGCTAGTTCTATATAGTCACCATAAGCAGTTAGGGCTTTCATTGTGATCTCATCACTAACTATTAGCCCAGAGAAGCCTAGTTGTTTAATAAGATGCTCTTGAATTATTTTAGAGCTGATGCTTGCTGGATTGTCCTTATCAATATTAGTAACTAATAAATGAGCAATCATTATGGCATCTACATTAGCTTCCATACTTGCAATAAATGGTTTGAGTTCGTTTTGGTTGATCTCTACTTGAGGTAAAGCGAGGTGAGAGTCTAAGTTGCTAGAACCATGTCCTGGAAAGTGTTTGGCGCAACATTTAAGTCCAGCTTGATGATAAGAATCTATGATTACTTGTAATTGTTTTGCAACTATATCTGGATCTTTTCCTAGGGCACGTGTGCCGATGATGGGATTGAGAGGATTAGATTGCAAGTCAGCGCAGGGAGCAAAAACAAAATTAAAACCAAGCTCTAGTAATTCACTTGCTAGTAAGTGACTATGTGTTATTAAAGGCTCTTGTGAAATGACGCTTGCTTGTCCTACGGCAGCAAGGCTTGGTAAGCTTGAGTTGATTTTGCGTAATCTTTCTACTTTGCCACCTTCTTGATCTACTGAGATTATCAAGTCTTCTCCTAGTACTTGTTTAAGGTCGGATATCAATTTGCGGCATTGCTCTTTGTTTGTGATGTTTGTATCGTAGAGAATGACTCCAGCAGGTTGAAGTTTGATCAACTTAGACTTAAGCTCTGGGTTGAGTTCTGCTCCTTCAAATCCAACAATAAATAAATTGCCAAAATTCATAACAAGTCTAATTCTTTTAGATAGCTTTCAAAAAGCTTGAGGCTATCAAGATGAATGTCGCTGAATTGATAATCAAGCTTAGAGAAATACTCAAGCAAGTTTTTTTTGTTTAAACCAGTTTGCTTGTAAGCCGCTACTATGAGATCTGGTAGCTTTTGGTCCAAGCTTAATTGCCATGCGGCGCTTACTAATTTGTCTAGTAGTGCTAAATCGCTAGCCCATCTAGAGTCTTTGTTCACGGCCCATACCGCAAAAACCATCGGTAGCTTAGTTATCTCAAACCATTCGTTGCCCAGATCTAATACTAGTTCATAGTCTGATTGGTCAGCTAGTAAAGCTTCATCACCGATTAATAGCTTGGCATTATTTGGCTCAGAAGCTTCTGTGAAAACTTTGAACTCTATGTTTCTTAAGTCAAGTTTATATTTTTTTGCCAGTATAATTTTAGTAAGGTTACTTGAGCTAGCACTTTTGTTGGTTAGATGTACGATAGGTTTGTCTTGTTTGAAGAGTGAATCTTTGTTTTTGATTAACAGTAAAACACTGTCAGCTGCTTGCTTACTACTTATACCACTAGAGGGTAATCGATAGTAAAGCTCTTGATGTTTGAGGTATTCATAGCTTGATATCGCCGCAGCATCTATGACACCCTCTCTTAGAGCTTGATTGAGACTTGCTGGACTTCCTGTTGTCGATTCGATGTTAAGCGAATTGTCATTTAAGCCTAAGGCAAAAGGAAGATAGTTGATGAAATCTATCGCTCCTAGTTTTAGTGTTTTGGTTTGAGTTACCATTATCTGTGTTTGAAACCTTGTGCTATTGGCATGCGCCTACCTACTCCAAAAGCTTTGGTGGCGATCTTGAGTATTGGTGGTGATTGTTGTCTTTTATATTCTGCTTTGTCTATCATGTTAAGAATTTGTTTGGTGATAGTTGAGTCAAAGCCTATCGCTATTATGTCTTTGTAGGACTTGAGTTCTTGAATGTAAAGTAAAATAATCTTGTCTAGTAGTTCATATTCTGGTAAGGAATCAGAATCTTTTTGATCATGCCTTAATTCGGCTGATGGAGCTTTGTTGAGTATGGATTCGGGGATAATTTGAGTATCTTTGTTTAGGTATCTTGTCAGTTGAAAAACAGTTGTTTTCAATAAGTCGCCTATGGGTGCAAGAGCTCCACAGGTGTCCCCGTAAATAGTTGAGTAGCCAACTGCAATCTCTGACTTATTTCCAGTCGCCAGTAATATGCCATTAAGAGAGTTGGCTTGAGCCATTAATATATTAGCTCTTAATCTTGGTTGTAAGTTTTCGTCAGCTAGTGGGCTAAGCTCTGGTATAAGTTTGCGAGTTAGATCATGTAGTTCTTTAATTGATATAACTTCATAGTTTATTCCTAGGTTTGTGGCAAGTAATTGAGCATCGTATAGGCTTGCTTTGCTGGTAAATTCGGATCTAAGCATATAGGCGTATACATTTTGTGGTCCTATGGCTTTAGCAGCCAAAGCCGCTACTAGAGCAGAATCTATCCCACCAGAGAGTCCAATAATTATTTTGTCAAATTTGCATTTGTGTACATAGTCCTTTATTCCTAAGACCAAAGCCTGAGTTATTTCTTCAAGTTCGGAATTGGTTAGTATATCGATTGTAGATTTGATCGAGGTATCGCTTATGCTATGAATTTTTGCGGTTTGCCAATTTGAAGTACCGCTGGGCTCTTTGACTAAAGAATTGCTTTCAAATATCAATAAGTCTTCAACAAAGCTTTTGGCGGAGAGGACTAATTCTGCTTGGGAATTGAATATTCTGGAACTACCATCAAATATAAGCTCATCGTTGGCCCCCACTTGATTTACATAGATTAATGGTAGTTGATATTTTTTGATTAAGTTACTGAATAAAACTTCTCTTAGGGCTGGTTTATTGAAGCTATATGGGGAAGCTGCAATATTAATTAACATATCAGCACCTTGGAAAATTAGTTCATTGATTGGATTGCGTTTGTAAAGATTTGGATAGGCTTCTATCCAAATATCTTCACAGATCGTGACTCCAAATTTATTGCCACGATAATTCCAAATATTTACTTCTGGTGAGCTTTCAAAATATCTGGTTTCATCAAAGACATCATAGTTTGGTAATAGTGTTTTATGTATGATTTGATCGACTACGCGGGATTTGATACAGAAGGCTGAATTATAAAGCTTGGCGTTGTCTGTGTTACGGCTGACCCCGCCAACTATGATTGCAAAATTATCTTCAGTATAAAGTGCTAGTTCTTTTAAGCAGTATTCTTGTAGGTCTAATAGGCTTGGTTTGAGTATAAGATCTTTGGGTGGGTAGCCAATTAAGGAGAGTTCTGGGAATACAATCAATTCGGCTCCAGATTGTTTTGCCTGAGCAACATAGCTGATGATTGTTTTGAGATTGTAATCCAAATCTCCGACTAAGCTATTAATTTGTGCGACTGCTATTTTCACCTGCTAATATTATAGTTGATGATTAATGCTCTTGAGTTAAACCAAATTAAGCCTTTAAGTTATAGTTCTGATAAGGCGGCTAATATTAGTTTGGGTGGTATTCCTGTTGCAGAATTAGCTAAAACTTACGGTACGCCTCTTTATGTTGTTTGTGAACGGACAATAGAGGAGCGCTCTAAGGCTTATAAGCAGGCATTTTCTGAATACTATCCAAATAGTATGGTGATTTATGCTAGTAAAGCGCTTAATTGTAAGGCTGTTTGTAAGATCGTTGCTGAGCAGGGCTTGGGGATTGATGTAGTTAGTGCTGGTGAGCTATATACTGCTTTAGCAGTGGGCTTTCCTGTTGACAGAATTATATTTCATGGGAATAACAAGTCTGAGCAAGAATTGGAGATGGCAATAGACTCTGGTATCTATGCTATTGTACTTGATAATTTTTATGAACTAGGATTGCTAGAAAAAATTCTAAAACGCTTTCCTGATAAGCGTATTGGTTTGCTAGTGCGAGTGACGCCTGGCATCGAATGTCATACTCATGAGTATATTAAGACAGGCAAGATTGATAGTAAGTTTGGTTTCAATATAGCAGAATTAGATGAAGTCGTTAGTCGTCTTGTGAAGCAGTCACAGATTGAGTTACGAGGTTTGCATGCGCATATTGGCTCGCAGATTTTTGAGACTACTCCTCATAATGATACGGTTGAAGTTCTGCTTAAGCTTTATCAGGATTTGCAAAATAAATTCAATATCTCATTTACGGATCTCAATGTTGGTGGTGGTTTGGGAATAATGTATGTTGAGCAAGATGACCCGCCTGCCATTAATACTTGGGTCAAAACTATTACTGATGCTGTTCAGAGTAATTGTGCTAAGTTAAATCTTAAGCAACCAAAAATATTAGTAGAGCCGGGTCGCAGTTTAGTCGGACCAGCCGGTGCAACTATTTATCAGGTTGGTAATATTAAAAATATTCCAGGTCTTAGAAAATATGTTGCTGTTGATGGTGGTATGGCAGATAATGTCCGCCCTATTATGTATCAAGCAAAGTATTGCGCCGAGCTAAATGCTAGATCTGGCAAGACTGAGTTGGTGACCATTGCTGGTAAGTATTGTGAGTCGGGCGATATTTTGATTCACGATGTCGAATTACCCATTGTCTCATCTGGTGATTTGCTAGTTGTGTATTCAACGGGAGCTTATAACTATAGTATGTCAAGCAATTATAATCGTGCCTGCCGCCCAGCAATGATCGGTGTCAAGAATGGTCAGGCACGGATCTTGGTTAAGCGAGAGTCTTTAGAGGATTTGTTACGCTTAGATTCCTAATAGACTAATTGCGAAACTGTCCATGAACACTTTCGCGATAAGTCTAATAATTTGGGTATAATACTAGTATCGGTAACTTTGATACTAAATTGCATTACCTTGATCTCAAAGACTTTTTGTATAAGTTCTTTGAAGTGGAGTTTCACCCGGTTGCTATTGTTAGCACTATTTTCCAGTTAGCTTTTATTGCTTGGGTTATTTATCAAATCTACAAGCGCTTCAAGGGAACGCAGGCAGAGAGAGTATTGCGAGGACTGATTCTTTTTATTCCGATAATTCTGCTTTGTTATATTTTCAAATTAACTATTATTACTAAGTTAATTGAAATTTCTTCAACTACTATTTTGATTGGCTTGATAGTTATTTTTGCTCCAGAGTTTCGTCGAGTCTTGATGCAACTCGGTGGTAATCTATCTTTGGTGGATTATTTGCATATAGCTGAATCCAAAAAAACCATTGGAGAAGCAACTACTGAGATACTTGATGCCATTAAGATCTTACAATCCAATCGCACAGGTGCTTTGATCGCAATTGAAAAAACTAACGTGGATCGTTACTATATTAATCCAGGCTTCAATATTAATGCGTCTTTAAGTAAAGAATTATTGATTACTATACTCAATCCGAAGTCACCACTGCATGATGGGGCGGTGATTCTCAAGGGCTTCACTATTATCGCTGCGAGTGTAATTCTACCAATGACTGAGAATCCTAAGCTTGATTGGCAATATGGTACTAGGCACCGTGCCGCTATTGGTTTTAGTGAAGTTACAGATTCTTTGTGTTTGGTGGTCTCAGAAGAGACGGGTAATCTATCTATTGCTTATCAAGGGCGTTTGCAGCATTTTGCTAATGCTGAGGCTCTACGCAAGCATATCGAGCGTTATTATACTGAGGTTTTGAAGCTTGAGAAGAAGAGTAGTAAGGTAGTTCGTTATCTTAATGAGTTCTTGAGCATGCTTCGTAAATTTCGTAAATCTACCAAATTGAAGGAAAACCCCTAAAATCTTTATAATTCTAAAGGAAAAGGGAAACTTTAAACAAAAAATAAAAAGGTATTGCAAATTTTAATATTTGCCTGATATAATATTATAATATTATGAACGAAAACCAACAGCGTATATTTGTTATTGATGATGATCCTGCCATTCTTGAGCTGGTTACATCGAATCTTGAGATGCAAGGTTATTTAGTTGATTCAGCGGATAACGCGATTGATGGTCTTGCTTTGATCAATCAAAGCCAACCAAGTCTTATTATCCTTGACTTGATGATGCCTAATTTAGATGGCTTCACTGCCTGTCAGAGATTGAGACAGAATGACAAAACTAAGGACATTCCGGTTCTTATGTTGACAGCGCTAAGCCGCACTGAGGACAAGGTTACAGGTTTTGACTCAGGTGCTGATGATTATTTGACTAAGCCTTTTGATTTGGCTGAATTATTTGTCCGTGTAAGAGCTTTATTGAGAAGATCTGGTGCTATTACTTTAGCTCAGTCTATTCCTGAAATCCTACATGCTGGTGATATTACCTTGATTCCAGAATCTCGTGAGATTAAAATCGAAGACAGAATTTTGCGTTTAACTCCAATTGAATTTGAAGTTCTGCATTGTCTAATGCAGAATCATGGTCAGACGGTTAGTCCAGGGACATTACTTAAGGATGTTTGGGGCTATTCACCAGAAGATGATGTAGATACTATTCGTGTACATATTAGACATTTACGTTCTAGAATTGAGACCGGCGATAAGAGATATATCAAAACTGTTTATGGTGGCGGTTATCAATTAATTCCAGATGGTTTTGTTAAGCACGGCAATACTGTAGAAGTTTAATAAACGTTATTTTTACCAAAATCGTGGTATACAATAATTAGGCGAGTTTTTACTGGCCCGTTTCTTTATGGCTTTGAACGAAGATAAAATTAAATCCTTAAAAATTACTGCCAGTACTGGGACTAAAAGTTCGGATATTGCTGCCTTTATGCCTATCGTTGAAATGATAGCGCGCAAAGAAAGTCGTAATAAATCTCAGCAGCTACTTAGCTATGAAGAGATGGTAAATACCGGGTTGATTGCTGTTAATAAATTAATTGAAAATGCTAAGTTTGATAAAAATATTGAATATAATTCTAGTTATATCGCACAGTCTGTTAAATGGGCAATGAAGGATGAAATCCGCTCTAGGCAAGGCTGGTATGGTGTCAAAAAAGTTGTCGCTCTTGATGAGAAACCAGATACTGATACTAAAGAACCTGATTCGACTGAGACAACAGCGTTGCGTAATATTGATGATGCTCGTAAGGCTGTATTTGAAGTTATTATGTCTGTTGAAGCAATGGAGGAGGATCTGGGACTTAGTCCGTCAGATCCTAATCACCAAGAACATCTTGATCGCTTGGAACTTTTGAGTATGAAGCAAAGTTTGACGAAGGCGGTCAAAAAACTCCCTGATAATTTACGTGAAGTTGTCGAGTTGCGTTTCTTTGATTTGATGAGCGGTAATGAAGTTGCTGAGAAGCTTGGAGTTACACCATCGCGTATCTCGCATATGATACGTGAAGCTGTTAAGAAGCTTAGAGTACTTATGGTTGCTGAGGGTTATAATTCGCTTTAGACTTGCTGAGAACTCATTGCGACAGCGCCTAGATCTTCAGTCCATTCTAAAAATAAATCTTTATTCTCTGGCGCCATCGCGAGTATTGCTTTTTGTAGTAAATTAGCCTGACCCAGTCCACTATTGAGTTCTATGACTGCTAGACCGATGTCGATTTCTAGTTCTTCACCTTGCCATTCTCCATTGGCACTTTGTTTAAGCATTTGCTCTAAATTATTGAGAGATTCTTCTTGATTAGATCCAGAGCAGAGTAATATTTGTTTACCGTAATAACTATAATAGTAATCTAAGCCACCAAGGCTGTTGTTTTGAGCGATGACTTTGAATTGTTGTACAATGCCCTGCTTATCTGCTCTAGCAGCATATAAGTATGGAATATAGTCAAATAAGCCGTTGAGCATAAAGCAATTGTTGCTGCCGATTTTATTATTAATGATTGGAATGTGATTTGTGATGGCAAATTTTTGAGCGTGCCTTGGGATTGCTTCTTTGAGTAAGAAATCCCCAGTTTCATCAAGGAGTTTTTGGATTTTGCCAGCAATATAAATAGGCATGATATAAATCGGCTCACCATAAAACATTTTGGCACCTTGACCAGCATTAACAGTGACAGAGCCTATGTTGGCAGAGAAAAGATAGCCTTTAATCCCAGTCAGAGATTGGAAGCTGCGCATCGCAAAGTATATGTGTTCTGCTGGCGTGATTTGTCGAATAGCCGTTCCAGATTCGATGAAGGCATTTTTGATAGTGTTTATAAATTGTTTGTTGATAAAAGCATAAGCATTATTAGGCACGAACTCTTGCATTACCACGTCATCACTGCGAGTTTTGTTGTAAATGAATTCGATAATTTCTTGCTTGTCATTGTAAATATTGAGTCTTGAGCTAATACCTCGTCCACCTGAATCGCGACTGGTCTTTAGTATCCAGTGATCAATGTGTTGATAGATTTGTGCTTTTAAGTCAAGCGCTTCTTCAACCTCAGCAATTGAGCTGAAGCTTTTGTATCCAAATTCCATTTGAGCCAATGATTTGATACTTGCTTCGGCTAGTATCTCTGGTAATACAGTCTTAGAGTACATTTGCAGCATGCTGAGCATGGACCATGTCTCTGGTATCCCTAATTCTGCGGTGAAGCCACTGATGTATTGAGGGTGGGTATGAGCTGACATGATGATATTTGGTTCTGGTAAACCAGTAGATTTACTTTTCTCTAGTAGGACTAGAGTGTGTACGAAGCCTTCTTCATTTAATAGATAGTTACCGTGTTTACCCTGAACTAGCTCTTTTTGATACAAAGGATATTTGAAGTTAGCGGCAAATGGTGATAGGTAGTGAATATCCTGCTCCTCAATAATATTCGGCTTAAAAGATGTGTAGATTTGTTTGATCTGTCCTTCTTGAGTTAGGTAAGGTGTGAAAATTGATATATTGCAGTAGGGATTATCATGGTCATCTGTCTGTATTCGCTGACGTAGTAAAGGCGATCTGAAAACACAATTGAGATCCCATGAGTGTTTACCAATGTTTGCTAAACCCGCTATCCAGTTGAGTTTGACGTTATCAGTTAATCCATAGCGAAATAGTTTTTCTACAGTTGCGTCACTTGATTTAATAATAATTGGCAGTGGATGTTTGTCGTGATAATTGCGAATAAAATTCCTTAGTGCTCGCATGCAGTCCCAGAATCTTTCTTCGATACAAATAGTTTCGTGTTGATAACCAATTGGAATAATTCCGTTGTCATAATCTCCAATAAGCCCATCTTTATATTCTTGAGGGCTGTGTTTTAATATCGTTTGATTACTGATCAAATAATGTAGGATCTTATAAGTGTTAATTCCTGCTTTACAAGCGAGTTTAAACATTTTGCTGCGCAGGTTGGGGTCTAGATAGTAGGTTTGATTGAAGCCATAGCTCGCACCAGCACAGAGTCCATGGAACATGTACGGTGGATAATCTTCCTCATGTATATTTAGATATTGATCAAAGAAAGTAGCAAGCTTATTGACCATTAGATTCTCATCTTCAGTGCTGATGGTCAGCATTATTAAGTAAGAATCAATAAACATTTCACCTAGTTTGGATACCCTTTGCAACGTGCCGCCATTATCTTCATCGCTAGTGGTGCTAGAAGTGGCTTGCTGAGCTAGCTTTTGGAAGATTCCGCCACTTTTTCTGTGATCACCAAAAATTAGATTGAGATTATAATCATCAATGTTTCTAACTTTTATATGCTCCGTTGTAATTGAAAGTAATCCAGTGTCTAGGTAAGAGAGCTTCCTTGCAAAAAGTTCTAATGTCTTGAGTAGTCGAGCGAATCTAACATTTAAGTCCCCTATTTGATTAGCAGATGCTTTTTTATTTAGGCAAATGAGATAGTCATTAATCAAGTAATCCCAGTGGTTCTCTAGTTGATTGAGGTCTTCCGTATCAATTGCTGAGCGGATTTTGATATCATATGTTTTGAATTCTTCAAGCCGTAGTATTAATGCTTGAGTCTGTTTGTTAATTAATGATCGATGCTCTAAGTTGTCAGATGCTGATACCATCAATAGATCCGCTTCTTTGGTAGAACCAGCCTTCTCAATAATTCTTTCTTTGTGGTTGATTGTTGGAGTGGAGTAATGGTGTATGTAGAGCTCCAGTAAATGATAGCCTTTTTTATCTAGATGTCTTAGATTTTGTGACTTATCAAAGAGATTAATAACATAATCAATGTCTTGTTTTGGAGCATTGTTTAAGACCCATCTGCCACCTAGGATCAACCAGTCGTTAAACGTCACTTCTTCTAAGTCTTGATAGTCACGAATCCGCTGTAAGCATTGAATCCATTCGCTATAACGCTCAAAGGATTGATTGCTCATGCCCATTTCTTTTGACTCATTGAATTTTTGTATTATTAAATCTCGCTTTAGATCGCTGTAACGCTGTATTTCTCTGAATTCTGTAATTACCTCTGCTCTGGTTTTGTTGTACTCTAAGTTTGATTCTAGTTCTGTTGTAGGTAAGTGTTCTGAGAAAACTAATGTTTGAATAAAAAGCTTAGCCCATACTTTACTACTCTCGATTTCTTTGCGCCATTTTTCGTATTTTTCTTCTGCTATTTGATGGGAAGCGACTGTCCCATCAAGAGATAACCATTCAAGGGTCTTGTCGTAATCAAGGAAAGGTCTTTTTGCTTGTTGAGGATTGTCGACTAGCACTAATAGAGAATCTGGATTGTTGATCTGCATTAAGTTTTTTACTAAAGGCAGGTTTTCTATTAGAGATTTTATTTGGTCATGATCAGAATTTAGTTGTATAACATCTAGTCCTTGGAAGCCTTCTAGTGGGTCTTTGTAGAAACCTTTGCAGTAAAGCTCTAGGTATTTAAGCTCTGGCTCTATGGTTTTAAGTTGGTCTTGGATTTGTTGTTGATCTTTTACTTGCTTAAGTCTTTTGTTTAGGCACGGCCAATTGCGTAAATTAGAGCCATAGCTAATCATGCAGGCATGGATTAATTTTTGATCCAGTTTTTCTTGGAAATTTAAACTTACTAGTTTTTGAATAGTGTTCTCGGCAATGTTCTTTAACTCTCCACCCATAAACACGTCCGGATCAACTAAAGGATCGATAATTCGTAATTCTTCTGGTATGGGATAGTGATTACATTGGTGATCAATTAATGTTGCTATTTCTGGAATTGAAGCATTCTTGAGATATTGTTTTTGATGTAGTAATAAAGCCAAAATATATTGATTGGCATTTTCTCGTTCATCTGAAACATTGCCTTTGTAAGAAGCGTTGAGTCCAATATGAAGTTCATTGTAAGCCTTATTTATATTGAGTTGTAGCTTAGCCCGCTTTATAGCGGAGTTCATCAGTTGTACTCTTTCGATGATGCCAGTTTCGTTTATTATTCTTGAGAATTCAATTAACTTACTTGTTAATTGGGCATAAGCTCTACTAAGATTCTGCTCTAAGTCGTCTGTGTCGCTGATATATTTTACTAATGTTATTAATGAATTTAGGTTTGGTAGCCACTTGTATTGTGGGTCACTGAGGTATTGTTGAATAATAGTCGAATTGCTTAATTCTTCATAAGCAAATAACTCCCAATCCAAGTGTGATTTGAATTTTGAACGACTTTCTAGTAGTTCATAAATAAAATCTTTGAGTTTCTTTTTTGTTTGCTCGTTTGTGATGCCAAGTTTCTCTAGGATGCTGTCAGAATCTAGGCTTAAGCCCAGTAGAATAAATAAAGGCTCTTTGGTTATACAGTAACCAGTTGATGCCATGGTACCATATTCCATAACATGTAAGCCAGCTGACTTGGAATTGCGGGCATTGATTGTCATGCGAGCTAGGGCTCCATCTATTCCAAACTGTTGAAATGATCCTTGAAAAGCTATTGCTTTAGAGTACTGAATTGCCCTGCAAGTATTCTCTATAACTTTGACTGAGCCTGCTTCAGCCGCTGAATCGAACAGACTATTACTTGTTCTGCTGACGAAATCTATATACTCTTTTCCCTGGCTCAAAGCTTCTTGGTCATTGGCTCCTAAGATTCGTCCCATCATAGTGGTAATTGATGCCACTACGTGCTTGCCGAAATCTATTCTACTCGGAGCCACCGTGAAATTGTAATAGTAGTCTGCGTTCTTGATGTTTTTGTTGCTGGTTACAACTATAGGATTTAAGTTGTGGCTTTTTTCTAGGAACTCTTTTCTGGCTGTTGATTCGGGATAGCGGATATATTTTTTGATAAAATCTCTTGTCTCTTGAGGATTGATTTGGTTGTTCAGTAGTGCGCTGATTTGTTTTACTTTTGCTTTGAGTCCGAGATTAGGATCAATGGATTCTATTTGTTTGATAGTTTGAGCAAATAGCTTTGTATCTCTACGTTTAAGCAAGCAGTAGTTTGCAATGTCATGTTGTACGTCTCTCAGGTTGAGTATTAGTTCTAATTTTGCTTTGTCTTGATCCAGATTCTCTTGTAGCATGTATTGTTGCAATTCATCTTCAAGGATATAGTATTTAAAAGTGAAATCAGCTGCCTCGACAACTTCTTTGTGATAATTAGCTATTAAAGATTGGCAGGAGTCTTGTCCGTCAATGATTTGTAATTGTTGATTGCTAATTTGTTTTAGATTAGCATTGCCATAATAATGATCAATACTCGCAATGTTGGATATTTCATGTTCTAGTAGGTTTATGAATAATTCAATTAGTGGTCCAAATAGAGTTGTCTCTAGTTGATAGTGGAAGGTAGACCCGCGTGCCTGAGAGCTCTTGATGGCGTGATACATGCTCGGAGCTAAAGTTATGGCTAGATCCTCAGCATTTTCCCATTTGATGCTTGGCTTGCCTGTGTCCCTGTTTGTAGCAATAGATATTGAAGCATTTTCAAAAAAAGAATCGATATTGTTTGCAACATAGTCAAGCTCTGGGCTTACGAAGTTAAAGGGGATAGCATTGACTCGCTGTTCTTCTGATTCAGTATCTGTTTCTACATAAAGATTCTGTCCAAGTATTAATCTTGCTATAAAATGTCCTGACCTAGAGCTTGGTCGTTGAATGTAGATAACTGCTTTTTGCCTTTCGATATTAATTTTGTCGATTCGATCATTGATATCCAGTATATGGCTATAGAAATCTTTTTGTTGAATTTTAATGTGATCGTAGAAATGCAAGAATTCATTTTTGGTAGATGAGTGTTCAGCACTATCTAATAATGTATTAATGTAAGCCTTGAAATTTGCCTTGATCTCATCAATTGCTTTGTTAATACGAGCTTTAGCCGGATTCTTTAGCGTGGATAGATAAACTAAACCATCTATCTCTAGATTTATAGTATTAGCTTGCTGTGTTAATTGCATGCTAATCTCGGGACTCACGTCGTGCAAATGCTTTTTGCTATAGTCGTGAATCTTAGATAGAGTCTCATTGAGATTTGAGCGCATTTTGCGTAAGAAGATGGCAGTCTCCTCATTTATATCAATTGAGCCAGAGTTGATTAGTATAGGACCCTGTTCGTGAGCTACTCTTGAACCTCTTTGGGCAACAATGCCTAAGCCAATTGTTCTTAGAGATTCAGTAAGATGTTGGTAGTAGAGTTGAGCAAAGTCGCTATTGAAGCTTTCTTGTAAGATTTCAAAGTATTCGCGTACAGCTTCGCCACAAAATGGATCATCTTGGTATCTCTCGCTAATGTTTTCAAAGGCAGTTAAGTCATAAGGTAGCGCGCCAGCAAGTGTGCGATTGCGTAGTAATTGAGTCTCTAACCATTGGTTGTGATTTATGTTCTTTAAGTATTGCAGTAGATGCCCACCAGCATCGTAGATTCGCGGTCCTTGCTTGTCTTTGTGTAAGAACTGTACAAGCTCTTCTATAATTGGCTGGTTGAAGTTTTGCAGAAAGGTTGGAAGCTGTCTGTAAATATCATCTTCCTTCCTGTCGCTCTTAGCTAAAGTGTAATATATTGCAAATAAATATATTGGAGCAAATTCTTTAATACAATTTGAATCGATGTAAAGTATCTGGTTGTCGTAAATAGCAATATGGTGAAAGTCTTTTACTAATTGGATTTCAATTGTTTGCCCGGTATATTGATCGAAGAAAATTTTAAGCTCACTATTTTCTTTGTAGTTTTGGTTTAATATCTCAATGAGATCTTCTTGTGATTTATGAAAGAAACCATCTTCTGCTGTAGATTTAGCTTTGAAGCGATCAAGGTTATAGATTAAGCTAATTCTGGAGCTGAGACCACTATCTGATTGCCAATAACTCAGACCGTTTTTGTCTTTGCATTCTTTGTTAAATATGTATAATTCAACCACTAATACTATTTTACAGGAAGTTTACTTGTTTTTTAGAGAAGCTTTGTGACAAGTCTATTCTTTCATCAGCAACACTGAGTTCTAGTTAAAATAAGGTGCTGGGATTTAGTGTCGCCATATCTATGTATTCTTCGTACAGTTCAACTCTTTTGTGAACCTCTTGAATATTCTCAAAACTGGCAACATGAAATATGGCATCCCCTTCGTTGACTAGAGGGATTTGTGTTTGTCCGATTATTATTCCAGCAGCTTCTGCTTTGATTTGAGTTACATGCCTGGCGAATGGATCGGAGATTTCTGCAATGATTTCGTTAGCTTTAATTTGGGCACCAAGTTTTTTTGTGCTGCTAAGGATACCACTTTCTGCTGCTCTTATCCAGTAACTAGATTTAGCGATAAAGCTCTGTTTTGTTTTTTTTGTTTTTTGTTTAATACTATTTAACATACCAATTTTCTGCATTACGGCAATAATTCCGTGTAGCCCCGCTTTGATTACGGTTGGATCGAAGCGCAGAGCCTCACCACCTTCATAGAGTAAGACCAGAGCCCGGTCTCTAGTGATGTCGCGTAAAGAACCATCTTGGATATTGGAGTTTAGGATTACAGGTGTGCTAAATGCATGAGCAAGTTCTAGCACTGCTGGATTATCAATGCAAGCACGAATATGTGGTAGATTGCTACGATGAATAACACCTGTATGTAAATCAATACCATGGCTGCATTTTGCAACAATCTCTGTTAGAAAAATATGAGCAAGTCTAGCTGCAAGGGAGCCTTTCTCCGAGCCAGGGAAGCTTCTGTTCAGGTCACGTCTATCTGGTAGGTATCTAGTCTTATTGTTGAAGCCAAAGATATTAACGATTGGTACAACAATCAAGGTGCCAGATATTTTTTTCAGTAGTTTATTTTTTAGCAATCGCCTGCATATTTCAACGCCATTAATTTCATCGCCATGCATTGCTGCTGATACAAACATTACGGGACCAGGTTTCAGTCCTCGTATGATTTTGACGGGCATTATCATCTCGGTGTAATCATAAAGCTTGGCAATTTTGATTTCAATATATTTCTGTTCGCCAGGAGCGATGGAGACACCGGAAATATTTAATTGAGTTGGATCATTAGGCAATTATGTTAGTGCTGTGGATTGAACGAAGTCAGCATATGCTTCAATTGGGTTGATAATTTTGCCTCGTTTCTTTTTGCGCTGTTGTTTACGTTCATGTTGAAGTTCTAGATATTCAATGATTTTGCCAGCAACATCAATCCCAGTAGTTTGTTCTATACCCTCTAGTCCTGGAGAAGAGTTGATTTCTAAGATCAAAGGACCACGTTTAGATGGTAGCATATCAACACCAGCTACCCCCAAACCCATTGCCTTAGCAGCTTTGATTGCTGTTGATTTCTCTCGTGCCGTTAGTTCGACTGTTTGAGCATGCCCACCTTGATGAAGGTTTGAGCGAAATTCACCATCAGCTCCTTGTCGTTTCATGGCAGCTACTACTTTGCCATTTACTACAATGGCGCGAAGATCAGAGCCTTTGGCTTCTTTGATAAACTCTTGAATAAGAATATTTGCTTTGAGTGAAGAGAAAGCTTCAATAACAGATTTGGCGGCACTTTTGGTATCAGCGAGTACTACACCTAGTCCTTGAGTGCCCTCTAGTAGTTTGATTACCAAAGGTGCCCCACCAACGTGTTTGATTAGCTCCCCAATTTCATCTTGTTTTGGGTATTTAGCAAAAGTGGTTTTGGGTATTCCAATATTTAATGTTGAAAAAATCTGTTGACTCTTAAGTTTATCACGAGAAATTTCTATCGCTTGAGCACTTGCAGTTGTTAGTACCTTTGCCATCTCGAACTGTCTAACTACGGCTGTGCCAAACATTGTTACTGAAGCGCCAATTCTTGGAATAATAGCATCAGCATCACTGAGAGCCTCACCATTGAAATATACTTTAGGGCGTCCTTGTTCCATAACAAGAGAGCATTTTGTGTGATCAACTATTCTTACGTCGTGACCGCGCTTTAGAGCGGCTGCTTTGAGACTACTTGTCGAATAGAGGCTTTTACGGGTTGAGAGAATTATGATCTTCATTTGATTTCCTTGTTAGTTTGAATGACAAATTTTTTTGTTTTAGGGTCTTTGTTTGTTTTTTTTGACAGATCTTTTTTGCTGACATCTACGACAAAGCCTTGTTTGATAAACTTACGTCCGAGAAGTACTGGATTCTTTAGATCACTTCTGTTAGATAAAGAGAATTCTGTTACAAATTCTTGGTCATATATTTTTAGGATAGTTCTAATTATATAACGCCTTTCTGATTTACCAAAAGAATTCTTGATTGTTTTTTCTTGATATTCTTTGAAACGAAATATTTTTTTCTCGTATTGAGGATGCTTAGGATCTAATAAATCAAAAGTAAGAATCTCTTCAAGTTTTTTCTCGACTATTTCAATATGGTGACAATGAATGCTTGAAGTGTAAGCGCCAGTATCAACTTTGGCATCAAGGTCATAGAGACCAAGTTCTGGTAGGTCTATTTTTTCTTTGCGCCCTAATACTAGTTTAGTTTTGGGTTGGCGTGCTTTCTTGAATGACGGTCCCTTCTTGAGTGGGGCTACTGCTTTCTTGGATCGGCTGTGTGATTTTTTGTTTTGCTGTTTTTGCTTCATCTAATTTCTTTTTTAGTTGAGTTTTACCATATTGATTTATTTTATCCAGAAAAGTCTCTAATTGCTTATTTAATTGTTGTTTTATTACTTGTTCAAAGTGAACATTAATGCGCGGTTTAGCAAAACTACCTTCTAAGTCAATTGGTATCTCATTAGCTAGTATTGTTGTGCGTAACTGATAATCAATACGATCATCAAAGCTAAAGTACCCAGCGCCTCTAATAGTAGTTAAGGAAGTTACTATTTCAATGCGATCGTTTTTGAATTTGCGATTCTCTATTACAAATGGAGCCTCTATGCTGAGAAACTTATCCAATTCGATGTTTTTGATTTGGGCTTTGGTTTCTATGAGATCTGTTATTATGCCCTTGATCTTAAATATTTTTTCTAGTAATTCAAAATGTCCGTTCTTGATTGAGATTAAGCCATCACCTTTAAGTGAAGTCAGTAATTCATCAGCATCTGAGCCATTGAAATCTAGTTTAAAATTGGGGATCTCAAAGCTACCGTAGAGCTGGTCTCTATATTCGGTAAATGCGCTGAGCATCGTATTTATCTCAATGCCTTTTACCGAGCCAGTAGCAGAGCCTGTGATTCTTCGATTGACTAGGCTTGCTTTTAAGGCTAGATCAATGCTTGATTCGCTATTTATTTGTAGTTTAGATTTATTTAAGTTGAAATAGATTTGTGGAATGGTTGCAAGATTGACCAGGCTTAAATATATTGGTAGATTGCCTTGTACCGTTATTTGCCTGTCTTTTGGTTTGCCAAGATGCAGTTCGGTGATCTTTATGGAACCGCCTCCAGCAAGTTTATCCATAAGATCACCCTTGAGGTTTATGGCAAAAGCCAATTTATCAGTGCTTTGTGGTTCAAGTAGAATTTCGCCAAAGTATTTCTTGCGCATTTCTTTTGGGATATCTTTAATAAGTAGGCTGAAATCTAGAACTCCAGTGCTTGGAATAGAACCCTCTCCAAAAGGACCAACCTTGCCTTGATACTTGATGTTCTGTGCCTTGGTACCAAGGATGCTAAATTGCAGTTCTATAGTAGATTCTTTATCTGTCGCAAAATTAAGAGTTTTGAAGCTCAGGTCGTCAATGCTAAATACTTCTAAGCTTTGTCTATTAGCGTAACTAATAAGAGAGATCTGTCCTTTGTTGATAATTAATTCATCGAGACTTAGTTTATCGAATTCAAACACTGGCTGGGAGCTGGCTGTAGCTGCTGGTGTTTTCTTTGTGTCCTTGTTGAACTTTATACTAATAGGAGCTGGTTTCTTTGTTAGCTCATGAATCACCTTGTCAAGATTAAAAGCTCCGTCAGGGTTTTGTTCTAAATGTATTTTGGGTTTATTGATAATGATGCTTTTGATGCTGATATTTTTCTCTAATAATTTCCAGAGATCAAGTTCAACAGAAATGCTCTCTGCTTCAATGAAGTCTCTTGCTCTAAAATTCTCAGGGTTAGCAAGTTTGAAATTCTTGATCTGTACTGATGGTGTAAATTTAAGAATCTTCATCCAGTCGATATTGACATCAGCAAATTCAATACGTAAGTTTATTTCTTTAGATAAAGATTCTTCTAGAAAGGTTTTACCTTGTTTTAGAATGCGGGCTTGAAAATAAATAAAGAGAGAAAATATAATTGTTAGAACTATAGCTGCAACAATAAAAAATATTTTTAGTTTCTTGATAAAGTTTTGCATTGGCTGATAGCTAATATATCAAGTTATCACTGGTTGTGGATAAGCTTCTAAGCATAGCCAACAAAAAACAGCACTTGAATAAAGCGCCTGGTTTTATTTTAGCATTGAATCTTATTATAGAGCAAGATTAAGATAATCACAATGAAAATTCATCTCTTTAGTCTAATATAAATCTTCTCATTTGGGTCATAACATTATTAGGGATTTTATTGACCTATGCCACCTGTTTGTGAGGACAAAAAAAACTTTTCTTTTTGGACAATTTTTATTTTTGTCGCATCTGTGCTTTCTTTGTTTAATCAGATATTTATTGTTTTAATTAAGTCTGATCCAGAGTTGATTTCGCTATTAGTTTATTTGGATGATACGCTTTGCTTATTTTTTATTGCAGATTTTCTCTATAAATTTACTACTGCAAAAAGCAAGCTGAATTATATGAAATGGGGCTGGATTGATCTGCTTTCAAGTATTCCAGCGGTTGGTTGGTTTAGATGGGGCCGATTAACTCGTATCTTTAGGATTCTGAGAGTGCTTAGAGCTTTTAAGAGTTTTCATGAGATTGTTGATACTTTATTTAAGAATAGAATTAAGGGTACTTTTTATTCAGTTATTATATTTGCGATCTTTTTAGTTCTGTTCTCCTCAATCATTATGCTTATGGCCGAAGAGCATGTCGACTCAACGATTAAGACTGCTGAAGACGCCATTTGGTGGTCTATAGTGACTGTTACAACTGTTGGTTATGGTGATAAAGTGCCAATCACTACTGTCGGCAGAATTGTGGCTACTGCTGTAATGTTTACTGGAATTGGTCTATTTGGGGTTTTGACGGCTTATGTATCATCTTTTATGCTGGAGCATGAAGATTTGGACATTAGAGAAGTCAAGAAAGAACTTAGAGAAATTAAAAAGCTTTTGCAAGAGAAATAATACACTTATCTTAAAAATGTTAAGATT
>CAZKFA010000020.1:0-2531 GCA_964551925.1 uncultured Gammaproteobacteria bacterium
GACCCAGTACCACGTATAGCACTCATAATCGAATGGGCTATTGTAACATAATAATATTAAGCTTCGGTTAAGGAAATATAGTCCATTAGCTTCTTAAGCAACAAGTCTTGATCCAAAGAACTCAATTCTTCATTAGTCAAAATTTCCTCAAGCGAGATAGGCGGAGCTTTTGGGGTCTCTATCAAGCTTTCTTTAATTTGTAGAATAGTTTTTTTAATATTCAAGCCAACACCAGTAATCACATAGCTTTGCTGATTATGCTCAATAACTTCAACCAAAATCCCGGCTAATTTAGATCCGTCGTAATAAATATCATTAATCGGTTTAACGTAAAAATCATAATCAAAAAATTCTTTCAATACCAAAATTATTTTCTCTGCTACTAACTGGGTATATTGCTGAGCAAAATCATCAAGCACCAATTTATTTTTTTTTGCAATAACTGAGAGGTAGATGCCAGCACCTTGCGGCGAAGCCCAATGCTTACCGTGCTGCCCCCTACCTTGGGTTTGCGTTTCGCTAATAACATAAGCACTGTTCTTGGTGATTGCACCGCTACGAATCAATCGCTTAGCTTCTTCTTGAGTAGAGTCGATTGTTATGTAGTGAAAGCTTTGCACAGAGTTAATTTTAGCTTATAATGATTAATATGTTTGAATTAACTGATACACAAAAAGACTTGCAACGCCTAGCTAAAGACTTCGCCGAGAAAGAAGTCAAACCTCATGCTGAACATCACGATAGAGAAGCAAAGTTTCCAATAGATATTGCCAAAAAAGCTTTTGAACTTGGCTTGATGAATCCTGGTTTCCCAGAATACGTTGGCGGTATGGGTTTAGGAATACTAGAAGAAGTTATCATGGCAGAGGAATTAGGTTCTGCTTGTACTGGAATCTCGACTGCTTTATACGCCAACATGCTTGCTGCTGCACCTCTCATCGTAGTGGACAACAAGGAGATCAACAAGAAGTTCCTCGGTCCAATGATGGAAGAATTACAATTCGCTTCTTATTGTGTCACCGAGCCAGCTTGCGGTTCTGATGTTGCTGGTGTCAAAACCACTGCCAAAAAAGTTGGAGACGATTATGTTATCACTGGTAGCAAACAATGGATCACAGGAGCTAAATACGCCAAGTGGTTCTACGTACTTGCTTCAACAGATCCATCTGCTGGACACAAAGGACTATCCTGCTTCGTAGTAGCAGCTGATGCTCAAGGTGTAACAGTACAAAAGAAAGAAGACATGATGGGACAACGTGCTAGTAGCACTCACGCCATTAGTTTTGATGAGGTCAGAATCCCGTCAAGTAATAGATTGGGCGATGAAGGTGAGGGTTTCAAAATATCTATGAAAGCTTTTGACAAAACTCGTCCAGGAGTAGCCGCTGGGGCGGTTGGTATCATTCGCGCTGCCATGGAATATTCTAAACAATATGCTATGGAACGTACTTCTTTTGGTATGCCAATAGCAATGCACCAAGCCGTAAGCTTTATGGTCGCTGAAATGGCAATGAAATACGAAGCTGCTCGCTTATTGACGCATAAGGCGGCTTGGATGATAGACAAAGGTGAGCGCAATACTAAGAACGCAGCCTTTGCTAAAGCTTTTGCAGCAGATGCGGCAATGGAGTCAGCGACTAATGCTGTTCAAGTTTATGGTGGTTATGGTTATTCACGGGAGTATCCAGTTGAGAAATTAATGCGAGACGCCAAAATTTATCAAATATACGAGGGTACTTCTCAAATTCAACGCTTGATCATAGCTAAAGAATTATTTTTACGCAACGCCTAAATCAAGCTGCCTGATTGCTTCTTACAGGGCGATGCAATCTTTCTCGGATATTATGTCCTTCAAACATAAAAATATTTTTTGAATCCCACAAATTAGTTGGGAGCTTCTGTCCTGCTTGCGGTGTTTTGGGTATTTCTTCTGTGCAAGGACAAATTCTATACTCTTGCCTGTCAGTGATAATTTGCCTCACTCCAAGTTTTTGCTCTAATAGGTCATTCAATCCAGCAAAGGTTTTTGGCGCAAGTTCATACAAACGCGAACCACTTGTACCATAACCACCTTGCAATACTACAATAGATCTACCATTTTTATAGGCTTTAGTAATAGCTTCATCTAAAGCTCGAGACATAGCTTCTAGATTGGCTTTAAGCTCCTCTGGATCCCCTTCAGTCATAGCATTGTCCTTAATCTGCTTCATATCAAGAGAAGTAATTGCTCGCTTAGCCACCGGCAACTCAACTACAGCATCAGGAGCAATCACTTGACCTTGACGCAAAGCAACTGCCTGACCAAAACGTCCACCCTTACCCTCAAGATTACCCGCAAAAATAAAAACATGCTCATGAGCATGCGCTTTAATAAAATCACCATCTATTAAGCCATCATAAATAATTACTTTAGGCTTAATATTTTTGATCTCGATAGGTAAATCAATTGGCTCAGCTTTCTTTGCTTTCGCAGCAGCACCAAAGAGAGTTCTTACTGGATTAATAATGGAGCTAAAACTAAACATAGATTA
>CAZKFA010000020.1:2631-7223 GCA_964551925.1 uncultured Gammaproteobacteria bacterium
TATTATAGCGAGAATGCTAGAATGACAATGGATAAATATGGCTCAATTAAGTGCCACTAAACATAAAACCGTAATTGGAATGGATCAAGAAGAACTTGAAGCCTATGTTGTTGGCCTTGGTTTAGAAAAATTTCGCGCTAAACAAATTTACAAATGGATTTATAGCAAATCTGTGCGTGACTTAGTTGAGATGACAGATCTAGCCGCCAAAACTAGAGATATCTTACAAAATCATCCAGAAGCTCTACCAATCGGCGCTTTAACCTTAGTGTCACATGAACTTAGTAGTGATGGCACACAAAAATTTCTTTTCAAAACTCACTCTGGTGATCTTGTCGAATCTGTGCTGATGCGCTTTGAAGACAGAGATTCTCTTAGCGCTTGTATCAGCTCACAAGTAGGCTGCAAAGTTAAATGTCCTTTTTGTGCCACTGGTACCTTAGGCTACAAGACTAATTTAAGTGCAGCTGAGATCATTGACCAAGTTTTATTTATTCAAAATATCAGCAAAGAAAGAATTGCAAACATTGTCTACATGGGACAAGGAGAGCCTCTTGATAATTATGATGAAGTTTTAAGTTCAATACACAAACTGCGCAATCAAGTTGGCATCGGTGTTAGACATATCACAGTATCGACCAGTGGTGTCATCCCCAAAATTTTAGAACTCGCTGAAACAGGCTTACAGATTACCTTAGCTCTATCTCTCCATGATCCAACTAATGAAGGGCGTGATTATTTAGTCCCTATTAATAAGAAATGGCCGATATTTGAATTAATAGAAGCAATGAAAGCCTATGTTGCAAAAACCAATCGCAGAGTTACTATTGAGTATGTGTTGCTTGATGGTATTAATGACAGTGAAGAAAAAGCCAAAATTCTTGGTAATTTAGTGAAAGGTCTACACTGCAATATCAACCTGATTCCATATAACGACACTCAAACCAATCCAAAAGATTCTTATAAACCAGAGAAGCATCTGATTAAAATCTCGGACTCTGTATTTAGACGTTCGAAGTCACAAGCAATTAGGAATTTTGCTAATACGCTCAAAAGAAACAGTGCAGGCAAAACAGTTACCGTACGTAGAGAGCGCGGCCATGATATCAATGCCGCCTGTGGTCAGCTAGCCAATAAGATGCAATAATAAGCAGTGAATGCTCTCTTGGAAGAATATAAAATTAAAACTCAATAACTTAGCCAAGCAGAAATTTTATCTGTATACTTTTGTCGCAGTCTTAACTATAATCATCACATTATCAGCAAGCCTATGGTTACTCAATGCCATGGACAATAAAACACCGCATTTTTCCAGAGCAGAGTTTTTAGCGCTGGAAAAAACTCTTACTGAATCTTTTGATCAATCGGATCCACAGAAAGCAATCGAGCAGCTAGAAGCCATTACAGTGCTACCGAGAGAATTAGCAAATCGCAAAAATTATATATTATCAAGGCTCTATTACAAAATTGATGAAACCTTATTAGCCTTCATTGCTGCAAGCGAAATAGATAAAGATTATATTCCTCAATATAGTGCTTATCATAGAATCAAGCTAGCAGAGGCTCTTGGTCTTGAAACAACTGTTATAAATGAGTTAGATTATTTAATTCATTTATATCCCAAAGAACCCAAGTTTATCTACGAACTAGCCAAATCCTTTGCTAGACAGAATAATACAAAACAAGCCATCGAAACCTTCCAAAAGGTACAACAGCGCTTCCCAAAGACTCACTATGCCATGGGAGCAAATTACTATTTAGCAAATCTTACAAATGATCTTGATACCAAAATTAGTTTATACAAAAAATATCTAACCTCAAGCCCTTATGGATATTTTTCTATCCTCATAGTTGATCAAATTAATGGCATGGATTCATCAATACAAAAACAATTCAAAGGATTAAGCAACTTCATTGCTCTGAGTTACTATTGGCATGATCGCTACCAAGCAGCCGCTCAATACTTCAAACCAGAACTCAATTACCCAGAGCTTTATATAGAAGCTTATGCTAAAACACTTATCAAATTAAACCGTAACATCGATGCTGCAATAGCAATCAAACAAGCTTTGCCTAGACTTAAAGACACTGAACTTGCTGAAGAAATGCTAAATCTGTTACTGAAGATTTCTGGCAAATATTCTGCTTTAGATATATTACGAGAACTCAAAACAAAAGCACCAAATCTCAGTGCCAAAATCCAATGGGAAATTGCTTCTCGCTTAGAAACAACCAGTGGCTACGAGGAAATCTACAAAGATTATCCAGATAGTGCTTATGCCGCCGAAAGCATGGCAAGAGTTTTCTTTGATAAAGTTCGTAACTCTGCTTTCGATGAAGCTCTGAAACTGGCTTCTGAACATTGGGGTACTTATCCGAAATCTCAATCACATAGTATGGTAGCCTTCTGGGCAGCTAAAATTCATCTTGAACGTAAGGAGAAATCAAAAGCAGAAGAAATCTTACAAGATATAATCATCTCTCACCCTACTGATTATTATGCTTTTAGAGCAGAGCAGGTACTAGCCAAGCAAAACAAATGGTACAACTTTACTAAATCAAACAAATTTGTTTCAGCTATTGATTGGACCTGGCCTGAAATTTATTCAGATACTGAGATCAGAAAACTATACGGCAAAGATATTCTTGAACTATGTAAGTTACACGAATATGAATTCATACTCGAACTTGATGATCCAAGTTTTGACAAGAATTTTATGATGTGGCTCTATGCCAAAGCTGGAGAGACTCTCAAGGCTATTAGCACTGCTTATTTTTCACTTGATGATAATCTAAGTGCAGATATCAATAACATCAAATTTCAATATGCCTTTCCACTACTCTATGCTGATATCATTTGGGATCAAATAAGTTTGAATGAAAAAATTGATCCTTTATTAGTTCACGCTCTAATCAAACAGGAATCTCGTTACCAAAAGAATATTGTAAGTAAAGTCGGTGCAATAGGCTTGATGCAACTAATGCCATACACAGCCAAAGCAATTGCTGAAGAACTCAAAATTAGAAATCCAAAAGTAGAAGACCTTATGACCCCACAAACCAATATCAAACTTGGAGTTGTCTATTTAGAACAGATGATGCACAAATTCAACAACAACTTGATTTATACAATCGCATCTTATAACGCTGGTCCAGTTGTCGCCAAAGCCTGGCAAGATAAGTTCTCTAATTACGACGAAGATATGCAAGTTGAATTAATTCCTTACAACGAGACCAAGAATTATGTTAAGAAAGTTCTTTCGAACTATTGGATTTATCGCCAGCTATACGCCAGTTAGTAGTCATTCCAAAAAGGGTATAAAGTATCTAATAGATGGATACCTTAACTAAATTTCTGCCAGATTTAGAACCAAGTTTACAAATAGTTGGTTTACTATTTCTATTAAGTTTTTTGCCAATCATCATTACAACAATGACGCCTTTTTTGCGTATTGTATTAGTTCTCTCTCTTTTAAGACAAGCATTAGGAACACAAAATGCTCCACCAACAATGGTGCTAGTTGGTCTCAGCTTAGTAATTACGAGCTATGTACTAGGTCCAGAAATAAATAAAATTAATAAAGAAGCCCTCATCCCTTTATCAAACAATCAAATCAAATTACCACAAGCCTTAGAACGCACTTATGGAGCGCTTTCTGATCATATGCTACGCAATGTGGAAACTAAAGATTTAAAATTTTTCTATCAACTTAGTCGCGAACCACTACCTAGTAACCCTAGTGAAATCAAAGCTCGCGAGCTTGCAACATCTTATTTGCTTGGTGAATTGCGTCGAGCTTTTCAAATTGGTTTTTTGATTTTTGTACCATTTCTAGTCATTGACTTGATTGTTGCAAATATATTGTTAGCCCTAGGTATGATAATGTTGTCACCAACTATTGTTTCATTACCGTTCAAAATTATGATTTTCGTTGCTATCGATGGTTGGGATTTAGTTGTAAAAGGATTAGCGCAAAGCTTTAACTAGGATTAGATTATGGATTGGATGCCACAAACAATACGAGAAGGGATTTTTACTATTCTATTTATCTCTGGGCCACTAGTCATACTAGCTGCTGGCTTAGGACTAACTATTGGTATTCTACAAGCTGCAACTCAAGTCCAGGAGCAGACTCTTGGCTCAGCTGTCAAAATTATTGGTCTATTTATTGCACTTATTATTTTTGGTTTCTATATTTTTCAATACATGCAAAGATATACGACACATAGTATAGAGCGCGCATTCAAACTAGTCCCATCTCTTGGTAGTTACGTCAAGCCAAGAAGAAATTTCTTAGAGATCCCACTTGAAGAAACTCAAGATGCTACTCCACAAGCTTTAGAGATGCCAGAACAAGCTAGTCCTGCTGTTAGTGGCAGTAAACTCGGTAATTTGAAAGAACAGCCAGAAGAAATTAATGTTAACAAACAAGCTCCAGCTGCTGACAAACTTAACCCTCCTAAATCACAGATCAAAGAACCAGATACGCGATTGAAGTCTCAACCCCTCGCAAAGCCTAGTCCTCAAGCCGCTAAGCCCGTTGCACCTCAAGCTGCTAAGCCTGTCGCTCAACAGCCAGCAGCCAGACCAG
>CAZKFA010000020.1:7323-25566 GCA_964551925.1 uncultured Gammaproteobacteria bacterium
AGCAGCCAGACCAGTAACGCAGGCTCCTCAACCAGCTAGACCGGCAACACAAGCTCCTCAACCAGCCAGACCGGCAACTCCAATTCCTCAGACAGCCAGACCAGTAACACAAGCTCCAAGGCCAACAGCTATAGCCACTCCAGCAGTACAAACACCGCCTGTAACAACGACTCCAGCAGCAGAACCAAAAACCTCTGCGCTAGAAAATCGTATCAAAAATCTCAAACGCTCTATCAATCAGGATGGAATCTAAATGGACTTGTTCGTAGATTTATTTCGCCAGAAGCTTTTTGTAGGTCTTGCTGCGCAGATGATCGCGATACTTTTAATCTTGGTGCGCATTCTTTCTTTTATGCATTTCGCTCCAATCTTCTCCCACAAAAGCGTTCCAGCACACGTTCGTATTGGCATGACTTTTTTTTTGACAAGCATGTTAGCTTTTAAAGCAGAGACTCAAATCGTTCCAGATGAAGGTTATGCTTTATTTTTTGCAATACTTGCTAACTTTGCCTTAGGTTTTATTATGGGGTTTGTGGCAAACCTTCTCTTTACAATAGTTGTTGCTAGTGGTGAGATGATGGATGCTTCGATGGGATTTTCTGCAGCACAAATTTTTGATCCAAGTCTTGGTGGGCAAACAACTATAGTAGGTAAATTTATGGGAATACTTTCTGCCGTTGTTTTTTTTAGTATTGGTGGACCAGAAATTTTAATTCAAAATCTTGCTAATAGTTTTGATACTTTTAATATATATGCGCCCAATTTGAATATCAATCTTGCACGCATTATTCACCTAGCTGGTGATATTATTCGCATGGGCTTCGTTCTAGTTAGCCCGATAGTACTAACGATCCTAGTTAATGACCTAGTACTCGGACTCTTATCTAGAGCGTCGCCGCAAATTAACGCTTTCCAGATCAGCTTTACTGTCAAGCCTTGCATTGGAATTATGGTTTGGCTATTGATTTTACCGTTATTTTTTACGGCTCTGGCCAATTTATTCTCTAATGCTGCACGATTATTTTAGATAATGGGTATAACTTAAGTATGCAGAAATTTACTGCTTGTTTTTTCGCGTCTATTATACTGTTCACACAGTTAACTGTGGCCCGAGCATCAGAGATTTACGATCCAAATTTAATGGTGATTTTGTTTGTTGGAGTATCAGCTAACGAATTAGCGGAACACGAGAAAAAACTTCTACGCGGCAAAAAAGTTATTGAAATAGAAAAAACTGATAACTGGGAAAAAAGTATCATTAACACCAGCGCACAAGAAGTTGTAGTTAGACAAAATACTGGCTTCGTTGGTTTATACACACCAAACGGTTCTCTAGTAAAGGGTTTGGATTTAATTGGTGCTCCTAATCCATATCTAGCTAATCAACCAATCCCAACACCAGTACAAAGCATGGTCTATCAAGATGTAGATAAACAAGGATACACAACTGGTGGACGTATTGATCCATATCAACCTCTAGTAATTTACGAACCAAAAAATAACGCCAGGCTATCAGCAGGCTGGGGTTACAACTCACAACTAGATCAACCAAAAACTTACAAACGTAGTGCTATTGTGGATTTCCTCAATTTCGCTCCGATTGACGCAGTTACTCCGTTTAATTATCCTGGAACTTTTGATCAGGTTAGTATTCCAGCAGCATATGGACTTGGTGTTTTACCACATATTGGTGGTCTCTTTGCTGCACGTAGAAGAGCAAAAGCAGAACAACAAAACTTTGAATATTATCAACGCCAAGGAGCACCAGATTACTTAGAAGAACCGGTGCAATATTATCGCTACAATCAATTCCAAAGCAAAGAACCAACTAATCCAATTACAAATGATCCAAACTTTATGCGCTTACAGCAAATGCCACAATCATTCAATCGTAGCTTCCCTTATTATGGACAATAGACTTGTCACTGGTCATGACTAAGATATTACTGACCATAAAGATATGGATTTACAGGAGCCTGTTGATAGCTTCCTGGTGCTGCATAAGGATTCGGAGCAGAATAAGGTTCTTGTCCTTGCGGTGCTGCGTAAGGATTTGGAGCAGCATAAGGTGCTTGTCCCTGTGGTGCTGCGTAAGGATTTGGGTATTGTGATTGGAAACCACCTCCACCAAATTCTTGGACAGGAGCAGCAGAGTTATAAGCTTGTATTGGTTGATCAAGAGTAAAAGGAATCATTGTCCCTGACTGGATTACAAAGTCCTCACCTTTTTTGACGCCAGCAGCAAGTAATCCAATACCGCCACCAATACCAGTACCAATTGCTGTTGCTTTACCTTTTTTACCACCACTAATAGCACCACCAACTAAGCCAGAAAGCGCTCCAGCACCAGCTCCGACAGCAGTATTCTTAAGTATATGTGCTGCTCTTGAGCTATCAGCACTTAACTCAAAACTAGATCTATTGACGGTTGCTGATAATGGAATACGTTTGCCATCAGGCGTGATTAAAGTTGTCAAACGTAAATCCATAGAACCAGATTTACCAGCTCTACCAGCAGGTTCTACAGAAATAACCTGCCCTTGAACTTGAGAACCCGGTCCTGCTATTACTGTGGAACCTGCGTATATTGGACTGTTAAGGTTTGCAGTAAAAGTTTCTCCTACTCGTGTGAACTCTGAACTCAAAGCCTGACTCATTGTTACCGTTACTGGTGTACCAGCTGGTACAAAACTAACTTGCCCTTGATACTGAGCTTGAGCTAAATGTGTCGTTGCTAAAAAAAATAGAATTAAGACCGCAGACTGGATTTTCATAATTTGTTCTCCTTGTATATTATAGTAATCATTTTAGATTAAGGTTCGGTTAAGATGCCCATAATAATAGACTTGTTGCAAAATCGTTCAGAGTAAGGCTTGCGAGTCCCGAAGAAGTTGAGTTGACTACCCGTCAATGATACTTCTGAGGGGCGAGCGTAACGCAGCTATGAGCGATTTCGCAACAAGTCTAACTCTATTGTAAGCTAAGTTTCGATTCTATGCTGGTAACTGCTTTATTAAGGTCTGGCAAGGAAATTGCCTCTTGATGGCCAGCGATCACAAGCAAATAGCTCCTATCTTTCATACGATTGATATACAGTACACCCTTCTCTATCAATAGAAACAATTGTATTTCTTCGTTAATATTCCTATGATCCCTAATAAAATCCTGACTTACTTTAAGTAGGTTATCCAAGGAATAATCGGTCTTATCTAGATTGCTGCTCAGATAATTTAGATTTTCGTCTAACCAAATATAGGCATCGATACCATTAGTCGTAAATAGCTCTTCAAGATTTACTTTCAATGTGCTCAACCTCCATGTCTTCTATATCAAGCCAGGCCTCCCCCAACTCAACAGCAAAGACCTTAACGGCTAATTCAACCTTATCGCCATGTTCAAGATTAATACTAGTTTCTTTGAATATCTTTAGAGGCACTGACATCTTAAGTTCAACTAGTGGAATATCAATCTGATCAGGACGGCTCAAAACAATACCAATGTTCTCTTTTGAACTGCGCATTGCTTTTTCATAATCCAAAGGCAAAGTAGTAAAAGCATAAAAAGTACCGCTAATTGTCAGTTTTTTGCCGAGATATTCTTTGGGATTAGCAACCAAATCAGCCAGAGCAGTCGCCTGAGCTTTACACTTACTGCCAATAGCAAAGGCACTCGTTGAACTAAAAAAGCCCACTATTACGACTGCTAATAAAACCTGGATTCTGTTTGGCACTGTTACTCATTATATAGGATATGGCAAAATCTGTGATAAAATCTTACTCAATCGACCTAAATGCTCAACTCAACAGATAATTCCTTTGCTACCATTCAAATTGCTAATACGATATTGAGCAAGGGTACTGGGCGCAGAAGTCGTAATCAATCTAAAACAGAAATTAAACACAAAACTAAACCAGTTAAATTATTACCAGCTTTGTTAATTTTTGTGGTGATACTAAGTGCTTATGCTTTAATTTTTGCCTTTAGTCCTTTTAATGGTAACGTCAAACCAACTAAAAAGGAAGCTCTCGAAACGATTAGCAATAGCAATAAACTAATTATCACTAGTGGGCAATTTATCTCAGAAGCTGAAGCCAAACTCTACAAAGCAGAGTTAAAAAGCAGACTTGGCATTCCTCTCAAAATTCTCAAAGCTGGTGACGCTTACACCATACAAGTTGGTCCAAGCTATAGCAGTCATGAAGATGCGCTGATAGTTTTCGATGAATTATCGCGCTACTCTGTTGCCAATCTGTCACTGCGAATGGAATAAAATGCAGTATAATCAAAAAGTCCATGTTCAAAAACCTACAAGATAATTTTTACCTGCGTCGCTTGCATTCATTAAGTGGGATGCTGCCGATAGGCTTGTTTGTTGTTTTTCATCTTTTTGCTAACAGCACAGCAATAGTTAGTGAAGAGAACTACAATACTCTAATTGACTTTCTTAGATCACTTCCTTTCGTTGAATATATCGAGTGGGTTGTACTTTATATACCAATTTTATTCCATGCGCTTTATGGGATTCTGATTTATACAACTGCCAAACCTAATCACTGGCAGTATTCTCATCTTGAAAACTGGCGCTATATTATGCAACGTGTTACAGGTATGGTTGCTATGGTCTATATTTATTATCACATTATGCAATTCAAAACCGTTGAGGATTTGGATTACAACTATGTTGCACAAGCATTATCATCAACTCAGGCTATCTCTTGGTTACCAAGTATTCCTTATATTAATCCATTTAGTGTTTATTGGTTTTATGTAATTGGCTTGCTTAGCGTGAATTATCACTTTGCTAATGGCATTTGGGGCTTCTGTATTACCTGGGGTATCACCACTGGACGCCGCTCTCAGAAGGTTGTTGCTTGGCTCTCAGTATTAGTCTTCGTCGTACTTATGACTATTAGCATGATGACAATTAATCATCTTGCTTTGCAGTAGCAATTACTATACGGCGTATAGTAATTGTACGATTCGTCATTGCTGTGTAGGTTACGTAATTCGTTGATATCTGAAATTTGCCAACTGTAAGCCTAATGTTATCAAGCAAGCAAAGTCCCGAAGCATGTCGGATTTGTATACCTTATAAAACAATTCCTCCTGCAAAATTGCAGGAGGAATTACAACAAAAATATCACAATGGCAGCGCCCCGAATGCGTAGGGAGCTTTGCGAGCAGATAACCATTAGAAATTTATTTTTGTCAACGAATTACGTAACCTATATAACCGCTAACTCAAATACTAGCTATATAACCACCATCAACAGCAAGGCTCTGACCTGTTATATAACTAGCACTAGGACTAGCAAAGAATAGAACAGCTGCCGCAATCTCTTCCGGCTTAGCAAAACGTCGCATTGGTATCTTAGTAAGTAATTTATCTTCGATAACACTATCATTGACAGCGTTTAGAGTAGCTCTTGCAGTTATTACTTCTTGTAATCTTTCAGTCTCCGTGTAACCAGGTAACACACTATTAACTGTAATTTGTTTAGCAGCTAGTTCATTAGCCAATGTCTTAGACCAACTTAATATAGCGGCACGCACCGCATTAGAACTAGCCAGATTATCAGAAGGAACTTTAGCTGAGACTGAGACTATATTTATAATTCTGCCGTAATCTTCCATATGCGGCACAAAGGCTTGCGCCAATAGTGAACTAGCAAGAAGATGTTGAGTAAAAGCTCCCAAATAATCATTAACAGTGGCTTCCATGGCAGTACAAGGTTTAGGTCCACCAGAATTATTGACAATAATATTCGGATAAATATTTTGTTCTTTAAAAGTTTGGATTAAGTTCTTAACTGAATTAAGATCAGCAAAATCAACAGTAAAGTATTTATCAAAATTAGCTTTAAGCTTAGCTTCATTACGAGCAACAGCTATAACAGTAGCACCCTGCTCAATAAATAATTTGGCTACTGCCAAGCCCATACCTTGAGAAGCGCCGCAAATAAGAGCTATCTTACCAGTAAGAATGATTAATCAACCTCCATAGTCAAATACTTTTCTATCTCTGCAAATTTTTTATCACCAATGCCCTTAACTTTTGAGATCTCATCAATCGCCTTAAAACGCCCTTGCTGATTACGATAGTCGACAATACTTTGGGCTAACTTTGGACCAATACCTGGCAAATTATCAAATTCTGTCACCTTAGCAAGATTAATATTCAAGTGATAAGATTTCGGACTTGGGTCTTTAACTTCTATACAATATTGACGATACTTATATGCCTTCGTGAAATAAATCCCTACAGCAAAAAATAAACTAATACTTGCGATGGCGATTGCAAGTCGTTTCATCTCTTAAGTGTCACCCTATTACCAGTCTCTATCATGCTCTCAGATTGTTCAAGAAACCTTACCACTTGAGTGCCATTCATACCATCACTTGTTGGTGTTTGTTTATGCTCAATACAATCAAGGAAATGAATACATTCTAAACGCAACGGCTCATCATTAGAGTAAACAGGCTTCTCAACAGTGATTGAGCCGTCAGCATTTCTACTATAAATCTCTAATTTATTTTCTTTAAAAGTATCATTCAGTACTGCTGTCTTCTTGCTGCCATTAACTGTGAGTAGAGCTTGCTTCTGCGGATCCATCCAACTATTATGAATATGTCCACCAATATTATTCGGGAATAATAAATCGATATGTACTACATCAACAACCTCATCATTACCAGAAGCCCAACCACGGACACTAAGGATTTCTTCTGGCTCAGCAGAAAGTAAATAAGTCATCATTGATAAATCATGCGGAGCTAAATCCCACATAACGTTAGAATCCCGTCTCTGATTACGATTGAAGTTGCGGCGATCGGAATTAATATAATTAATCTGCCCCAACTCACCAGATTGAATAAGTTTTTTGAGTTTATTGACGGCAGGGTGATAAAGCAATAAATGCCCCACCATAAGAGTCAAATTCTGCGATTCTGCTAGGCGCTGTAACTCAACAGCCTCAGCAAATCTCTTGGCGAGTGGTTTCTCTACATAGACATGCTTACCAGCAAGCAAGGCAGCCTTGGCTAAATCATAATGAGTGCCAGATGGAGTCGCAATTACAAAAGCCCCTATCTCTGGATTCTGCAATAGATTATTAAAATCATCAAAGCAAGCTACGCGAGGATGATTGCGCGTAACGTAATCAAGACTGTCTTTATTAAAATCACAGACCGCAGCCAAAGCACCAAGTTCGTAAAAATTACGAACTAAGTTCTTCCCCCAATGACCACATCCTACTACTGCTATTTTCATTATTATATCTTCAAAAAGGACTTGTCATGAAAGTTCGAGAACAAGGCTTGCGAGCTTCGAAGAAGCTGAGTTGACTTGCCGTCAATGATGCTTCTGAGGAGCGAGCGTAACGCAGTTATCGGACTTTCAGGGCAAGTCCAAGGTTTATTATATCACCTTGAAAGGCAGGTTATTGCTCTTATACTCCGCTTGGCGAGTCAAATACATTATATAATCACCTTTTTCAGTGCCTTTAGGAATCTGAAGATAAAGTTTAGTTACAAATGAAGCATCTGGTTTATCAGCTCTAACTACTTCTAGAAGCGTCTCTGTCTTCTTTGCTAGATGCCTAATTGTTACCACGACATCAGCCTCAGTATCTCCCAAGCGTTCTACATCAACAGTAAAATTCTCACCTGCCTTCACCTCAAGCGCATTCTTACCAGGTATAAGTTTAGGCTTAAATACCTGAAAAGCCTCTAAATAGTATTCGACAGGAGTCGCATCATAATTGAGACTCAAACGACCTTCGATTTTATTATTGATTTCAGTGGCTTTAACAATGCCATCAAATTTAAAAGTATCCTTAAGACTACTATAAAGATTATTGTCTTTAACAAACAACAAATTCCAAGTTTGACTATTATCACCGGTTGAGCGCCAATAAAATCTTTGGCTGTTATCATCGATTAATAGAACACCGACACCATCTACTAAGCCCTTAGCTTTGGGTAACAAGTTGATTTTAACTGGAATAGCTTCGCCTTCTTGTTTGACTTTTTTGGCAGTACCGATATACTCACCTAAAGGTGGTTCTTTATTAGGGTCCTCAATGCCAACCGTTTTCTTAAAATAGCTACAACTATTTAATAGTAAAATGACAATTAAGGATAGGAAGCCTATTTTATACTTCATTCATGAGATATTATAGCAAAAACCAATGTTAGAACATAGCAAACGACATTTTTTACTCGCACTCTGTCTTATCCTATTAGCCATAGCACTTATTTTTGCGATACTGAGAGATTGGCAACTCAAACCTAAAATAGTTAGAGTTCCCCAAATTGCTCTTGAGAAGTCAGTAAATATTTTACTATTGGGGACAGACGAAGTGATACCAGGTAAACTCAAAAGCTGGAATGGGCGTTCAGATTTTATTGCACTAATTAATATTAATCCACACACTAATCGTGTATCAATCCTCAGCATTCCTCGAGATACTTATATTGAACTAAAAAAATATGACTTTCACAAAATCAACGCTGCTAATGTCTTTGGTGGCTATCAATTAAGTAAACAGGCTGTACAAAAACTACTAGAAGTAAAAATCGATCACGTTGTTGTTTGTAGTATAAAGGCTGTCATCGATTTAATTGATCAATTCGGACCGTTCAAAATTCTGGTTACAGAACAAATGTCCTACCATGATCACAGTGCAAACTTGCATATCGAGATTAAACCAGGCTTGCATGTTATGAACGGTCCTCAACTAATGAATTATCTACGTTATCGCAAAGATAAAGGAGATATAGGAAGAATTGGTAGACAACAAATCTTCTTCCGTGCCGTAATTAGAAAGCTTAAGGAACCTAGTGTGATTTTTAAATTGCCCGGTGTACTTTTCCAAGCTAATAAACTATTTTTGACTGATATGGAATTTAAGGAAATGTTCAAATTAGGAAGCCTAGTTAAATCATTAAGCCCAGAACAATTCAACAGCTATATGGTTCCAGGTGATTTTGGTAGCGATGGCTCGTGGATAAGTGATAAAATTCAACTTCAAGCCTTGATGCAGAAAATCTGCACAGATAATATAGAGAAGGATTAGAAGATAATTTATAACAACTAATGATAGAAAAACTAAAGCTAAAACACAAGATTGGCGCGGGTCTGCGTAAGTTGAATATTTTCAATTTTTGGCAGGGCAATAATCGTGATCGTTTTTTATTATTCGGAATTATTGCAGCTATCTGGTTATTAATCAAAGCACTAGAAGAGATAGTCCCCTCAAGACTGCTCAACAAGCTACCTTCGGACGTATCATTAACCTTGTTAGCTTTAATTATTACAGTGATGATCTTTCATTCGATTTTTATTTTCTTTGCTCAGAATCATAGACGTAGTAACCCACGAGAAGTGCTTGGCGATTACGAACCAAGCATTGATATTTTTATCTCAGCTCATAACGAGGAGACTGTGATTGGCTCCACTATAGAGCACCTACTTACACTAACTTATCCAAAATTACAGATATTTATCATTAATGATCGCAGTCAAGATAGGACTCAAGAAATAATTGCACAGTATTCAAACAAGATTACGATTCTAAACAGACACCCTGAGAGCTTTCCAGGCAAGGCTGCTGCGCTTAATGACGCGCTCAAAATCTCCAACGGTGAAGTTATTTGTGTACTTGATGCTGACGCTAGAATCGATAATAATTTTTTGTTTGATATAGTGCAATACCTACAAGATCCCCTAGTTGGTGCTGTGCAAGCTCAGAAAGTAATAATGAATCCAGAATTGAGTTACTTAACTCGCTGTCAGGCTCACGAGTACAATATGGATACTTACTTACAAATGGGGCGTGATAGTATTCGCGGTGCTGTAGAACTGCGTGGTAATGGAGAATTGATCAAACGCCGTTCCCTAGAGGATGTTGGCGGCTGGAACGAAGAAACTATTACTGATGATTTAGATTTATCAACTTCATTACATGTTAATGGATGGGATATCAGATTTAGCCCAGAGACCAAGGTCTACGAGCAGGCTGTAACTACTATTGATAGTTTTATCAAACAACGCCGTCGTTGGGCTGAAGGTAGCATGCGTCGTTATCTAAATTATTTCTTGCAATTAATGCAACCAGGTAATCTGACTCTGAACCAAATTTTTGATACTTTTGTTTTTCTCGGTGAATTCAGCATTCCACTATGGTTATCGCTTGACATAGTCTACGAAGGGATTAGATTGGCTTCTGGTAGAGAGACTTATTTTAGTTTCTTGATGTTACTAAGCATGGGCATGATGGGCATTTTGTTTGTCTCACAGTTTAATGGATTAAGAATCTATGGCAAACAAAGTTTCGGTGAGGCGCTAGTGAACACAATCAAAACAAACTTCTACTTTATCAGCACCTGGACCACTATGATTATCTTGACTTATCGCAAAATACTATTCAGTCGCAAGGTTGGTACTTGGACTAGGTCTAATAAAATAACAGCTTAATCAAAAAAGATCTAGCGTCAACACAGAATCTTACTATACAGCAATGACCTTTATAGTAACTAACTAACCTGCGCTAGATAGCCCTCAAGCTTCTCAAACTTAGAAGGTTCGCGTAATTTCTTCATAGCCTTGAATTCAATCTGGCGCACTCTTTCGCGGGTGATATTAAATATACGCCCTACTTGCTCAAGAGTACGTGCCTGACCATCTTCTAGCCCGTAACGTAACTTCAAGACCTCTGCTTCACGCGGTAACAAATCAACTAATAATTCTTTGATGTGAACCTTTAACATACGTTCAGTACTGCTGTAATCCGGTCTACAACCGTTATCGTCAGCAATGAAATCAGATAGCGTACTATCTTCTTCTTTACCAAGCGGAGTCTCCAAAGAAACAGGAACCTTATTAGCATTCATAATTTCTTTGAGCTTCTTAGGAGTGACGCCCATAGCCCAAGCTAATTCTTGATCTGTAGGCTTACGTCCTAATTCTAATGATAGTTGACGAGTAACACGCTTGTAACGATTAATAGTCTCAACCATATGCACCGGTACACGAATAGTACGAGACTTATCGGCAAGACTACGAGTGATACCCTGTCTTATCCACCAAGTAGCATAAGTACTAAACTTATATCCTTTCTCGTAATCAAACTTCTCAGCAGCACGGATCAAACCAAGGTTCCCCTCTTGAATTAAATCAAGGAATGACAAACCACGATTGAGATATTTCTTGGCGATACTAACTACCAAGCGTAAATTTGCTTGAACTAATTTGCGCTTAGCATCTTCACCACGAGGACCACCTTTCTCTATCTCTCTAGCAAGTTCAATTTCTTGCTCAGCAGTTAATAAAGCAATGCGCCCAATCTCTTTCAGGTAGAGCTTTATAGAGTCTTCTCCAGATTCTGATCTAGTGTAAGTTTTAACTTTAACAACTTCTTCTTCCTCTTCGTCCTCAACGACTGGTGCTTCAACTACAGCCTCTACAACTTCTTCTTCTACTTCTTCATCTGCGGCATAAGCCCCAAATAATTCCTGATCATCTGCCATAACGATGCCACTCCCTTATTAAAAATTTTGACTGTTTACTTCTATGTATCTTAAGTCAATCAACACTGTATGCAACTATAAAACATTTGTTCCAAATTAATCTCTTAATTTTTTTTAAGCATTTGCGGCCACGGCCAAAAAAATATTTTTGAGCATAACTCTTAAGTTCCAATTTGCCATGAGTTCATGTATTCAAGCATGTTTGGCGTTAAGTGATCAATTTTAATTCCCATAGCAGCCAGTTTCATTTCTGCAATTTTAGAATCAACTTCAGCTGATAATTTTTGTAATTTATTTTCTAATTTACCTCTATGGCTAATGAGCAGTTCAACCGCCAGCGCTTGATTACTAAAACTCATATCCATCACTGCTGATGGATGCCCCTCTGCTGCAGCAAGATTAATCAATCGACCTTCACCAAGCACTATTACTGAACCCTTAGTTTTTGTTTTCTGAGGATTGCGAACGTATTCCTCAGAAAATGGTCTCACTGACTTAACTTCAGTGCTCATTTCTTTAAGCGCAACTAAATTTAACTCCAAATCAAAATGCCCAGAATTACAAACTATCGCGCCATCTTTCATCAATTCGAAATGCTCTTTATCAATCACATGCCTATTACCAGTAACAGTAATAAAAATATCACCGATGCTAGCAGCTTCAGACATGGTCATCACTCTAAATCCGTCTAGATTAGCTTCTAAGGCACGTATTGGATCAACTTCAGTAACAATGACATTAGCGCCCATACCACGGGCACGCGTCGCCGCACCGCGACCACACCAACCATAACCTACTACTACTAAAGATTTACCAGCGATCAAAACATTAGTCGCGCGAATAATACCATCAAGCGTTGATTGACCAGTTCCATATCTATTATCAAAAAGATGTTTGGTCTGCGAATCATTAACAGCGATCGCAGGAAAACTAAGCACCCCATCTCTTTCCATTGCCTTCAATCTAACGATGCCAGTTGTCGTCTCTTCAGTAACACCGATAATATCTTTGACTTGCTGAGGACGTTCTTTAATTAAAGTTGCAACGACATCTGAACCATCATCCATAATAATTTGTGGATTAGTGTCAAGCGCAATATTAACGTGCTTGATATAAGTCTCTGTCGATTCACCTTTCATCGCATAAACCGAAATCCCATAATTCTGCACTAAAGCAGCAGCGACATCATCTTGAGTCGATAAAGGATTAGAAGCTATCAAAGCACAATCAACACCACCAGCCTTAAGAGTGATTGCAAGATTTGCTGTTTCGGTAGTAACGTGAGCACAAGCCACCATCCTGAAACCTGCTAGGGGCTTATCTTTGGCGAAGCGTTCGCGAATTTGACGAAGGACTGGCATCTCTTTAGCCGCCCAATCAATACGCTGCTGACCTAGGTCAGCTAGCTTAATATCTGTAATTTCATAACCAATAGTTTTAGGAGTCATTACCTAATATCTTAGCCCAAAGCTCAAAAATCCTCTATTTAATTTAGAAAAATAGTATTTTTCCTGATAAAACAGTGTTAATACAAGAGAGAGACTACGGCATATAATATTCATGGATCGTTCTTTATATACAGCTGCGACAGGGATGCAAGCCCAGCAAACCAATATTGATGTTATCTCACATAACTTAGCTAACATTAATACCACTGGCTACAAAAAATCTTCGGCGCATTTTACAACTTTATTCTCACAGATTATTAAAGCCCCCGGCTCAATTCTTTCTAATGGTAATGTCACTCCAAATGGCGTACAGATTGGACTTGGTGTTGAGTTAGATGCAACTAACAAAGCCTTCACTATGGGTAGCTTGACTAATACTGGCAACCCGCTTGATCTTGCGATTGAAGGTGAAGGTTTCTTCCAGATCCAACTACCAAGTGGACAGATTGCTTATACTCGCGATGGTAATTTTCAAATCGACGGACAAAGCGGCGAGATAGTTACGAATCGTGGTTATCCACTTTTTCCGAATATTAATTTGGGCAGTAACATTGAAAAAATAACCGTTGCCGAAGATGGTAGTATTTCTGTCAGCCGCTCTGGATTATACAATCAAACTGATACGGTAGGAAGCATTCGCCTAGCGCGTTTCGCTAATCCTGCTGGCTTACTTGAACAGTCTGCTAATTTGTTTCTACAAAGCAGTGCTAGCGGTAGACCGCTAGAAGGTAATCCAATGGATGCTAATTTTGGTTCACTAAGACAAAGTTTCCTTGAAGGTAGTAACGTCAAGATCGTCGAAGAGATTGTAAATATGATTAGTGCTCAAAGAGCTTACGAAGCTAGTAGCAATGTCATCAAAGCTTCTAATGAGATGCTGCAACAAGCTAATAATATAGTTAGTTAATCCGATGCAATAGATCTGATTAAGAAAGCACAAGTTGTGGAATAATATAATTATGGTTTGTAAAAACCTAGCTTTGCTGTTTTTATTTTTTCTAAGTTACTTAGTTGACGTCAGCCACGTTAATGCCAGAACTGAAGCAACGTGGCGGAGCAATTCCGTTTTTCGTCCAACTCAGGGTAAAGCAGAGAATATACCAAGCCCTACAATAAATACTTTTTGGCTAAACCTAAAAGCAAAACTAGAACAATTTCTAGAGAAAGAAATCGATCCGACTAAATATAAATACGAAATTATTGGCACTGTCAATGAAATGAAATGCTTTCTTGGCAATCGAGCTGATGCTGAAATTAGCTTCGAGAAATTAAATTTAAATAGCACAAGTCCAATTAAAAGCATTGTCGCGGTTGCTTATGATGCCAATAAAAAAATCATTGATAGTGAAGTAATTAATATTGAAGTTTGGATCTACAAAAATATCTATGTTAGCAATCATGCTATCGCCAAAGGGAAAGATCTAAGCAGTAGTGATATTAGCTTACAAAAGCTTCCAATTCATCAAATGGACGATAGATTATTCTTTATTGACAACCCTAAACAAAAAGTCACTACTATTAATATTGCCGCAAATACACCAATTCGAGTCAACATGCTGCGTCACGAAAGGCTAGTACAGAGTGGCGATACACTGCAAATTAATAGTGGCTCTGGCTTAATTCAGCTAGAGTTCTCTTGTAGAGCCATGGGTAGCGGTGATGCTGGCGATATCATTAATATCACTTGTCCAAATATGGAAAAGAAAAACCATAAAGCACGAATTACTTCTACTGATTCTGCGACTTTGTTGTAGAGTGTCTATTTAAGTAAATAACTTCTTCAATCCTTCCTGCCAAGGATAAACTTTAATAGCACCAAAATTCTTGACATAATCGTCTCGTGAAAAACAAACCGCCTCACATTTACCATAATCATTAACAAGGCGAGTAAATCCAGAAATATCTTCTTGCTTCACTTGTTTAGAGCTTTTGATTTCAATTAAAAGAATTGGTTTATTCGGTCTTTGTACCACCAGATCTATTTCAGCGTTATCCTTAGTCTTTAAATATGAAAATCGATATTCTTTTTTATGATAACTAGCTAACTTAATGCATTCAAGAATTACAAAATGCTCGAAGGCATTACCATAAGCATAAGTACCGTCTCTAAGTATAGAAGACAAATTGTAACTAAGAGCCCTAACTACACCAGTATCAAAAAAATAAAATTTAGGCTTAGTACTAAGTTGCTTTCTAAATGAATCCTGATAAGCATTTAAGAAAAAGCCTATCAGAGTATCTTCCAAGATCGAATAGTACCTTTTGATCGTTGAATCATCAACTCCAACATCCTTGGCTATTTTAGAAATATTTAAAATTTTACCGTTCATTTGTGCTGCCACTTCAAGAAATTTTCTAAAAGGATCAAGATCTTTAATAAATTGTTCTGCCCAAATTTCTTCTTTGAGATAAGTATGGGCATAAGCTTCTAGAAAATCTTGTTTATGAGTATCATCATCAAACTGATAAATCTTGGGTAGCATGCCCCAGTGTAGAGCATGATTAAGATCGAATCTAGAAGCCAATTCTATACTACTAAGTGCATAAAGATTATAAGTAAAAGCTCTCCCTGCAAGTAAGTTGGCATTACCTCGTTTTAGTTTTCTGGCGCTCGAACCAGTAAGTATAAAATATCGCTTTTGAGTTTCAATAAGCAAATGAACCAAATCAAGAAGTACTGGAATTTTCTGAACTTCATCTATAATCACATGGCTAATATTTGATTTGAGATTTCTAATTATATTTTCTAATTCATTAGGATCATTTATAAACCTAGCTTCTTGTTTTGGATCAAGTAAATTAATATAGAGTGAATTTTTAGCAAAGCGTTTTTGAATGAGAGTACTTTTACCAACACCTCTTGGCCCAAATAAGAAAAAACTATAATCCTTAGGAAAAGAAATTGTTCTAGAAAAATCTTCCATAATACGATATAATTATACCCCTTACTGCCATTTTAGCCGCTATTTTATGGTAGCACTCGGCATTTTATCGGGTTGTGTTGGGACTAATTCTTACGTTGAATAATATTTAATAATGTCGCAGAGGAAGAATCACCTTTAAATTTTGCTTTGATAAGCTTGATCAACTTAGCAATTGACCCTTGTCTGCTTAAGCGATGGGAATTGTCGCGTATTCTCTCTGATAACACGGTCTGTCTCGTAGAGCAACATATGTCCTCATTGTAACTTATCTTCAGCTAAATTTGTTTACCAGTGATAGAATAAGCAGTTGTGTTAAAAGTAGGAATAGTAGGATTACCAAACGTCGGCAAATCGACCTTGTTTAATGCTTTGTCGAATAATTATATCGCCGAAGCCGCTAACTATCCCTTTTGTACTATTGAACCAAACTCAGCAATAGTAAACGTCCCTGATGATAGGTTATATGTTTTGCAAAAATTCGTCAGCACCAATGTTGTAGTGCCAGCAGCTATTGAGTTTGTCGATATCGCGGGACTGGTGAAGGGAGCAAGTAAGGGAGAGGGTTTGGGCAACAAGTTCTTAGCTACCATCCGCGAGACTGATCTTATAGTACATGTAGTAAGAGCATTTGAAGATACTAATGTGATTCACGTGAGTGGCAAAATAGATCCACTTGATGATATCGAAACTATCAACACTGAGTTGATTCTTGCTGACCTAGAACAAGTCCAGAAGTCACGTGAAAGATTAGGCAAAAGAGTTCGCAGTAATGATAAAGAAGCTATCGCTGTTGATGCTGTGCTAGCAAAAATTCAACCTTTACTAGAAGATGGCAAAGCGGCTCGCCTAGCAGGTCTCAAGGATGAAGAAATCTTTGCTATTAAATCTTACGGATTAATTAGTTTGAAAAAAATTATCTACGCAGCTAATGTTGCTGAAGCAGATATGGCTGCGGGCACTAATGAATTTGTTGAACAAATTACAAAATATGCAGCGAGCGAAGGCGCTGGCGTAGTTGTGATCTCGGCAGCGGCTGAAGCTCAGTTGGTAGGCATGTCGCAAGCAGAGAAAACTGAATTCTTGCAAGAGCTTGGTGTTAAAGAAGCGGGTCTCAATAAATTAATTCGTCAGGCTTATGATCTACTAGGATTGCGGACTTATTTCACCGCTGGTGAGAAAGAAGTTCATGCCTGGACTATTCATGCTGGCGACAAGGCTCCTAGAGCAGCTGGTGTAATACATACCGATTTTGAGAAGGGCTTTGTTAAGGCAGAAACTATTAGCTATGAGGATTTTACGCTTTGTGGCAGTAGAGCCAAGGCTCGCGACACCGGCAAAGCCCGTCAAGAAGGCAAAGAATATGAAGTCAAAGATGGGGATGTCATTGAGTTTAAATTTACCAGCTAGATTTATTGTGAAATTACTCATGCTGGGTGTTATTTAGTGTAAGATATTATAATTATGTCAAATCTAAGCCTTGATCGTCGTAGCTTTTTATCCGGATTAGGGGCATCAGCATTAGCAACTATAGCTGGGCCACTTGCTGCACAAACTCCCGTTCCTGGAGAAATAATAGAAACCAAAAAACCTAAAAAAATTAAGCCACCAAAAGAAGATGAATTACACAAAAAATTAGCTCCCGAACAAACTGTTGCTGCTGAGTTCAATGATAATTTATTGGATACTGATGGTAGGATGCGATCTATAGATAGCACAACTCAGAATCAAATTCAAGCTATACAACCTACAGTACCAAGCTTCCAAGAAACTCTGAATCACGTCAGTAGTTGCGGAGTAGATTTAAATGGTCTGTCTTTTAACCCAGCTACACTGAGAACTCAAGTAACTGGAACCAGACAATGTTTTGTAATCACAGGGAATCCAAGAGTAGGCAATGCAATTGCTAGAACCAATTCCCTAGGTGGTTTGATGCAAGCTCTAAATTTATATAGTAATTCTTTTACTGTAGTTGACTACAATTCTGATCGCAAAGCTGATTTTACGCATTGGTCTGTTAAGCCAGGACCACACAATATTATGCCTCACATGTCAATGGTAAGATCAAATAGAGAAAATCAACTAGCTGCTGTCCTACTTTGTTCAATGAAAAATCTGGTTGAATCTGTAGCAATAACTGAGAAGGGAGAATTTATCATTAGAGCTCAACCTGATAGAAAAGCAGCCTTAGAAAAAACTATCGAGGTATTAGGACATAGTAACCCAATAGTTACCACTCCTGGTCAAATTGGCATTGTTTGGATTGCTGCTGGTGAAGAGAAAGAACAACCAGGATTTTTGGGGACCTTAGGCAGGGGCGGAGGCTCTTTTACCTTTAGATGGAG
>CAZKFA010000020.1:25666-29991 GCA_964551925.1 uncultured Gammaproteobacteria bacterium
AAGGGTGCCAAAAATATTCGCCTCAAAGTCGCTCAGCATAGTGGCTTGAAAGTTTCACTGCCTTTTTTTGTATCTTACGATGAGGCGATGAGGTTCCTTATTAGTAAGCGGCTTTGGGTACAAGAGCAGCTAAAGGCTTTTCGTGGGGTTACTTATAATAAAGAAGCTCTATTGGCTCGTAACTTGATCAAAGCCATAACTGATCACGCTCTAAGATTCAATGCTCATCAGTATTTGCCAAATCGACTTGCAGAATTAGCTAGCAAACATAATCTCAAATACCGCCGAGTCTTTATCCGCAACAATAGAACACGCTGGGGTAGCTGTTCATCGGTCAATAACATCAATCTTTGCATTCAACTCATGCGCTTGCCAGGAGAATTAATAGATTACGTAATATTACATGAACTAGCCCACACCATACACAAAAACCACTCTGTCAAATTCTGGGCTTATTTATCAGAACTCTTGGGACAAGACGCTAAGAGCATAGATAAAGGCTTAAAACAATATAAGTTATACTAATACTATGTTCTCCAATATATTAATAGATAAACCTATTAAGCTCTCTGAACTCAAATCAATCTCTGAACAGGGTTATGGCTTTATGGTTAAAGCTGTTGTAGATATTAAGAAAAAAGTTATGGTCATTGGAGCTGAATTACACGTTGATGAAGAAGCTTATCTACTGGATTCTGGATCTGAGCAAGCTAATCTTTGGGGTATAAATATTTTCCCAGATAAAATTAGAAGCGAATGGATTCAATTTGATTCTATGATCAATATTAGACCTACGCAGAATAATAAAAGTAGATCAGTTGAAGACCAAGAACTACAAAAACAAATAGCCAAAATAATTGATCAATTGGTGTCTCAATAATGGACTATAAACCTCTCAATATAGATAAAACAAGATGGTATCAATTTAGCCTTGCTGAACAGTTGGGCAATATTGGTAGTGAAGTAGACAGATACGTTAATCTACAAAGTGTCGATAAAAACTATGCTCTACATTCTTTATATCGCGCTATTGACTTGATTGATATCACTAAATCCGATCCCCGCTGGCAGGGTTCTCGACGGAGAGAACTTGGGCGCGTCAAAGAACTACTCTGCGACTGTACTTTAGGCGATAATATTTACAAAACACCTATAAATTACCTACAAAACTATTTTATGGACTTTGCATTAGTAGTACAAACAAGAAAAGTCCTCAAAACTTAGTCAAAACTTTAGTTTTATAAAAATTATTTAAGCTAGAATTGCGCTTGCAGTGTCACAGATAGATACGATTCGCAACATCGCCATAATCGCCCACGTCGATCATGGTAAGACCACGTTGTTAGACGCTATTCTCGAGCAAACTGGTTGCTTTGCTACTTACAAAGGGCATGATACTTGCGTAATGGACTCTAATCCTCTTGAGCGCGAGCGCGGAATTACTATTCTCGCAAAAAATACTTCTATTAAATACAACAATTACACCATCAATATAGTTGATACTCCGGGTCACTCAGATTTTGGTGGTGAAGTCGAGCGTGTTCTAGGTATGGTGCAAGGTTGCCTACTATTAGTAGATGCTTTTGAAGGACCAATGCCACAAACTCGTTTTGTCTTGGGCAAAGCTTTTGCACAGGGCTTGAAGCCTATCGTAGTTATCAATAAAGTTGATAAAGCAAATGCAGATGCTGCCAGAGTGATGGATGAAATCTATTCTTTATTTATCGACCTTGGCGCTGATGACTCACAAATTGATGTCCCAATAATTTTTGCTTCTGGGGTTAATGGTGTTGCTAATCCTGATTTAGAGACTGCTCTCAAAAAATTAGCCGCTGGCGAGAAAGAAGTTTCGCCTTTATTAGATACTGTCATAGAAAGCGTTCCAGCGCCTAGTGGTATCACTGAAGAGCCTTTCTTATTCCAGACAGTAAGTCTTGATGCTAATGATTACCTCGGCAGAATGTTAGTAGGTAGGGTACTTAATGGTCGCGTCAAAGTCAATGAGCAAGTAAATCTTATTGAAGCTCAGACCGGTAAAGTTACCAGAAAGAAAATTGCTCGTATATATGGCTTCCATGGTCTAGAAAAAGTAGAATTACAAGAAGCAACTACGGGTATGATTGTAATCTTAGCTGGCTTACCAGAAGGTAATATTGGAGATACAGTCTGTGACCTCAATAGAACAGAAGCTCTTCCAGCAATTAAAGTTGATGAACCAACTCTAGAGATGGTCTTTTCGGTTAATGACAGTCCATTTGCTGGTCTTGAAGGTAAATTTGTTACCTCTCGCCAAGTAAAAGAACGCCTAGAGAAAGAATTAGAAACAAATGTTGCACTAAAAGTAACACCAACTGACAGAACTGATAGTTTCCAGGTGGCTGGACGCGGTGAATTACATCTTGGTATATTGCTAGAAACCATGCGTAGAGAAGGTTATGAGCTGCAAGTTTCTAAGCCTCAAGTTATTATCAAAGAAATCAATGGTGTTAAACACGAACCTTTTGAAGAATTAGTGCTTGATGTTGATCACGAAGATTCTGGTGCTTGCATCGATGTTCTTAACAGACGTCGTGGTGAGATGACTTACATCCACTCTAGTTCAGGTAGAACAATAATCAAGTTCAATATTCCAACCCGCGGGCTAATTGGCTTCGCTAATGATTTCGTACGCCTAACTAAAGGAACTGGTGTATTAAATCATTCATTCCTTGACTACAAGCCTTATGCTGGCGAGATTTCACGCCTCAGACCTGGTGTCTTAGTTAATTTAGAGAATGGTGTTGCTACTTCCTATGCTCTAGAACAGTTCAGCGATAGAGGATTGTCTTTCGTAGAACCAGGGACCAAAATCTACAAAGGCATGATAGTCGGTGAGTCTAATCGTCCTCAGGATATAGAATTGAACCTAACAAAAGAGAAGGCTCTGACTAATATGAGAGCTGCTGGCTCAGATGATTTGGTGCAATTAAAAGTACCACGCAAAATTATTCTCGAAGAAGCTTTGGTCTATATCAATGAAGACGAACTAGTAGAAATAACTCCACAAAGCGTTCGTTTACGCAAACGCTTACTAGACGGTAAAGCTCGCAAGCGCGATTCAAAAGTTTAATATCAAAGACAAGTAGAAAATAACTTTATATAATTTACGGAGTAAGGAGTGTGTGTGTTTTTAGAACCATTGATTCAAGTCAATAAGTTTTTGTATTTGCAAAATCTTAAATTGATGCTTTATTTATATCGCTGGGGCTTCAAATCCCTAAGTCTACACGTTAATAATTTTGAAGGCGATAAGGAACTAATAGCTAAACTTATTGCGCAGAGATATCAAGCCGAGACAAAGCAACCAGACGACTATAAGGTCAAGATCATCGAATAATTTTACAGTGCTTAATTAATTTAGTCATAAGCAACATGAACAGAAATATCGTTAGCACCTCGGTGTCGCCCCACCAATTCTCAAACAAACCTTCTGTACTAATAGCAAGGTAAGCCAGAAATATGGGCAAACTTGTTTGATAAGAATAATAACCAGCAGCCACATAAAAGACAAACCAAAAAGCAAATCCAAGTAAGCCGGCTTCAACAAGTTTCTGTAAATAAATATTATGACTATGAGTTAGCACCTGATCTTGCTTCTTGCCAAGACAGAGATATGGCTCTGATTCTTGTTGTCCTAATATTCGAGAGTTGGACCATGCTTGGTAATTAAGCTGCCAGAGCGCGTAACGACAACGCATAGTCCTCGTTTGAAATAATTTATCAAAGGCAAGCACACGATGTAATTTAGTTGCCACTGTAGCTGACTTAAGACTAGCTATCCACAGAAAACCAAAAGCTAATAAAGTTATCGCGACGAGCCAGATCATTTTCTTTGGTTGACGCAACACATAAAATAGAGCGGCAACTAGCAGCCCAAGCCAAACGGCTAACTGTGATAATAAAAGCAAAGCTATAAACTGCACAACTATAACAAGCTTCTTAAAGCGAAAGTCAATCAAGGTAAGGCTTATAAAAAAGCTCAGCAAAAGAACCCCACTAGTCGTGTAGACTTGCTTTAATAAACCATAATGACCATGGAATAAAGGCACTGCTCCTATCGCCTGTAAAACAATTACCAAGCTAAGTACAGCGGAGCTGTAAATCAAAAATCTCGCTATATTAAGCGAGTTAAAAATCTTAGATGATGAGTCCTTATGAGTATCTAAAATATAAGCAAACCAAAACCATGGCAAATAAGCACTAGTAAAGGTTCGCAGCCACTGCAAAATAGCTTCACTAATAAGCTCAGTCTCTGCATGGGCTACAAGATATAAGACTGTGCGCAA
>CAZKFA010000020.1:30091-33781 GCA_964551925.1 uncultured Gammaproteobacteria bacterium
GCCTAGTTATTCTCGGCTGGAAGATCCTACTTCTTCACTCTAAGGAAACTTGGCAAATCAACTGAAGCTTCTTTGAAACCAGCTCCTAGATTAGAAGTTACAGTTCTTGCCTCGTTACGAACCTTCATTTCTGTGTTTTGCTCAACTTTCTCTTCTTGGTAAAGTTTTTGACTAGTTTCTTTTTCCACCGCGTCAGGGCTGCGACTGGGAGTAGAGAAAAATAAATTGTTTGGCTTAGCTAAAGTTGCCTTAGCTCCTGCTGCCACTCCTGGACGAGAGTTACCAAAATTTAAATAGAAAGGATTTTTGTCCTTAGCACTGCTAAACGAAGTTTTAGCTTCTGGTTTCTCTGATGATTTGAATCCAGTTGCAATTACAGTGATTTGGATTTCGCCTTGCATCTTCTCATCAATTACAGCACCAACGATAATGTTAGCGTCTTCGTTAACCTCGTCATAGATTGACTCAGCAGCTTCATTAACTTCATGTAAGGTCAAATCATGTCCACCAGTAACATTGAAAATGATACCAGTAGCGCCAGTGATGCGATCTTCAAGTAATGGAGAGTTGATAGCTTGCTTAGCAGCACTAATTGCTCTACCTTCACCGCTCGCTCTACCCATACCCATAATGGCATTACCAGCAGAGTACATAACGCTCTTAATATCAGCAAAGTCAACGTTAATTAAACCAGGAACAGTGATGATATCACTGATACCTTGTACACCTTGTAATAAAACATTATCAGCAAGCGCAAACGCATCTGTCATGCTGGTTTGACGTTGAGTAATCTCAAGCAAACGATCATTAGGAATAACGATTAAAGCGTCAACTTTTTCTTTAAGTAGCTTGATACCTTCTTCAGCAAGCTTCACGCGACGACGTCCCTCGAAGCTAAATGGCTTAGTTACTACACCAACTGTAAGAATACCCATCTCTTTAGCAACATCAGCAATAACAGCCGAGCTACCAGTTCCAGTACCACCACCCATTCCGCAAGTAATAAAGACCATATCAGAACCTTCGAGCGCTTTAGCAATAGCTTCTTTGCTTTCTTCAGCAGCAAGCTTACCTGTCTCAGGATTACCACCGGCACCAAGTCCACGAGTAATTTTTGAACCAAGTTGTAGTTTATTTGGGGTTTGTGATACTTCAAGAGCTTGTCTATCAGTATTAGCCACCCAGAACTCAATGTTAGTAAGCCCTCCAGCGATCATGCCATTTACAGCATTTGATCCTGCTCCACCTGATCCGATAACTTTTATATTAGCGCCTAGAATGTCTTGATTTTTATGATCCATAAGACCTAGAGTAATACTAGAATATTAAAGCGTCAAGGCTGAAAGATGGATATTTTTAAATAAAGTTCCAATTTCTCAATGAATTATTTTTAATCCCTAAAGCCCTTAATTGTTGGGGTCGAAGCTTGCTTTGGCTTAACTGCTGGTTTCATCAATCCCTGAGCCTTAAGAGCCTGACGTTGTTTTTTTGGCAGGCTCGCTGTCAATAGATCCATTGGATTAGCTCCGCCAACATTAGACATACCTAAAATTGGACCAATAGTTTTGAACATCTTAGCCATCTTAGTAAACTCTGCTGTCAGTTTATCAATATCGGCAACTTGCAAACCAGAGCCTTTGGCTATACGGGTTCTACGAGATTTGGCAGAAGCGTGCGATGACAACAACTCAGGCTTGATTCTTTCTTGAACAGTCATGCTGCTAATAGCATGCTTAAATTTATTAATACGCTCCTTACCCTGCTCCATCAAAGCCTCTTGGTTACCGGATTGTAGACCAAACTGCGAGAGCATAGACCCCATACCCATCATCTTAAATACTTGACTGAAGTCTCCAAGTTTAGAGAGCATATTTTGTGCTGTAATAAAAGTTTGATAATTAAAATTACCCTTCATCAACTCTGCTTCAAGACGCTTAGATTCTTCTTCGTTGATTTTGTCCTGAGCACGCTCGACTAGAGTAAGCACATCACCCATACCAAGAATGCGCGACGCCATTCGCTCTGGATAAAAAAGCTCTAAGTCCTCAAGCTTCTCACCAACTGAGGCAAGTTTAATAGGCTTACCTGTTGCTTCAACTATCGACAATGCCGCCCCGCCCCGGCTGTCTGAATCCAGCTTGGTGAGAATGCTTCCGTTGATTCCGATCTGCGTATCGAAACTTTGAGCTACAGTTGCAGCTTCTTGACCAATCAGCGAATCCAAAACTAATAATTTCTCCACAGGAGCTTGAGCTGAGATTTGTTTTTCTAGAATCAAAAGCTCCGCCATCAAATCAGTATCAATTTGCAAACGCCCTGCTGTATCAAAGATCAAAACATCATTAGCATGTTGCTTAGCATGCGTGAATGCTAGTTCACACAAAGCAAGTGGAGTGCTTACCGAAACTTCTAAGAAATCTACTTCGGCTTTAGTTGCTAGTACTTGTAATTGCTTAACTGCCGCTGGTCGTTGCAAATCGCAAGCTACTAAGAGTGGTCTGCGACCAAGAGCTTTGAGTTTGTAGGCAAGCTTCGCTGCCGTAGTTGTCTTACCAGCTCCCTGCAAGCCCAATAATAAGATGGCAGACAAATCACCGGTTACATTTATCTTACTTAAAAACTGTTGATTTATCTCGTCTTTAGAGCTGGGAACTTTTTCTTGCTTATCGGCGCAGGCTTCTCCGCCTAGAACCTCGACTAAGGCGTCATGAATTATTTTGACCAACTGTTCACCAGGTCTCACACCCTTGATAACTTTTTCGCCGAGTGCGTTCTCTGTAACTCTAGTAGTAAAAAGCTTGACCGCTTTTAAGGAAACATCAGCTGTAAGTAATTCTTTTTTGATCAGAGCTAAACTAGACTCAATATTATCCTCACTAATCTTATCTAATCCACGAAGCTTCTGGATGGTGGCTTGTAGTTTATCAGAAAGGTAATCAAACATATTAAAGAAGTATAACTGAAAATTATTTGAAAAATCTGCCAATTTCTTAACCGAAGCTTAACCGTTGTTGGGTAGATCAAAAATATTAGACCAAAGGGGGGATAATGGTAAAACTTACAAAATTAATGCTGCTAGCAGGCTTATGCCTGAATTTCACTATAGTTAAAGCTGATAATATTCCAGTTTTGGAAGAGTTAGAAGATATTCAAAGCAATCTGACTCTAACACCAGAACAATCTGCTGTTATCGAAATTGCTATACAGCAGATTAATAACTTAGCTAATCCAGTTAACAAAGAGCAAACTAACGAAGCTAAGGTTCAGCTCCCAAGTGTTAATTTACCGTAATAATACAGGAACCAAAATTAATATTATCCGTCTCTGCAAGGGGTTAAACCCAATGCAAAACACTCTTATCTACAATCCAAATAATTCCTTTGCCGGTCACAGGACTGTTACTGTCATACCAAACTCGGACGAAATTAAGGAAACAAGCAACTCTAAAACACCTGAATTAAAACTATTCTGGGTGTTTATCTTGATGGTTGCGGCTTTACCAATGATCAAAAGTGCTGTCTTCAACGGATTGGTTTTGACGCGTAACATGACAAGCAGCGTTAGATTAACTTTGCAAGAACATAAATTACTACAAGACACCAATGAACTAGAATCCAAAATCACTGAAGCGCAGTCAGAGGCTGGCTTAGTGAGAAGTATTAAAGAAGAAATCAAAGCCATTGGTAAGAA
>CAZKFA010000021.1:0-32953 GCA_964551925.1 uncultured Gammaproteobacteria bacterium
ACGAATTACGTAACCTCTACAGCGATGACATTAATTTATTGGGTTACTATACCCTCAACACCTTAAAAGCCTTCTCAAAATCTACTGGTAACTTAGAATTAAATTCCACGATTTCATTAGTCGTCGGATGAGTAAACTTCACCTTGGTCGAATGTAATAATGGACGAGTAACCTTAAAAGGCTCATCTAGCTTAGAATAAACTCTATCACCAAGTATAGGGCGCTTCAAATGAGCCATATGCACGCGTATCTGATGAGTACGCCCAGTATCAAGCTTAGCTTCTACTAACGAGAAGTCCTTAGACGCAAATCTAAAAGACTCAATCAACTGCCAGTAAGTTTTAGCACTACGCCCATCTGGTACTACTGCCATCTTCTGCCTGTACTTAGGATGGCGACCAATAGGCTCATCCACCACACCACAAATATTATCGAGCGCAAGATTATCACTAATAGTCAAGAATTGTTTTTGGATACGACTAGGAGCCCTAGACTGTACGCTCTGCATCTTACCGAAGACTAGAGCAGTATAAAGCCGCAAACAGCTTCTATCACTGATTTGTGTGGCAAGGCTTTGATGAGCTTTGTTATTTTTTGCAACCAAAATCAAACCAGAAGTATCTTTGTCTAGTCTATGTACTATACCTGGTCTTAGTACACCATTAATATCAGAGAGCTTAGAATTGTTTTTGATGACATGATACATAACGGCATTAACCAAAGTACCAGTATAGTTATTAGCAGAAGGATGAGTAACCATATTAGCTGATTTATTTATCACCATCAGATCATCATCTTCATAAACTATATCTAGTGGAATATTCTCAGCTTCAACATTAAGCAGAGTTGGCTCCGGCACCATTACCACGACTTTATCCCCAGAACGCAATTTGGTAGAGGCTTTGGCAGCCTTGCCGTTGACGACAATACCACCTTCTTCAATCAGAGTTTGGATATAAGAACGCGAGAGCTCCAACTCTTGATTATTCTTCAAATAGAGATCTAATCTTTGCCCTACGGTTTCATCATCAATTAACAGATTAACTTCTTTCATGCTTTCTTACGCTCCAATAATTGCCAAGCAATCAATGCTGCAGCAATATTTAAATAAATATCCGCCACGTTAAAAATCGCAAAGTCTATAAAAAGAAAATTTATGAAGTCAATAACATAACCATGAATAAATCTATCCACAAGATTACCAAGACCGCCAGCAATAATAAAAACCAAAGCCCATGGCAAAGAGCGTTGTACAATAGAATAAACAATTAACCCCAAGATAAAGATAGAGACACAAATCGTAAGAATCAAATAATGGTCTGCAAAAAGACTAAAAGCCATACCCGTGTTTTGCGAATAACGAAACTCCAAAATATTTGGTAGAAGCAAAATACTATCCTTGTCAATCAAAACAGCTTCCATAACAAACTTAGAGACTTGATCCACCAATAAAAGCAGAAAAACACTTAGTATTCTAAACTTCATTTGTTGTTTTTCTTACTGATCTTGGCTGTTTCTTTCTGTGTTTTGTTTAGCTTCTCAGCTTTACGCTTCATTTGTTCAAGATTAAGCATCGCCGCTACAGTACCCTGACCAGACATCTTCGCACTAGCAAACGCTGATGCTGCCTGCATCAGAACGTTAATCGCAAGCATATCAAGCTTAGCTTCTTTGCGTTTCATCGAACCAAAAATAAACAAAGGAACCAAAATCAATAATGGAATCAAAAATTTCTGCAAATCAAAATTACTAATCACAAAAGGTCTAACCGTCGCAGCAAGACTCAAACAAATAATTATCCCCAAAGTCGCTGCCAAGAAAGGAATCATCTTAATCAAAACAATTTTCTGCATATTCTGCATTTGAGATGAAGCTGTTTCAGCCAATTGCAAAGCAACTTGGGAGTGAATTTTATCTTTCTCCATACGCTTAATAACATCAACCACATGCGGTGTTGCTGGATCGCTCTTACTCTTACTGAGCATCCGCTTTACTATAGACATGATTCCAAAACTTTTGATATCACGAGAAAGTTCTCGCTTAATACCATTAGAGAAGTTATCAAATAAAGTCTCGGCTTTTTTTTGATTAGCCTTAGAGACCGTTAGATCTGCTTGCTGCATGGTTGCCTTATTGCGCTTAACTTGTTGCATAACAAGCTAATTGTATCACAGACTCGTATGCGATAATGTAGGTATGAGTAGCGTTGAAAATATAACAGCAGGTCGTTACAAAAGTTCCTTTGAAAGTTTTTTGGGTGTCAAATTCCTTGAATATGGCGATAATAAGTGTCGCGTTGAACTTAAAATTAAACCAGAGTTTTTAAATATTGGTAATGCTGTTCATGGTGGCATCATTAATGCACTCTGTGACATTGCCCTCTCTGGAGCTGTTACGTCTAATTTTGTGGATAAAGCCGAGTCCGTAGTTACTATGCAAATGAATGTAAATTTTTTACGGGCAGGGCGCGCAAATGACACTCTAACTGCTTTTGGTGAAGTGGTTAAAACTGGCTCCACTATTGTCTATGTCGAAGGTGGCATAATCAATCAAGAAGGTAAGCTAATCGCCAAAGCTTCTGGTGACTGGTTTGTAAAAAGGGCTCACTAATTCATGAGATCAGCACCAAGACATCTAGTGCTAGTCATTCTTTGCATAATTTTCCTATTGCCTATTGCAGCAGTCATTAGCACAAGCTTCAAAAGTGCTGACGAGATATATGGAGAGAGCTTCCATTGGTTACCACGACTCATCAATTGGTCTAATTATTCTGAAGCCATTACTAGGATTAACTTTGTAGCCTGCTTATTAAACACGCTTTATATTGCTATTTTCAATATCATCGGTGTCATCATTGCATCTTCACTAGCAGCTTACGCGTTCTCCGCGATGCAGTGGCGTGGACGCGATTTGTTATTTATGATCACTCTAGCTACAATCATGCTACCTGAGATGGTTCTAACAGTCCCGCAATTTATATTATTCAAATCTCTTGGTTGGTATGGGACTATGTTGCCGTTGATAATGCCGTATTTCTGCGGACTGCCTTTCTATATTTTTTTATTGCGCCAATTCTTCCTTGGTATTCCTCAAGAGCTGAGAGCCGCAGCTAAAATCGACGGCGCTGATGAGATCACCATTTGGCGTACTATCTATATGCCACTTGCTAAGCCAGCTTTAATCATAGTTGGATTGTTTCAGTTTCTTATTAGTTGGAATGATTTACTCAAACCAAGTATCTATCTAATTAATGCCGAACAATATACTTTATCCTTAGCCTTACAGCAATATCAATCACGCTTAGGTGGCGCCCAATGGGGACCAATGATGGCAGCTGTAATAATAATGATTATTCCAGTAATTATATTATTCGTTCTTGGGCAAAAATACTTTATTAAAGGCGTCACGCTTACTGGGCTCAAAGAAAGTTGAAACCCCGCCTAAACTTAGAAAAAGACGGGGTTTCAATTCGATTCGGGGGGACTTCCTTGAATGATATTTGTATAAAGCAGAGTCAGAACTGTTTTTGACAAGAATATTTTTATGGGGTATATTCACCTACATCCGTACTTTAAGCTTCTCATACTTCACCGGATCTCCAAATATAGCATTGAAGCCCATATCTATCTGGTTAAATATAGTATCGTAACTCAAACGAATCTTAAAATCCTCAGGTCCAAATTCTGTTCGCACCTGATTACGTACAAACTGCTCTCGACTCAAGTTGTAAGTCAATAAAGTACCAAAGCTAAACCACTTATTAACCTTATAATCTCCATCAAACAAAATAGACTGACTACCATCAATAAACTGGTCAAAGAAAAAAGGTGATTCGCCACTTACTATAGCTGTCAAATAATCAATCTCAAAACTCAAATTACGCAAACGCGTTTCTAGAGCTGGTCCAAAACGACCAACAGTTAAAGTATCTCCAGTACCATAGAATCTAAAGGCACCTTGTCCTTTAGCACTCAAACTCACATTGGCTAGCTCATGCCCAAGTCGCCAAATTGGCTCAGAATAAACAGAAGCTTCAAGTGCTGAACGGAAACCAGAATGATCTTCATTAACATTACCATCAATCTCACCAGCAACAATTTTTCTAGATTGATTACTAAACAATTCTACGTTGTCTTTAGCAAAAGCAACTGATCCCCTTAATCGTAATCCACGCTGATCTACGAAAGGCAATCTAATAGTGTGATCAGAAGCTAATTCATACATCTGTCCAACTTGGCTCGCACCAAAAATACTATTGCGATAGAACTGATTAAATAATCCATTAACTTCATAATTAGTCCAGAATTGTTGATGAACATTAGCAATGAATCGATTATACAAACTACCATAACCTGCCATAATTGCAGTTTTATCACCAGGAGTATTGAAGGTGGCCAAAGCACCACCACCAAAAGATGGTCCATTACCCATTTGTAGCAATGGCACCAACGAAAAAGTACCAGAATCAATCGAATAATAATAACGTGGACCAGCTGCAAAACCACCAACTCGTTCTCTAGTTCCAATCACTGGACCCTTGAATTTCGTATCAGCTGCCTCTCCAACAGTAGTAGTAACTTGCACCGGAGAAGGTATGCTCAAGCGATCATTAATCCAAACTCTAGCCCCAGTAATTCTTAAATTATTAGTTTTTTTCGTTTTATCATAGAAAATTTCTTTGGCCGTATAATGAAATCTAGACTTATCAGTCAAATCATCCCAATCGACATCACGATGCCTATTGTGCTGAACCTGTTCCTGACTGTATTTGGTGCTAGCTATATTACCGTGCGCATAAAGAGAAATTGGCTTATCCAAAGCAATCAAACCGTCTTCAAATAAAATGTCACTTTTCTGTTCTTGATCGCTCTTTTTCTTTTTACGTGGAATTGATTCTGCTGATCGAGCTTTTAGCTTCATGCCCTCAACAAATAAACGCGGATCATTAATAATATACTTCTCAGTAGTCGTCAGGAAAGACGCATAACTACCATAAATGATACTCTCTGCTTGGGTAATACTGACATCACCAGTAGCTTCAAGCAAATTAGTTACTGAATCATAGGTAATTTTATCAGCACGCAAAGTAGCATCTTTTTCTTTGAGATAGGCTTCAGCGTTACCATCAGCTTCATAGAAACCATGCTCGTCATTATAAGAAACAGTGTCAGCAGTAATCTCAACACTAACCTCAGTAGGCATCTCCTTCTGAGTCGATTCAATAACAGCTACTTCTTCAATTGGCTCTTGCAAAGAATCAGCAGACCTAACGGCACTACTGCAAACTCCCAACAAAAGCAAAATCAATAAAAAACGCAAAAAGCTATATCCTTACATTATTCCCCTTAGTGCCAATTTTATAACATGTTTGCCAATTAGGCTGCTGTTATAATGTAGTTTAGTGTTTATCAAAAGCATAGAATTACTCGGATTTCGCAATTATCTAGAAGCCTCGCTGGTTTTTAGTCACGATAAAACCATTATATTGGGCAAAAATGCTGAGGGCAAAAGTAATTTACTAGAAGTAATTCAAATTCTAAGTCATTTACGCTCTAGAAGACAGCATAAAGATTCTGATCTAATTAATTTCAATCTTGATCAAGCCATCATTAAAGCTCGTGCAACTAATCAAACCCAAGATATTGATATTGCTCTCTTGATTCGCAAAAGTGGCAGGCGTACTCTGAAAGTCAATGATGTAGCAAAGAAACCCGGAGAACTATTACACAATATTTACTCCGTATCATTTATGGCAGATGATCTTGATATCATCAATGGTAGCCCAACAATAAGACGACAATGGATAGATAGTGTTATTAGTCAAATGGACAAAGCTTACGCCACTGAACTCGATAAATTCGATTCAGCTTTAACACAACGAAACAAATTACTCAAAAATCTCAATGAACAAGGGAAATACCACAGCAGTAGCCTAAGTCCCAATCAGAGAGCGGAGTTGGGACTATGGGACGAACTCTTTATCAGCAGTGCTAATGCTATCAGCACTCAAAGAAAAAATTTTATCAGCCAATTAGAGAAAATTGCCGAGGTCTGTTATCGAGACATATCAGCTAGCAGCACAACTCTAAAACTTGATTACACTGCTGCGATAATCACTGCGCAAGATATGGTGAATTCTTATGATAAAGATCTGGCTAGATCCTTTACAAATATTGGACCACATCGTGATGATTGTATTTTTAGCTTAGACGACAATCAATCAAAAAACTTTGCTAGTCAAGGCGAGAAGCGAAGTATCACACTAGCACTCAAACTTGCAGAACTAGAGCTACTCAAACAACAACATGGTGAATATCCAATTCTATTACTAGATGACGTGCTCGCTGAGCTTGATGAAGACAGGCAAGATTACCTGCTAGAAAGCATTAAAGAAGGCACACAAGTAATTATCACTACCACTCACCTTGGTAAGCATTTAGAGAAGTGGAGCCAGAACGCACAGATAGTAAGCATCAATAACGGACAAATCATAGGAGCAACAAACAATTATGCGCCGCAAAGCTGAAGATCTAAGTTCCATAAAACAAGTGCTGATGAATCTAGTAAAAGATCTTGATCTTGACATCAAAATGCTTGATTATGAATTGATGCGATTTTGGCATGAATTCACCAACAGCAAAGGAATGGATAAGCTTACTAAATACAGCAAAGCTAAAGAATTTGACAAACAACGCCGAATGGTAATCACCGTGAGCTCTTCAGTAATCAGAAATGAATTACAATTCTCGCACGACAATATAGAGAAAGAATTTTTGAAATTTATAGAAACAAAGAAACAAACAGAACCAAAATTACAAAAAGCTTTATCTCTTAATGGCTTGGTTTTTAAATAATTCTAAGACCTAATATGCAATGTTTTTATTAACAGCATTAACCTTACGAGAATTTTCTAACCTCTGACCAATTCTATTACGTTTGAACATTATTTTTTCTTGAATCACATCACCATCAGCTAGAACTCTGTCTAGTCCTGCCTTCTGAGAATCAGACAAACTCTGCTTTACCTTAAATTCCGTTATAGCACTAATTACTATCAACCTGTTTTTCAAAATCTCAATAGCCAAATCAAATCTCTCTGAATCCAAAGCCGAGTCTAGCTGCTGATTATGACTATCTAACTGCTTAATAGCTTCTTCAATAGTTTGAATTTTATGCATTACTATTACTCGTCAAACTAGCTAGTGCTGATTGTTGCTGCTTAAATTGAGCATTAATCGTATCTAGCTGAGAGAATTGTTTTTTCAGTCTTGCTTCCAAGGCATCAATACTCAATTGCGCTCTTTCGATCCTATTGTCAGTTGTCTTAATTTGATTAGAGATTGAATCCTTAACAGATTGAATAATCCCAAGAGTCGAAACATTAGGATCAACATAGGCATTCAATAGATCTGTAAATTGCACAATAATGCCTGAATCACCGTTAGATAGTGGGTCATAGCTGGTACTCGTCTTACCATAAAGCACACTATTCACGGCAGTAGGATTGTCAGCAAAAGCCGCATCAAAAGTAGCAGAAGTAAGCTCATAACCAGTGAACTTGCCTTGCGAATCTAATTTACTCTTGAGACCAAGATCAATAAAACTAGTATAAGTATCCGTACCATTCACACCAACAACCTTAGTTAAAGCTGTTTTGATTCTTGAAATAAGACTACGGCTGAAACTATCGTCTCTAGATTTAAGATTTGAAATTAAAACATTAACCTTCGTAATTAAATTATTAATCCTATCTTTATAGCCGCTAGCATCCTCGGCAATACTTACATTGACAGCTGATGTAGTAACTTTATTCAAATTAAAAGTCAATCCTTGAATTAAGCCAGTAACTGTATTGCTGTTACTGACTAGGGTTGCACCACCATTCAAAGTAGAGATTGTAAACTCCGCATTATCACCAAGGGTCTCAGCAGCTCCACCAGTAATATTCAATGGAGTAATATCGCCATCAGAGCTAACTGTTATAGAAAGCGCTCCAGTGCTTTTATTACTAAAAATCAACTCACCATTAACGGCGTCATAGGAAGCATTAACTTTAGCACCAGCCGTTGTATTAATTCTTGCAACTAAAGTACTGATAGCATCAACATTAGGATCATAGCTAATCGCAGTGCCATTAATTGTTATTTGAGTACCAGTCACGCCAAGAGTAGTCAGTAAAGTATTAGCTTTAACAGCTTCCAAATTCTGGATTCCAGAAACATTGCCCACTGATATTTGAGCATTAGTGAGCCCTAATGCTGCAAGCATATTACCAGTGTCACCAGAAGAACCAAGACTTGTGACACCAGTCAAATCAAATTTACCAGTACTCTCATTAAAAGTACCAGTAACTCCAGCAAAGCTAGTCAGGAAGCTCTCTATATCAGCTATCGTAGGATCTCCATCAGCAGTATAAGTGGCTGTCACTCCATTAATAGTAACAGTCCCATTGCTAAGAGTTACACCACCTTTAAAGTTAGCCGAACTAATATCAGAAGCATTAGTCAAATCAACTTTTACAGGACTACTAGACTTACGTATGGTATTAGTTGCGAGTTTCTGTATACTTAGATCAAACGTTTGAGCGACAGCCGCATCAGTACTTGTGACTTGCAAAAAAGTATTAGTGCTATCTGTAGTCGTAATTTTCTTAGGGGCAAGTGAAGTCGTACCATTACTAATATTAGATAGACCAATAGAACTACGCAGATCACCGACACTTGATCCTATTGAAGTTAAAAAAGTATTCTCACTTTGAAGATTTGTTTTTTTTGTTTCTAAAGGGGTTATACGCGTTTGAGTCTCCAATTGAACTAATTGGCTAACTAAAGATGCTGAATCAAAGGAACTATTCAGCCCAAGAAAACTAACATTACCGCTCAAACAGAGACTCCTTCCTGATTTGGTTCTACCCAAAGTTATTAAACTTATTATCAATCATTTTCTCTAGTTACCATTTGACCCCTTTCACCTAAATCAACAATTTGAGAGAATACAGCATTAGGGGGATATCTATGCGTAAACTACAAACATTACTATTACTAATAGCCATATTGAATCACAATCTTTGCTTTGCTAACACCACAAGCAAAACAGAAACAACACAGATACAAAGCCAAACAGCTTATGTCAAGCTCAGTCGTAAGGACTATGAGGAGCTTAGAGAGCAATCTTTGTCTATTACAGGAGCCTTACAAAAATTAGCTGAACTGGAAGAGCTCTATCAACAAATTAAAGAAATCATCATTTCAATTCATGCAACAGTACTATTCATCAAAAAAACCTTCAATATACCAGACACTCCTCTAGTCGAGGATGATTTTGGTGAAGCTGAAGAATTCAGACATATCTCTGGGACAACAATGAATCCTGGTAGAGTAGGTTTCACGGCTGAAGTAGAGAATCCTAGAAGCAATTTCAAAGATCAAGGTATTAAAGTCCTAGAGATGGATATTTATTACAACAAGAAACTTTTCATCTTAGATCATTTAGCCAGTAAACAATTAGATGTCACAAAATTGAAAAAGATTCCTTTACCTCAATCTCAAGGCTCTGCTAAAGATCGTATTCAAGTACCAATATCAGATACACTGCACAATAAATTAAGCTTTATGGTTTATCTAGCTCCAATATCTAGCAAAAAAATCGTTATTGGTGATAGCAGTAAAATTCGGGTAGTAAACTATAAACGCAAGACCAGCAAGAATCCTATGGGTGCGAGCCAAGTTATCTTTGATTTAGAAAACATAAAGGATGATGAGATCAGGGTTACTGCCAAAGCTAATTAAGTCTGTCTTTAAGTATCAATTTGTTACAATTAGCTTAGTGCAAGTACAAAATACAATTAAACATTTGGCTGTAATTATGGATGGCAATAGGCGCTGGGCAAAACAGCGCTCTCTTGCTTCCATCGAAGGACATAGAGCTGGTGTTCAAGCACTCAAAAAATTAGTGAGTCTTGCTCCAAGTTATGGCATTCAACATTTAACAGTTTATGCTTTCTCTACAGAGAATTGGAAAAGAGAAGTCAATGAAGTGAATTTTCTTTTTGAGTTGTTAGCTGAAGTTGCTTTACAGGAGCTATCAAGTCTAAAAGAAAAAAATGTCCGAGTGAGCTTTATCGGTAACCTCACAGCTTTCACTGGAACACGCATCATCAACAATATAAATAAACTAGTAGAAGCTACTAATAGCAACACTGGTCTTCATTTACAAATTGCTCTCAACTATGGCAGTTTGGATGAACTTAATACTGCTATTCAACGTATCAAGACTGAACTTGATGCTGATCAAATAGTAAACCTAACAGAAAGTGGCTTTGAAGACTTCCTTTATACCCAAGGTACTCCTGACCCAGATATTGTAGTTCGCACTGGTGGCGAACAGCGTTTGAGTAATTTCTTACTCTGGCAAGCAGCTAATGCTAGATTAAGTTTCATCGAGACTCTCTGGCCAGACTTCGATGAGGATAACCTGAAGATGGTGCTAAATGGTACAAACTAGAACTAATCCTACAAATAAATTTCGCAGGGACGCTTGGATTGAAATCAACCTAACGCATCTTGAATATAATCTCAAGAAATTACACTCATGGTTCAACAAACCATTAATACCAGTGCTCAAAGCCAATGCTTATGGGCATGGAGCAGGAATTATTGCTAAGACTTTAGATGCTTATGATTTCGTGCTTGCTTATGGAGTGGCCAGTATTGATGAGGCTCTAGAATTACGCCAATCTAGCAAAAAAAGAATTATCATACTTGGAGTTAGCCCAGCATGGGCACTTGAAGAAGCTATAAAAAATGATATCGAAATTACTATAGTAGATTTGGCTGCTGCTCAAGAAATAAATCGCATAGCAGAATCTCTCAATTGCATAGCACAAGTTCATATAAAAATTGATACAGGAATGAATCGCATTGGCTTCAAAGTAGATGACTCTACACAAAAACAAATTCATACTATTACTCAATTATCCAATTTAAACATTGCTAGCATCTTTACTCACTTCTCAGATCCACAAGACAATAAATTCTGTGAGTTTCAAAAACAACAATTCATCACCGCTACTTCTGGGCTCGATTACCCGAAGCATCCAGCCAGTAGCATGGTAGCTAAAACTCTCTCTGGACTTAACTTTGACTACGTTCGCTGTGGCATAGAACTCTATGGACTGGAATCAGCTGAGCTCAAACCAATACTGTCTCTCTTCAGCCGCATCAGCCATGTCAAACAAATCAAAAAAGGTGAATCCGTTAGTTACAAGCAAAGCTGGACAGCCAAAGAAGATACAACAATTATCACATTACCTTTAGGTTACGCCGATGGCATTTCTAGAGCCTTATCAAACAAAATAAAAGGATATTACCAAGACCAATATATTAATCAGGTTGGCTTAGTAACAATGGATCAAATGATGTTTGACATTGGGCCCCGCAATGCTCAAGTTGGTGATATTGTCGAATTAATTGGTCCACACTGCAAGGTCTCAGATTGGGCACAAGCTGCTAGTACCATTAGTTACGAAATTACCACTAGCCTCAATCTCAGACTACCAAAGACTTATAGCAGATGACATTATTAATTCATAATCGCAACGAAGCCATTTCTTTGCTTGGTCCAGAACAAGCTTTAGTACCAACCATGGGTGCTCTACATGAAGGACATTTGTCCTTAGTGAGAATTGCTCAAAAACATGCCGCTAAAGTTTGGGTAAGTATATTTGTCAATCCACTGCAATTCTCTGCTGGAGAGGATTTTAACGAATATCCCAAAACACTGGAGAGAGACTTGGAGTTATTAAGTAAGCTAAATGTTGATTATGTTTTTGCACCAAATAAAGCAGAGATCTATGATAACTATCCTTATGATAGTATCAAAGCTGACCCAACACTCAGCAATCAACTCTGTGGACTCAGCCGCCCAGGACATTTTGATGGAGTTTGCACTGTAGTCAAGATTCTCTTCGATATCATTCAACCTCAATACGCTATTTTTGGAGAGAAGGATTATCAACAATTAAAAATCATTCAAGAAATGGTTACTCGCTATCACGTAGCAACTAAAATAATTCCAGCACCAATATTACGTGAGGCTAATGGTCTAGCCATGAGCTCCCGCAACCAATATCTAAACAATGAACAAAAGATTCTTGCTGCTAATATTTATAAAATATTAGATCAACTTAGCAAGGCAAGTGATTTCATCAGTGCCAAGGAAAAATATTGGCAAGAATTAATAACACTGGGCATAGAGCCTGAGTACATTGAAAAGCAATGGACAAGGGTCTTTGTGGCAGCAAGAATAGCTAACACAAGATTAATTGATAACAAACTATCAGAAAGAATTAGCTAGAATTTCGTACTTAACAGGGACAACTCCGCGAGACTGTGCACCAAGAAATCTTGCCGCAGCTTCAGACAAATCAACATCACGTCCTTCAACATAGGGTCCTCTATCATTGATTCTTACAATCAGTTTGCGCTGATTATTCAAATTAGTTACAAGCAGGTATGTATTAAGAGCTAATGTTTTATGGGCAGCTGTAAATTGATCCTTGTCATAAACTTCATTATTAGCGGTAGTTTGACCTTGAAAATGCTCGCCATACCAAGAAGCATTAGAATAAAAAACTTTATGGGTACGTTTGAGCCCCATCTTTAATACGTTCTTATCCACATCATCAAGCTCAGATTGGCTAAAGACCAAATCATCCTTAATTTTCTCTAAGCTTGCTCGCTTACCGGTGGTATTAGTACCAAGTAAAAAGAATAGAGACACCAGTGAAAATACCCAAACGTTACAAACTTGTTTAGTTACGTTTTGCATAAGCCAATATTTTAGCCTATTTTACAAAGAAAATACTAACTAAATTTACCCCTCAATAAGGTATTATCAATAATACAACCCATAAAAATTTCGCTGGTTATTTTTACCTATATGGACACACCTACTTTGTTAATACAATTTAATCTAAAAGCCCTTCACAATTGACTTAAATAGGATATAATTGTTCGTATCACCAAATAGGCTAGAAATAAATATTCGCCTATTACGTTGATGTGTAAGAACAAAGGAGTTTTTACTATTCCAAGCATTACGGACAAGCCAACTAAACCAAGCCAAGCAGCACAAACTGCAAGCCCAGCATTTAGTAAAGAGGGTAACCCTAATAAAACGCCTTCATCAGAAAGCAAACCTGATAATAAAACGAATGCAAACATTTCGCACGCTGGTCTATCCAAATCAACTACTAAGCCTGCTGAAATAAATATGAACCATAATGCTGAGGTTCGTGAACAAGCTAAAGCGCTCGGACTTGGCAAACCTTGGACTAAAGCAGAGATAGTAGCAAGAGCAAAAGAATTACTTAAGTTACAAAAAGAAGATCTTGATATTCCAGATTCTCTATTTATGGGAGCAAAGGGTCAAGAAAAAGAAAGAATAAAAACTGTTCTCTTTGAAATATTCCAGCACATTATGACAGAACTAGCTGCGGGCAAAGCAGTAGACTTCTTCACAGATGGTGACGGTACCATGTTTTACAAAAATCCAATCATGGTAGCTAGCACTAGCTCGCAAGCTTCAGAACAAGATCGTCATTGGAACACAATCCTAGCGCAGTTCCTATATTTCTTAGGTACTAAATTAAGCATACTAACTGCAAGACCAGGTATTGTAGCTGGCCAAAGTATCGTAGGCACTGAAGATCCTGTTAATAATGCTCAGAATCCAAACAGAGTAAGCCTAGAAGAAATTTCTTCTTGTGTTGGCGAACGTGGTGAAATGGAAGGTTTCAACACCGACACATTTGGCTTAAGTGGTGGTGTCACTAGCTACTATGGTGAACCATTAATCATCTCCGAACCAACTCGCAACTTCATGAAGCTTATAAACTTCTGTAGCCAACCAGGTAACGTTACAGAGAAAGGTTTCTTACAAGAATTTTTAGACCTACGATACAACGATGGGGACTCTATTAGAACATGTGAATTCAAAGCCTTACCACAAGCATTCTTATTAATACCGGGCTTATCGAATGAGCAATATCATCGCTACATGTCACTTGCTGGCAAAGCACGTAAAGAAAGCTGGACTGCACAAAAGTTTGTCAATGAGGTCAATAAACTCAATATTAATTTTCCACAAAATCTCAAAGCTCTATTAAACCCAAATGATGTAGAGTCAGAAATGAAACTCACAGAGATTCTCAGAGACGGTGCTCAATCAATTATGTGCTTCACTCCGCACGCAATTGATGGCACCAATATTTTTAGAGATGATATTAGAGCAAAGCTCTATGACCTACTATTTAAGTACACTAGATCTGAAGCTGCTCAGAAGTGGGCTGAAGAGAATCTCGGTATACCAAAAGGCACAGACCTTGTTACCGTCAATAAAAAAGATGTTAGTAGTATCAAAAACTTCTCTGAAATTAAAGATCTTAAGAAATTTATTGACAAAGATCACAAAGAGCTCAAAGAACCAAAACACAAACACTCAATAATCAATATCATTGATAATAATCAATTCTACATTGAGATTTCTCCTTGGAACACCAAGGATGAGGTCATAAAACGCTATCAAGAAGCTCAAGACAAAAATATCTTCTCTGTTTTTAGAGGCGATAGTAGAGGCAGTGATGCGCCAGCTGAAGCCCAAGCTGTAATTAGCGGTGGTATGGGGGTTATAGCAAGAGGCTTAATGAATAAGCGCGATGTTGCTGAAGAAATGGTTAACCTCTTAGCAAAAGAAGATAATGGCGTGAATCTCAATCACGGACATCCTTTCTGCCTAAAAGACCTTGGTGATAAGAAATTCCAAAGAGTTAGCACTGGAGAAATTAAAACGAAATCTCAATGGACGGATGAATTGCTGTCTCAGTACGGCAACAAAATACACCAGATTGATAACATCCATTTAACTAATGCTATTTTTGCTTACACTTTTCAAAAATTCTTTGAAAAAGAAAAAATTCCTTTTGATTTACCAGAGTCTAAGCAAACTGCAACAGAAGGTCCTGTACGTTATAGGACTTTGGCAACGCCTGATATTGGCTTTGCTGAGAAAGGTCTAGAAAAATACTTCCCTCAACCAGTAGAATCACTAGAATCAAAATTAGGTTTCCTTAAAGCAATACCATTCGTTGGACCTAAAATAATCGAGCTGTTAAAAATTGACAATTCTAGACCAGTGATGACAAGATTCCTATCGTTCTTGTCACAAACATTAATGATCTCTGGTGGCGTTGGAGCTGTCGGTAGTTTAGTTGGACAAGAAGGCATAGCAAAGAAAGCAAAAGTAGTCCAACGTGTGGCATCGATCTTAAATAACTTTGGCTCTGGTATAACTCGTGGACTGCGCTCGCCAACAAGGTTCCCAGCTCAATTCTTAGGTGAAATCTGCAGCCTTGCGTCTAATTGTTTCCCATCAGAGTCTTATCCACATAAAATGCTCTGGGCTACAGCTAATGGCTTATTACAATTAGGTAGAGCTGGCGGTACCATTCAAGCAGAGAATGTAATCCTTGATAAATACAAAGCAGGTACCGAGAAAGAAGTCGAAGCCGCTTTTGGTGATCAAAAAGAATTCTCTAACATTAGAGATGTTGGTGAAAAATTTACTAAATCCAGAACCGCTTGGATAATGAAATGCAAACCATTTATGGGTCAACTACTCGCTGAGACTGTTGCTGACGTAGTTCAAGGTCTCAAAATGACATACCAATGGTTAACCGTCAAAGGTTACCGCAAGGGCAGTGTCTCTTCTTTCTTTACTAAGAGTGGTCTAACCAAAACATCAATGACCAGTGGTAAAGATTACACTAACGTTGCTAGCGTTTCACACCAATATTCAGCTTCTGGTATGTTTGCTATTGCAGCAACCATGCTATCAGCAGCTACTCACAAACTAAAAATCCCAGGACTTGATTACGGTTTAACTGCTATTGCAAACATACTACCAACCTTCGGTATGATGACGGCAGCACGACACGTTGAGCAAGATGCTCATGGTCATATGAGATTATTTACAGACACAGAGGGACGTCAAGGACAATTCAATCCAGAGAGTGCTGGTTGGTGGCAACGTATAGGAGTTTGGGGACAAGCACTTGGTGGTTTATTCCACAAATCAACAATTGGACAACTTGGTATCTATGCTGGTCTTGGAGCTTATCTACAAGGTATCTCTAAAGAATTCAATCCGATCTTAGAATTAGGAGCAATCAATACTAAACGTAAAACCGCTGCTAAAGGTGAAAGATTTACTAGTTACTTTGACTCTAGTAATGACTTCAAAAAACCACAACACATAGTGGAGCACACTAAGAAATTCTACGGCAGAGATAAAGAGTTCTCAAGTAAAGCGGCAGAAGTCAAACGAGCTCACGAAGCACCAAAGGGTAATGATAAACAACAAGCTGCTTAATCTAGTATAATGCTAATTGATGCCTCTTGATCTAAAACAATATACTGCTATTCATTACGACAGTAGGAAAGTAATTCCAGGCTCGATCTTCATTGCAATTGAAGGTGAGAAATTTGATGGGCATAATTTTATCAATGACGCTATCAACAAAGGTGCGACATTGATCATCACAGAGAAGGACTTGACGATTAAAGACATAAAAATCCTCAAGGTCAAAGATGCTAGATTAACCCTGGCAGAATTATCAGCCCAGTTCTACGGCACTCCTAGTGAAAAGCTGTCTATCATTGGTGTTACAGGAACTAATGGCAAGACCACGGTCACACATCTTATTCAAGGACTACTTGAGAAATGTGCTTTACTAGGGACCATTGGCTTCAAAGCTAGTCCTCAAGCCACATACAAAGAGCTTGGTAATACCACGCCTCAATCAAAAGAAACTCAAGAGATTCTTGCTGATATAGTCAAAGATGGTTATAAATATCTAACCATGGAGGTTAGCTCTCACGCGTTAGAACAAAAACGTGTTGCAGCTATCACTTATAAGACAATGATAGTCACCAATCTAACTCAGGACCATCTTGATTACCACATCACCATGGATAATTACTTCATCGCAAAAGCAAAAGCTTTCTTGCAAACATCCCACTACGCCATATTAAATGTAGACGATCCTTATTATGATGCCTTCCGTAAAGAAGCAGAAAAACAGAATCTAACAATCATAACCTACGGTGTTACGAATCAAGCGGATCTGCAGGCAACTGATTTAGAATTCAACAATCAAGGATTAAGCTACAACCTAATCTACAAGAACAAATCATATCCAGTCAGACTAAGACTTAATGGTTTATTCAATGTATATAACTCACTAGCAGCAGTCTCTGCTGTGTTACAAGAGGGTATAAGATTAGAAAATATATTAGCTCAAATGCCAAAACTAGAACCAGTCGCTGGTCGTTTCGAGACTATCCAACAAAACAACAGCCCGCTTTGTATCGTTGACTACGCACACAGTCCCGATGGCTTATATAATGTACTAATAGGTGCTCGCGAATTGCTGAAACACAGTACCCAAGGACGTTTGATCTGTCTTTTTGGTTGTGGTGGTGACAGAGATATCACTAAAAGACCGAAGATGGGCAAGATAGCTTATGAATTATCAGATTTAGTTTATATCACTTCAGACAATCCACGCTCAGAGGATCCTGAGCAAATTATTGCTGATATCTTAGCTGGCATACCCAACATGAGCAAAGTCAAAATCAACGCCAATAGAGCTTCTGCAATCGAGATGGCAATTAAAGATGCTGGTAGAAATGATATTGTGGTTATCGCAGGTAAAGGACACGAGGATTACCAAATCCTCAAAGACAAGACTATTCACTTCGATGATAAGGAAGAAGTGAAGAAAGTTATAGTTAAACTATAGACAGCATTTTATTACTTAATCAATCTCTATGAGGCTTCCTTGTGCTTATCATACACTGTATAGTAATTACAAACACAGCCAAGCAAAGTTTTTAAAGATTTTTTTGTTCTTGCGAGCTATGGGTACCCTGTTGAGAAAAGCGATGAGAAGTTTTACTTCGAAGAGCTTTTTGATAACTAGGGAGCGAGCAAGAAGCAAAAAAATCACAAAACTTTACTGAATAGTATTAGGTTAATTACTTCGAGTCCCTACATTAAGCCGCTAATGACGGACTTAAGTTACGTGATTGACTACTAGACATATTGCGTTGTGTTGAGAAGTGAGTCCACAACATCGTAGAAATCGTATCTAGAGAGGTTTTGGCATGATTATAGAGTTCATTGACCGCTGGATTAGTAATCCAACGTTGAGTTATATCCATAAACGAACCAACAGCATACAAAGTACCAATTAGTTTTTCTTTGGCATCGCCAGTAGCAATCAATACAGTATCTCCAATCAAACCACCAATACTACGCAAGAATCCAAACACAGTGGCAGGCAAATTATTCAAACTCTTAGGAGCAAAGATCAAGCTATTAACGGCTCCAAATAGCATACAAAAAGTACCAGTAAGAATTGAAGCTGTCTTGAATCGCTGTTTGTCTGAGACTTTATTATCAAACAATTCTTGCCACATCATTTTTAGACCATCAAGAATTTTTTTATTATTCTGACTAAAAGTTGCTTTGTCATTTAGTTCACCAACACGTTTAACAATCTCTTCATTAGGGAAATTAATTCCAGCAAAAATACCATAAGGCAGCTTAAAATTAAAAAACGGTAGAAACGGCATCAGAAAAGGAACTGGGAGCCTAGCAAGTCCTTCAAATAGTCTTTTTTTACTTAGAGCTTCAATAGCATTATGAAACATATTGATAGGCACAATATACCTAGAGAAAAATATTGCCTTCTGTTTAATATCCTTAGCAAAATTCTCAGAGATAAAAGGTATAAAAGGAAAACTTGCAGCAGCTGAATGCAAAATCACCGCAACAACATTCATCACATTAGGATAATGCAATCTAATTTTTTGAATTATACTTTGAGTAGGAATTTTAGAACTATCATAGAACGAATGCTGTAATGGTTCTACTGGAATCGGTGTCCTATCAATTAGCTCTTGTGCTTTGGATATTTGATTTAGTACATCAGTAATAGATTCTTTCTTAGCTTCTATAATAGGTTGCTTAATTTCAGGCTGAGTCAATTCACGCGTTTCTGCAATTACTGGATGGTGGCCAGTAGTTAAATTTATCGGTTTATCAATTAATTGAGGCATGCAACGCTCAAGCCATTTTGAAATGGCTTAGTTTCTTTTTATTCCTTCTAAGAAAAACTAAACCCTAGCAAAATGCATACACATGAAGTTATTTGGCTTATTATTCATGTATTGGTTCATAGCTATATATATTAGCAAAAATCTAGTCAATATGTATAGTCTTCCATTTTCATTAATTTTACAGCGCTTAATTAATAATTATACACTGCTTAATTAATTTATTGTCGCGCTAAGAAATTAGTTAATTAATTCATAAAATAGCAGTGGTAAGGCAAATTTCAGAATCAGTTGCACGAATTTTGAGGCTTTGATAGAGAAAAACAGCAAAAATTGAACGGAGTAGGCAAAATTCGACGCTTTCGAACTTTTGCCGTAACGAAGTGAATATTTTTGCGCATTTTTATCATCAAGGCTCTCAACTGAGTGAAACTGTTCTGAAATTTGCCGAGTCTGACTTGTAAATAAAATACAGAATTCAAAATGCCATAATAGACTTGTTAGTATATGATCCCCAACCAAGAATACTATTCAAGTCTTTATAACTATCTCAAGCAACGCTTCGGCGGCAGAGTGCAGAGAGTGACGCTAGAAGGTGGTTTCACATGTCCGAATATTGACGGCTCCAAATCAGTTGGTGGTTGTACTTTTTGTACTGAAGATGGCTCTAGCTCTGGCGCTCAGGATGCTGCTCTCAGTATCAAAGCTCAATTACTCACTGGCATAGCAGAACAAGGCTACCGCTTCAAGACTGATAAATTTATTGCTTACTTTCAATCCTTCACCAACACTTATGCTGATATTAATTACTTACGTTCACTTTATGATCAAGCCGTAGATCACCCTCAGGTATTGGTTCTGGCTATAGGCACTCGTCCCGATTGTGTTGCTGAAGATGTTATTGATTTGCTTGAAAACTACACTAGACGCGGCATTGAAGTTTGGGTTGATATCGGCGTACAGACTTCACACAACGAGACTCTTGAACGCATAAATCGCGCTCATAGTTTTGAAGATTTCGTAGATGCCGCTCACAGACTAGCTGCGCGCAAAAATCCGCTACTGCGGATCTGCACTCATGTGATACTTGGATTACCGGGTGAGACTACAGAGATGATGCTAGAGACTGCTGAGAAGCTTTCTATGACAGCAATTCACGATATCAAGATTCATCAGCTTTGTATTTTCAAAGGAACAGCACTGGAGATAGATTACCTCAATGGCGAGCTAGAAGTGTTTAGCCAAGAACAATATATCCCAGTCTTAGCAGAATTTATAGCAAGATTAAGAACAGATATTGTTATCCAAAGATTAATTGGTGAGGGCAAGATTGGCGAATTAATTGCTCCGACTTGGGCTGATCATGGTAACAAAAACAGCTTCTTGAATTTATTTCACCAATACTTAGATAAAAACAATATCAAACAAGGTTCTAAATTGCTTCCCGTGGTAAGATAACCAACATGATCTTTAAGATTCACTCTGTCAATTTTCACGATTTGTTAACTCAAATGGCTGATAAGACTAAGCTTTCTGACTTTATTGCGGCCGAAGATAATATAGCCGTCCAAGATAATAGGGGGGGGTGCTTCAAATCAGATAGAGACTTAGCTGATTTATTTTCACCTATAAGTGATTTTCAATTATTTGAAGATATCGATAGTAATCCAGCAAAATTAGCTCAGATACAAACAGTGATTACAAATTTTACTGCTTTCTTGGATCATCTTATACAGTTAGTAGTACCAGAGGATCAGCGTGCTGATGTCGAATTAGATTTAGATAAATCAATTAAGCTTTCTATTAAGAATGGAACAGATTATCGCATCACTAATACTGATAGTTGGTTAGCTTTTAGTGAGATTATTTTCAGAAGAACAGCAAATCAAATTACAGCATTAAGCTATAAAGATAAAGCAGGTCTGAAACATAGTCTAATAGAGGATTCTAAGCCAATTGACATCAAGCCTGTAACTGATTTGTTTAAGACTACAGAACTAAGCAGCGTCAAAGATCAATCAGCGTTCTTCTTTGATAAGGCGAGAAGACTATTAGAGATGCAAGCTAATCCTAAGCTGGCTGCTTTAGTACCAGATATGTTTTTTGTCAATCCAACGCAAATAAATAATCAAGAATTGTTCGAACAAAGTTTGGTTCGACTAAATCATCAAGGTCCAATTATTGTTAGGAGCGCTCACGTTCTAGAAGGCTCTCCAGAATTGCCTTTGTCGGGAGTATTCTCTTCTATCCCTAATGTCAATCCGACTTATGAAGATTTTGTGGCTGCTACCAATCATATCAAGCAGGATGATAGCCGGTTGACTCGTATTAATTATGCTAAACAAGAATGGGCTAAGCTTAGTATGGATGATTTGGGTCTGATAGTGATGCCACAAATCCAAACTAAATACTCTATCAAAATAGAACCTGTTGTATATAACTCTGATAGGCAATCTATAGAAGCTAAATCTTATTCGTTTAGTGATTTGGATTTTCTGGGAGGATTATTTAAACATAGAACTAAGGATGAGCTCGCTGATAAACAGGTTAGTTTTGAAATTAAAATTTGGGATTCTGGAGCCTTGGTCTATAGATCTGATCTCGCTGATCTTAAGCCACAAAGCATTATCAGTCAAGCACAAATTGACCAGATCAAAACTGCTTACCAAGAGCTTTCTAGCCAATACTCGCAAGAGTTCCAAGAGGCAGAGTTCTTGATTGATATGGATGATAGATTACATTTGGTGCAGACTAGAGATCAAGCTGCTATAGAGAAACATCCCGATGATGATATCTCAGCTAAACTTCTTAGATATTCTTTGTTAAAGCGTGATCTAGATGATTCTACTATGTCTGGCATTGCTGAATTATTCTCTGATGAATACTTACCAATGATTGTTATAGACGAGAGTCAGGCTTGGTATAGATTTCTATATGACAAGCAAACTCCACTCAAATTCTTTATGCCTGAATATGATGATTCATTAACATATGAAGAGAATCTGGCGCGACATGCTGAAGCATTGCCACAAGCTATTCTAAAGAAGGATGCGAGTTTTGAATATGACCCAGAAGTCAAAGCTGCATTCCTTCAGGCTTATAGAGAAAGAATCTCAGATTTAGCTAAGTCTCTGGGCTCTTATCAATTGTTTGTCAAAGACATCAGCCTTAGCAATGAACCTTTGTATTTGGTAAACCCAGAAGACAGATCTAGAGAGTTCCATACAGTCTCAGCCTATGAAGATATAGTGAGCTTGGCTGAAGTTTGTTTTGCAAATGATATTCATGTTTTGCGCAATGGATCAGGTTTCCATAATTTACTTTTCACTGGCAAGTCTCGTCATGCTACGGTACAACTACCTAAAGAATCTGGAGCTTTCAGTTGGCTTTGTACGGATGAGAAAGGTGAGAGAGGATACAACCCCAGAACGGGTTTGCTCAAAAATCCAGGTAGTCCTAAGCAATTAGTAGAACAGTTGATGTGGGTTGTAAAGCATGATGATTGTGCTAATAGAAGTTTGGATATAGATATCGCTGACTCTGCTATTCACTCACCCCAACGAATCTACCAACACGTCTCAAGTTCTCTATTCGTAAATCAGTGATATCTCTAGCAACTGCGTAGATAGTCTTCTCATCAGGCAAACTAACAGCATTCCACAATAAATTACGATAGCGACCATCTTTAGCACGATAGCGATTTTCGAAATTAATAGTACGATGGCTTTGGCTAGTCAGAATCTGGAACTCTGCTTGAGTTCTCTTGCGGTCCAATGGATGCACAAAATACATAAATGGATGTGCCATCAGCTCTTCTAAGCTGTATCCTAGTGCATCAGTCCAAGTTGGACTCAATCGTGTAAAACGCCCTTCTTTACTAGCCACGCAGAACAAATCTACCGACAAAGTAAAAAAACGTGACATAATTTCCTGAGCTTGTTTATCTTCTGTGACATCAGTAATAGTTCCAGTCACATGCACTGGCTGCTCCAATCCATCACGATAAATACGACCACTCAAGCGCAAAACACGCTCTCGGCCATAATTACGTGGAACTCTAAACTCAGTACGTATCTCACCTTGGCTAGTCAATGCAGCCTTAACAACTAAATCAAATTTGTTTCTATCTTCGGAATGAATGAGATTTAGTAAGTTCTCATAAGTCCCAAGAAAAGTCTCTGGACTCAAATCAAACAACTCGTGAGTCTGATCATCCCAAACAATACGATTTTCTACTATATCCCAAGTCCAAGTACCGGTATTAGTAGACTCTAGAGCCATCATTAATCTATTAATATTTTGCTTCAACAATTCTTCAACCTTACCTTGTTCTTGCTTGGATTTAATGGCTTCACACATCACCCGATATGCTGAAGACCTCTGGTAGATTAGGTTCTGCTTGGCTGCTTCAAATTCTTCTCTAAAGTTCTTGGCCAGTAATCTTAGACCTTTAACGGTTTTGTTGTTATTAAGCGACTCTTCATCTAATTTATTCTCTAATTCAAAAATAATTTCGCTTTGTTTCTGTTCACGCGCACGATAAAATAAAACAAACACAAAAAGAAAAGCAGACGATAAACTCAAAACCAAAATCATATACGGCAAAAGAATCTTAACAAAATTAAAACTTGGCTTAATATTAAACTGCCACTGCAAATTAAAACTATTAACAGGTGGATTGTATACAATCTTTTGCTCTAAAGAAGCATCAATATATTGGCTATTAATATCATTTCTATTATTAAATATTATCCTATTATTCTGATCGGCAATATAAATATGATAATCATTCAAGAAATCTATCGGGATGTCCTTGCTCAATAATTCTTGACAAGGGTAAGCAACAATCAAATAACCTTCAGGAACTGCTGCAACAAACTTCGCCGTCTTAAAATCCTTTCCAAGATTGATTTCTGAGCTTACTGTAACTTTCTGGCTAGTTCTTACTAAATCAAAAAGCTGCTTACTTATTTCAAGCTCTGCTAAGTTACGACCAATTAATTTATCACGTTGATCCCAAAATCGTTTGCCCGCATTGGATACAAATAATTTACGTACGATGTAATTGTTATCCAATAATAGAATCAATTCTGATCCTTCAAAACGAAAAGACTTACTTGATAATGCACTTATCTGTTCAGGAGATAGCTTAGAGAGCCGATTAGCAATAAATATAGTTTTATCGAAAGCTTCTACGAAATTCTGATCTAGATTCTGGACAATAGTACTCACATCACTTCGAATCTCACGATGATCAATTCGAGATTGTTCTACAGTAATATATTTAAAAACTAGAAACGAAAAACTAATTAGCAGAATAATAAAAAGTAAAGGAAACTGTACCGTTTTTAAACTCTCTCGACGCTTGTTTCTTTTAGCTACAAACATAGACAACCCACCCCTCGAATAATTCAAGCAAATCTAAATAAATTATTAACTATAATTTTAGTGTAAAAGCTTAGTAAAAAGCAAGCTAAAGTAACTAAAAGGTTATAAATCAACATATCTGTGAGTCTCAGCCTTAGCACCTGGCTGAGTTACAGCACCATGATAAGCGGGACCCACTTGCTGAGCATATTTCCACAGAACCCCAGAATTATAATTATTATCTCGAGCTACCCATGATTGCTTACGCTTAGCCAGTTCAGTATCACTGAGAGCAACTATCAGTTCACCCTTAATTGCATCAATAGTAATAATGTCACCATCTTGAATCAGAGCAATCGGCCCAGCCACAGCAGCTTCTGGTCCAATGTGCCCAACACAGAGCCCTCTCGTGCCGCCAGAGAATCTACCATCAGTAAGTAAAGCAACTTTATCACCCATACCCTGACCATAGATAGCAGCAGTAGTCGCTAACATCTCGCGCATCCCCGGTCCACCCTTCGGACCTTCATAACGAATCACAATCACATCGCCTTCTTTATAATCCTGTCTCTCAACAGCATTGAAGGCTTCTTCCTCACAATCAAAACAACGCGCTGGTCCACTATGCACAAGATTAGCTAAACCCGCAACCTTGACTATAGCTCCCTCTGGAGCAAGGTTGCCCTTGAGCGTAACTACTCCACCAGTCGGACTAATTGGTTCTTTCACTCTATAAATCAAATCCTGACTGTGTTTCGGGAAACAATACTCTGCAGCATTCTGACTAATAGTCTTACCATTAACAGTAATGCAATCACCATGCATTAAACCATTGTCCAATAATTCTTTGATCACCACTTGAATGCCGCCGATTTCATAGAGATCTTTGGCGACGTATTTGCCACCTGGCTTGAGACTTACTATATAAGGAGTACTGTGGAAAATTTTACCGACAGCTTCCATATCAAAATCAATTCCAGCTTCATTTGCAATCGCTGGTAAATGCAAAGCAGCATTAGTGGAGCCACCAGTAGCAGCTACTATACGCGCAGCATTCTCCAAAGCCTTCTTCGTTACTATATCTCGCGGCAAAATATTTTTGCGTAAAGCATCCATCACAGCTAAACCCGATAGTCTCGCGAAAATATTGCGATCTTCATAAGGAGCTGGTGGGCTTGATGATCCCGGCAAAGCCAATCCCAGAGCCTCAGAGACACAAGCCATAGTATTAGCCGTAAACTGACCGCCACAAGCACCAGCACTCGGGCAAGCGACATTAGTTAATTGGCACAACTCTTCTTCTGTCATCAAACCCGCATCAAATTTACCGATGCCTTCAAAGACATCAACGATCGTTACATCTTTACCATGATGGTTACCTGGTAAAATACTGCCTCCGTACATAAACACACTAGGCACATTTAATCTCACCATCGCCATCATTAGACCAGGTAAAGATTTATCACAACCAGCCAAACCGACAATGGCATCATAACAATGCCCGCGCACAGATAGCTCAACAGAGTCAGCGATTACCTCACGCGAGACTAATGACGACTTCATACCTTGATGTCCCATTGCAATCCCATCAGTAACAGTAATAGTATGCACCCCAAAAGGCACTCCACCAGCCTCACGCACCGCATCTTTAACAATTCCAGCCTGCCGCCCAAGATCGATATTACAGGGCGCAGATTCGTTACCAGTATCTACTACACAAACAAAAGGTCTTTCTTCAAGATCCTTTCCCATACCTTCAGGATAAGCTTCAGTCTTCAGATTCTTAAGCATAGTCAAGCGTCCTTGATAACCATGACTAGTAGTTATATGGCGACTTGGAAGCTTAGATCTATCTATTGACTGCATACTAAGGATTATAGCCTAGTGATTCCAGAGACAGCTTAACAAAATTTTATCTATTTAGTAGTAGAATCTGCCGTTATATACTTGCAAATACGTCAAAAATTTGCTATAATATACTTCATACAAATTTTTTACAACTATCACACACAAGGAGCCCCGCAAGGGGCTTTTTTGTTTTTAGAGCTGGAGTATAATTACGAGCCGAGTGTAACAATACAACTGAATGCTAGAATTTTAACTTATGCTATCAAGGAGACCCGTTATGAAAGTTCGAGAACAAGGCTTGCGATTCCTGAGCCACCGCAGTTTACTACTCGTAAATGAGGATGGCGAAGGATGAGCATAACGCAGTTATCGGACTTTCAGAGCGGGTCTCGAGTCCTAGTCATAGATAATTACGATAGCTTCGTTTACAACTTAGTGCAATATCTTGGCGAATTAGAAGCAGAAGTCATGGTAGTTAGAAATGACGAATTGGAGAAAAACAATTTTGTCAAACAAATCAACGAAGACATTAAACCCACTCATATATTGTTATCCCCCGGACCAGGGCGCCCAGAGGCTGCTGGTTTAACTATGAATATTATTAGAGAATTCGCTGGCAAATTACCAATACTAGGAGTCTGCCTAGGCATGCAAGCTATAGGTGAAGTCTATGGCGCTAAATTAATTCATGCTCCAACTTTGATGCATGGTAAGACTTCAGAGATTCATGTGGTTGGCAAACATAGCCTATTCAAAGATATTCCCAGCCCTTACACCGCTACGCGCTATCACTCTCTAATCCTCGAAAGACAATCTGTAATTAGCTCTCAAAGCCTTATACTAGAAGCCGAGACTGAAGATCATGTCGTCATGGCAATCTCACATAAAGATCATCCGAGCTTAGTCGGAGTGCAATACCATCCAGAATCCATACTCTCGGAATATGGGCATAAGTTATTAAGTAACTTTTTGAATTTGCAGACCAGTTGCTTGGCGTAGAACAACTTTTACTCTACTAATAAATCTATCAACTAAAGGTTTATCAGCTTCTGTAAGAACTCGTTGCCTAAACAAACTATCTGCGACACTACAAAAACTATTAACCACAGAATTTAGAGTGTCAACAACAGCCGGCGACCCTGCTTCATGTAATTTAGCTTTAAATTCACGAATACGTTTATCTACAGCTACCTGTTGCTGCTCAGATGTAGCACTCTCATCAGCAGCACTAAGACCAAAAAGTCGCATAACATGAGTCCGCGCATGCTCCCTAGCCTGTGGGTTCTCCTTAAGTTCTTCAGGCTTAGCACAGAGTCCAAGTACACTAACAGCACTACTAATATCCACAAAGTAGTCCAAAGCTGGATCGCGCTTAAAATCTGCAAATTGGGTAATCATTAGAGTAGATAATAACAAAAACACTATAACTTTGTCAATGAATTTAATTAATACATTATTACAAATAACTAGGGTTACTAAGGGCTCCTCGTCCGCTATAATCTAAGGGTGCGTGTTTTGGGTATCAACACAGGTACTTCCGTAGATGGTGTCGACCTAGCTTTGGTCGACTGGGATGCCAATGATTTAAAAAACTTTAAAATCATTCACCAGCTTAGCTTTGAATTTGATCCAAAGATCAAACACGACATTGAAGCATTAATTGGTTTACAAAGAACTAGCTTGGGCGATCTTGCTGATCTAAATTTTCAATTCACAAGATTTCTAGCTGCTCTAGTAGATGAATTCATCAAAGAACTCGCCTTAGCTAATATCGATACAACAATTGATTTGATAGGCATGCACGGACAGACTGTCTATCATGGACACAATAGCACTCTACAATTAGGCCGAGTCTCTGTACTATCGACGCTTACTGGTATAGATTGTGTTGGCGATTTTCGTTCAGCAGACATTGCACTTGGTGGTTGTGGTGCACCTTTGACAAGCTTTTTCGATGAGACAATTATTCGTAGTAACACCGAGAATTGCGCCACGTTAAACATTGGCGGCATTGCCAATATCAGTGTCATGCAAGTCAATCAAGCAACCATTGCTTACGATACTGGCCCCGGCAATACTTTAGTAGATGTACTAATGCAAAAGCTATTCCAGAAACCATTTGATAAAGATGGTCAAATTGCTTATAGTGGTAAGATTAACGACCAGTTCATTGATAGTTTAATAAAACGCACTGAATATTTTGCTTTACCTTACCCAAAAGCCACTGGCCGAGAGCTTTTTGATGAGAAGTATGCAGACAAATTCCTAGACTTGGGTAACAAAGAAAATATTATTGCAACAGCAAGTTACTTCACTGCTTACACCATTAGCCAAGAGCTTAAAAAATTCCCCATAGATAAAGTTTATACATCTGGTGGTGGAACTAAAAATAAATTTATAATGGACCAATTAACAGCCCTCAATCCAAATATAAAACTCCTTACTCATGATGAGTTTGGAATAGAAGCTCAATACAAAGAGGCTATTTTGTTTTCTTTATTGGCTTTCACCACTTTTAACAAAATCGCAAACAATATACCAAGCTCAACCGGAGCAAAAAAGGCTACTATATTAGGAGTTGTATCCTATGCCTAAAACACAAGAACCTAAGAAATACTCACTAACGAAGATCGTAGCCACACTAGGCCCCGCCTCAGAGAATGAGGATACCTTACGCAAGATGATAGAAGCTGGTATGAATGTTGCTCGTATCAATTGCTCACATGGCGACTGGACAACCCGCAAAGATCGCATTGATCTAGTTCGCAGATTAGCCAAAGAATATAATCGTTCTATTGGTATCTTAGTTGACCTTCAAGGACCTAAGATCCGCACAGGGACACTACCTGACGATGGCATTAAAATTTTAGCTGGCGAAAAAATTACTCTTACTACAATAGAAGCTAATGCTAACTATACTCAAAGACCTTTTAAGGTCTTTATCCGCAATTATCCGAATCTGTCATCAGAAGTCAAACCAGAACAGAGAGTGCTTTTTGATGATGGTTTATTAAGACTTGAAGTCAACGAGATCAAGGGGGCAGAAGTTTACGGTACAGTAACAGTTGGTGGCATCCTCAAATCCAATAAGGGAGTGAACTTGCCAGAGTCCGAACAATTAGGACTAGAAGCTATTACTCCAAAAGACAAAGAAGATATTATCGAAGCCGTTAAATATGAAGCTGATTTCATTGCGCTATCTTTCGTGCGTCAAGCGCAAGACATCCAAGAACTCAAAGCCCTCATTCAAGCAGCTAATCCTCAGAGCCCCATCAAAACCATTGCAAAAATCGAGAAGCCTCAAGCAATGACTCACCTAGACGCGATTCTAGAAGAAGTTGATGGTGTGATGGTAGCCCGTGGTGATCTAGGCGTAGAGCTTGAACCAGAGAAAGTTCCTATTCTCCAAAAAGAAATTATTCGTCGCGCTGGCAAGCATGATAAATTTGTGATTACAGCAACGCAGATGATGGACTCTATGATCAAGAATCCATTTCCAACTAGAGCAGAAGTATCAGACGTAGCTAACGCGATTCTTGATGGTACTGATGCCGTGATGCTTTCTGGTGAAACCGCTAGCGGAGCGCATCCTGTAGCTGCAGTTGACTACATGCGCAAAGTAGCATTAGAAGTTGAAGGCTCGACTAAGATCTATGTACCACGTCGTAATTTAGAAGACTTGGATAATTTCTCTGAAGATAGAGTGAATGCTATTGCTATCGCTCACGGTGCTGAAGATTTAGCTAAGCTACGCAAGATCCGTACTATAGTGGCTTTTTCTTGTTCTGGTAAAAGCGCACAATTAATCTCACAGCTCAGACCTCAATCTAAGATTGTCGTAGCAACTACATTTAGACACACTTACAACTACCTATCAATTGTTTGGGGTGTAACACCAATATTCTTCGACAATGTACAAAAGACTACTCAAACACTCATCAATATTGAAGATGAATTAAAAGAATATGGATTAGTAGAAGAAGGTGAGACTATTGTTATCACTGGTGGACTGCCTATTGCAGCACGCACCTCAGCAAACTTCGTCAAACTACATAAGTGCGATGGCTCTATGGCTAAATTGGTAGAGGAATATTACATCAAAGCACAAGAGCCAAGAACCAATCTAGGACCGACTCTCAAGGGCACAGTCAACGCATCTTAGCACTCACACTAAGAGACTCTTCTAGCTCGCTATAATCTCGCCAATTATTTTCATCGTAAATATTTTCTGCTGTTTTCTTAGATTGTTTCGCTGTAGTTGGCTTAACAGAAATTTTTACTGGCAAACTTTTCGGCACTTGACTTAAACTTTTTAGCTCAGAAGAAGTAGTTTTATTTTTTTTGTAAGCAGCACCTTCCTGCATAAAAATAAACTTGCGATCCAATAAGCTAGGTTTATGATTCACTTGTCGCTTGATAATGATATCGTTGCCGCTACGGTAAGCAAACACTGGAGACGGGTAAAGCAACAGTAACAGTAACAGCCTGCGAAAGCACATTATTTGTTTCTCCTAAACATTGCACTGACACTCTGTCTACCAATATTCTGAATTATAGGCGTAGCTAAACGATAGTTCAAATAATCATAATCTCGCTTGCGAGCTTGATTTGCTAGTTGCGACAACCCTATAGTTCCACTATAGGGTTGTTGATAATGATTAACGTAAGCAACTTTTTGCTCTTGCCTATCATCAATTTTGTAAGCTTGCTGAGTGGTATTAGAAGTATGCGGCAGAATATCTAAGACTTGCATATTAGCAATTTGCCAGTTTTCAATTTCGCTCTGTAATTTATGTAAGCGTTCTTGCACATTGCCTGATTGCTTGACACCAAATACCGCTATCTCTAGTCGCTCCAATCTAAGACCAGGATTCTCACGATCAAACTTCTGGTTAGGATAGAGCAAGTGCTCAAGCTGATCCAAAGCCGGATAGCGAGACTGTTTAGAAGCAAGAACTCTAACATCAGGATAGACATTATAAGTACGCCCAGTAAATATTCGTGGACTAGGTTCACTGGTAAAATGATTCACTGGTTGCAATTCTTGTTCTTGATAAGCCTTAACAGGAAACAGATAAAACAACTCAATCACCAAGATTAATATTATTCTGCGATACACAATTATTCTCCTTCTTAATATTGATACTGATCTTAAATACTCCTTTACGAGAAGCTATAACAAGGTCTGTAAGACCGTTCTGAGCCGTAGTTGACAGCACAAACGAACGCAAGAATTGGGGGTCTGAAATTGAATGCAAGTGATCTAAATTAAATAAACTTACATCACCCGCAAGCACATATTGATTAATTGCCTCTGGCAAAGTTACAACCACAGACCGCTGCAAACCAAGTTCAATCACTTGATCATAAATCTTCGAGCGACTAAACCCTGGATTACAAATCAAATCTTCAGCAATATTAGTCGCAAGTAAATGCAGATGATAAACCCCTCTGGCAGTAGCCACGCTCAAATCAGCTTCACCACTATCTTTTAAACCATGCACGGCAAGAATAGTTTGTTTGTCTTCAGCATCCAAACCAGACAAAATATAAACTTTGGCTAATTTATCATCAGTAAGAATAACTGGTCCCTTAATCAAAGTCCCTAAATCAATAATTGAAATACGTCCTCGACTGATTTTTAGATTGTATTGATCCGAAGCCGCCTGCTTCGTATAATTAACAGATTGGCTTTCAATAGAATCTTGATGCCAAAGATTAGTAACTTGCTGTACCGCTTCAACCCCACAAAGCCTTACTAGATGCTGCTTTGCACTATTATGTTTTTGGATTATATTTTCATTACGATTTGGTCGCGGCTGATAGTAATCCTTGAAGCCAGCATAATTCATAGCAATATCACTCTGCAACTGCTGCAATGGTGCAGCATTATAATTAGTAAGATTAACACCCAAGACTAGCCCCAGAAGCTTATTAGTAATTTTGTCTGACTTCGGGCACAAGCTAGGATCATTAGCTAGAGCAGCTTCTAGCAATATCTCTAGAGACATATTATCAACTGCTTGTTGTGCTTCAATACTATTGACCTTAGTGGTTGAACTATAAGGAGTAGCCTCCCACAGAATCGCTTTAGCTAAAGGCTTAGTCACTAACTGCTGTTGTTGAAGATGAGCACTCAAAGTACGCAACTTAGGTTGCGGTAAGCCCAAAGATAATTTATGCAGATCGGCATTCTCAGCCGAACTAACTAAGCCATAAACAAGACAACTTATTATCAGTAAGATTCGCAACTCTATTATAATTACAAAAAAAACTTAATCCCAAGAGGGTCAAACGGACACCACCAGATCTAGATAATGCGCAGACTTCTGCGTGGTTTTGTAGAAAGATTTAGTGTTTTAACGGCAAAATCCATAGTACAATACCAGGTGGACAGATGCCAGAGCGGTTTATAGGAGCAGTCTTGAAAACTGTCGTGGGGCAACTCACCGAGGGTTCGAATCCCTCTCTGTCCGCCATATTATAAAGTAGAAGACCACCCTTTGGGTGGTCTTCTACTTTATATACGCTGTATAGTAAGCGAATCCATGGATAAAAAA
>CAZKFA010000022.1:0-14205 GCA_964551925.1 uncultured Gammaproteobacteria bacterium
TTGTGATACTGTGCCACCCCAGCTCTGACGCGGGTCCTACCAGATTTAATGCGACTAATACGCAACATCGTTTCTAGCTTAGCTATACCTTGCAAAATAAATAAAACCAATAAAGAAAGCACAATCGCATCTAGCAAGTAACCAAGAGCAACCACTGCACCAATAGCCGCTTCAACCCAAATGGTAGAAGCCGTTGTTAAACCAGCAACTAGACCTTCTTTGTTCATAATGGTTCCAGCACCAAGGAAACCTATACCAGCTACCACCTGCCCCATAACCCGCGCTGGGTCAGCATTTGCGGCGTGAGCATCCTGTCCAGCCAGAATACTATATTTAACGAATAACATTGAACCCAGAGCAACTAGAATTGAAGTCCTGATACCTGCTGGCTTGTGGCTGATTTGCCTTTCCCAACCAATTAAGCCTGCACAAAAAAGCAAGACTACTATCTCAATAAAAAATTGATGTCCAAGAGAATTCTTAGCAAAGCTTGTTAAGATCATTTCGATCATATCTATATGTTATACCCAAAAACTATGCTTTTTTCTTGGAATGGCGCATAATCTTGTCAAAAATCATCTGGTTACGCACTTGATTCTTTTCATTGGTCTTCTGATGAATAGAACTACTACTGGTCAATGGTTTATTATCAAGCGGCAAGCTCTGTACATAAGTATTATTTGACTGCAACAGGCTTGCTGCAATAAAAGATAAGATAGATATTTTGCCCAAACGTCTCATAGAATCCCCACCTGTTAAATAACATATTTAGGTTAAGATGGGGTTAATGAGAGTCCTAATAACTGGCGCAAGTAGCGGAATCGGTCTAGAATTAGCAAAAATCTTTGCCACTAATGGCTATGACTTGATACTTGTAGCGCGCAACATAGGTGAACTCAAGCAAATAAGTGAAAATTGGCAAGTACAAGTAGAATGCCTTAGTTTTGACTTAAGTCAAATTGCTCAAGTCAAAAATTTAGTCAATGCGATTAGCAATAAAGAAATTGATGTCTTAGTGAATAACGCTGGCTTCGGTGATTATGGCTCACTGATTGACTTAGAGCCTGATAAACAAATCGAGATGATTAATTTAAATATTTCAGCACTAACTTATTTATCACAGATTTATGCTAAACAAATGTGTGCGCGCGGCTCAGGCACTATCCTCAATCTCGCTTCTGTAGCGGCATTCCTGCCGGGCCCACTGATGGCAACTTACTATGCTAGCAAAGCTTATGTCTTAAGCTTTAGTTATGCCTTAGCTGAAGAAGCCAGTCATTATGGGGTAGAGGTGAGTGTTGCCTGCCCAGGGACTACTGCTTCAAATTTTGGTTCGGCTGCTGGAGTCAATCACACAGTGGCTTTTAGCAAGACTATGTCATCAGCAGAAGTCGCTAAAATTATTTATCAAAAGCTAATGGCTGGTAAGAAACTAATTATCACTGGCTGGAAAAATAAACTATTAGTAGCTCTACTGCGTTATTTACCGAGGTCATGGGCGGCTAAAATCAATTATTGCTTGCTAAAGACTTGACGACGGGTGAATAATATGTTAATATGGATTAATTATGCGACTACTACCATTTGGCGCTCCTCAAGCCATCGCAACAACAAGTTTAAAAGATCAATTAGTCAAAAGATCGAGTTCTTGGGATCGCCTATTGGCTAAGTTTCGTGAACCTCTGGAACCAATTAAGGTACTAATTTATGAACCTAGTGGTCCTAAAGTAAGATACGGTGATATACATCTGGTAGATTTCAACACAGATCGCAATAAGCTACCTGAAGGCTACATTCTAGGTATAGTATCTCACAACAATCGTACTAATAAATTGCATATCACTGCTTTCTCCCTTTCTGCTACAACTAATGCTGTTGATAATGAAAATGTACCACTAGTCCAAATGCCTAATGGCAGGACATTATTATCGGCACAAACCATTAGTCCGGATCAAATACGCATCAAACTTGGTAAGGATGATAGTTTTATCCTGGATATCACAAATATTAAATCTAAGGCTGCTTAGTTTCAAAAATCTTTTCAAGTAAATCTGCAAAACGATTTATTTTATGTTTCAGGAATAATAGTTAAATCTGGAATAAATTAATTTTAGCAAATTTAATTGAACTCCACTTGTGATCTAGGTTTCTCAGAAGTAATAGTAGTGCTAATCGTTGGTAGTATCCACGAATTAGTCATAAATATATACAACCTAAAGAACTGTGGTAATTTATCTAAAGCTGCAAAAACTTTCTTCGTATCAGATGCTAAGAACTGATAGCCTTCACGAAATCTTTGAAGTTGAGTCATATAGCTTCGATTATATTCCATGTAAGCCTTTAGGAAAGCAGTTAGCGCAGGTTCCTCTCTATGCCTTGCTTCTAAAACTTCTAACCACTCTAATCTAAATCTAATCGCCTTCTCATAAGGACTATCTTTAGCATTAGGAGAGATGAAGCCAATACCAAGTTCTTTGATGTCTGCTGGAGAGAGGGTTTGAGTAACAACAGATTGAGAGTCAATCTGCAGCTGCGCTACTCTTTGTCCTGTTGTTATCACATGACAACTTCTTAACATCAGACCAGAATCACGCATACACTCCAAGACTTCTAATTCTGGCTGGCTACAACGATCCTCTGGCTTAGGACAAGATCTACTGATGATCATCTCTTTGACAGGCATCGCCATAGTCAAAAAATTATTCTTATCAAAACCTTGCTGTGTGAGGCTTCCAGCAAGAAGCCTATCTGCCACTTCAAGATTAAAAACAATATTGGCAGCATCTTCTGCTGTGACTACACGATTTAAAGACATCTCAATACAATCACCGATATAACGATTCCAGACTATTTTTCGGTGCATTAATATTTCTAAACTATTTGGATCTTCGACAGACATATCAGCGCGCATTAATTTTCTTAGTTCTATCTTTTCTTTTGCTAATATTCCTGCTAACTGTCTTAAAGACTGTCTCTCTGCTTCTGTTTGAGCAGCTTTAAGCTTAATTGGCAATTGTGGATTGACTCTCTCAATAGCTTTGTGTGTTTGCTCTGCAATGTGTGCGACTCGAGCTTTAAGCTCCGATTCTTGATCGGTAGCATGTATGCTAGCCACATCGTAACTAGGTTCTATAGGTTGAGTCGCGGCAGCTTTCCTTGCTTGATTCGCGGTAGATAAAGCTTGCATAAGGGCCCAAGCTTGTTTCAAAGCCTGAGTATAAGGTTTAGTAGATTTCAACTCTGATAAACGTCCATTAATTTGACCAATTAAAACGGGGGTTAAAGATTTACCACTACGCAAACCACCAGACAAGTTCTTTAAAGTACGAGTGATTTCTTGAGCCGGCTGATTAGTCGTACTAATACCATTTAAAATAAGTTCTATTTGCCCTAGTGGTGAAGGCTTACCATTGGGTGGTTGATTAGGTTCTACCGGTCGCATATCTACATAATAGCACGCCGATCGCTCTAGTAATATAATACCCTGTGTCCTTAGATATTTATAGCGGAGTTGCTAAAAATGGTGGGCAGGGCTCGAGTCGCGATGCCAATCGTGACGACACACAAAAACCAACCAGCGATACGCTGGTTCGAAACATGTTTATAAATTGAAAAATGGTGGGCAGGGCTGGGTTCGAACCAGCGTACACTTGCGTGAGCAGATTTACAGTCTGCCTCCTTTAACCTCTCGGACACCTACCCTAGCAAAATCAGTTTATAACTGATTTTGCGCTCTAAGCTGAATCTAAACACTCGACGTAGATAGAGCTTAAAGCGCGAAGAATTCTCAATTACTCAAAAAGACATGCAGCAGCGAGTCCTTGAGTAAATCAAGACCTAAATATGATAGCGCAAAAAATAAAACGAAATAATTAATTTCAGGAAAATATTAGACCTCCTGCAAAACAAAGTTTTGCTAAAGGAGGTCGCTATCAAAAAGGTAGCAACCACGCGAAGCGTGTGTTGCCAGATTGCTAATAATCCCAACTTTTGCAGGAAGCCTACTGTACTGTCAATACTATTCGATAAACATATCTTCTTCACTATTACCAAGTATCAAGATCTCACCAGCTTGCTCAAGTGATCTTACCGTACCGACAATCTTAGTCTGTACTTCAGAGACATTCTTCATCAACACGGGTCCCATCATTTCGATCTCGTCTTTCAATAATTTACTAGCCTTCGCTGACATATTACGGAAGAAACAATCTCTAATATCAGCAGTTGCACCTTTCAGACCTAGTGACAAATCTTTAGTATCAATCTCACGCAATAATCTTTGGATAGACTTATCATCAAGCCTAATAATATCTTCAAATACAAACATCAAGTTACGAATATCAGCTGCTAAAGCTTGATCCACAGCTTCAAGATCTTCAAGGATACGCTTCTCAGTATTACGATCAACTCGGTTAAGGATTTCGGCAAGTGACTCAACACCACTCACAGTATTGGTTATATCGCTTTGAGACAAGACTCCAGCAAATCTACGCTCAAGAATTCTTTCAACGACAGAAAGTATCTCGGGATTAATTCTATCCATCTTAGCAAGCCTAATAGCAACATCAGAGCGAATATTCTCCGGCAAGCTCTGTAGCACTTGTGCTGCTTTCTCAATCTTCAAGTGCGACAATAATAAAGTTATAACCTGTACATGCTCATGTTGTACAGTCGATGCGATCTGCTCTGGATCAACGATTCGCAAGAACTCAAACGGTACTCTTTGAATTGTATTAGTCATCTTATCGATAATATCGTTAGCTCCATCTTGACCATAAGCTTCAACTAACATCAATTCAGCCAAGTCAAGACTACCACTTGCAATCCCCTTCTGGATTTGCAGAACATCATACATTTCATTTAATAATATTTCTTGATCCTGCTCACCGACAGTACCAACCATAGAAATCTCTTTTGCTAAAGTAACGACATCATGATCATCATCAAAATTACGCAACACCGCAGCAGAAGCGTCACTATCAAGCACAACAAGCAAGGCTGCAACCTTCATGCGCCTACTCCAACTTTTAATTGAACCTTGATTCTTAGCCATGGCTATATAAGCTATTAGACCCACAGTTTAATTGGATCATCTAGGTAATAAGTGTATTTGTATAAATATTCTAGGTCAGAAGATGGATATTGATGAGCTCTCAGCTCAGGATCCTACTGTATAATGAGATTATGGCGATTCTGCGGATACTTATTACGATAGCAATAGCATTGACGGTTAACTCTGGGGTACAAGCCGCTGGAGAGTTCGAAGTAATCAAGGTACTTGAAGTCACAGACCAGCTCGAAACAGGGCTTTTTAGGGGCAAAGAACAATTAGTAAGAGCCCAAGTTATTAGCGACAAAAATGGTAAAGGTGAAACGATACTGATTAACAACCAAATCCCAGAGAACCAAGCCTACGCTATTAGCGCAGAAGTAGGCAAAAAGTATTTAATTAGTGTTGAAGATGATCGCATTTATATCACAGACTATTACCGAGAACCAATGATTATCGGTGTTATAGTAGGATTCCTCTTACTAACAGTTATACTCGGTGGTCTACAAGGTCTAAAAGCACAACTCTCTTTATTCTTAACAGGACTATCCATTATTTATATATTTATTCCCGGGTTGAGGCTAGGTTATGATCCAATATTCCTAGCTATTATTGTCTCAGGCTTCTCAACAGCAGTCACAATGCTACTTATAGCAGGCTGGACCCGCAAATCACTTGCAGCGACTATTGGTACTACTGGTGGAGTTACAGCAGCTGGATTGATTGCAACTTTTGTAATTAAAATAGCCCCACTAAGTGGCTTAGCCAGTACTGAAGCACAAATATTACTGGCGAACAATATTCGTGAATTCGATTTCCAGGGCATGCTTGCTGCTGGTGTTATTATCGCAAGTTTAGGAGCAGCGATGGACGTTGCAATCTCCATAGCAAGCGCGGTTCATGAGCTCTATGACGTCAATCCAAATCTAAGCTCCGCCGAATTATTTCTACACGCAATGAACATTGGCAAGGACATTATGGGGACGATGGTCAATACTTTAATACTTGCTTACACTGGTTCATCTATACCATTATTCCTATTACTACAAAATGAAACTGGATTGCGTTTACTCAATATGGAAATCATCGCCACTGAATTAACATCAGCAGTAGTTGGTAGTATTGGCTTATTACTTGCAATCCCAATCACAGCGTTCGTTGCAACAATGGGCATCAAAGCAAAAGGAAACAATGGTTAACCTACTAGACTCATCAGAACAAATCAAAAGCCTATATTTAGTTAGACATGGTGAAACCACCGCCACTGACAAAAGCCGTATCTGCGGACGTAGTGATGTTGCTTTAACAGAAGAAGGTATCGAACAAACTAACTTAACAGCAGCTTGGTTCTATGAATTAGATATCGACTCTATTTTCTCTAGCCCACTAGCTCGTACAGTTGCTCTCGCTGACGCCATTGCAAAGGCAGTCCGCAAACCAACTTATTACAAACATAGTGGTTTAATAGAGAAGAACGAAGGTCTCTGGGAAGGCAAGACTTACTGGCAAGTCCGCAGTGAAGATCCTCGAGCTTGGGAAGCCTGGAGCAAAGATCCTATCAATCACACTCCACCAGAAGGCGAGAGCGTCAAGGATTTTGTGGCACGCGTCGGCAGGGCCCTCAATGACATCTTAAAAAATTACGATACTGGCAATAAAATAGTGCTCTCCACTCACTCTGGAGTTATTCGCAGCATTATCATTCACGCTCTCAATATTCCAGTAGAGAACTTTTTTAGGATAGACATACCAGTAGCTTCAATCAGCAAGGTAGATTGGTCGGCAAACTTCGCAACACTAAAATTCTCTGGATTAACTCCAGAAGCTTATAATTTTGCACTGGCATAAGTGCTCATGCCATGCTTAATTTTTATTTTATACCCATTTCAGAGCGTCCTTAACCGAACCTTAAACTCTGCGTGTTATATATATTTCCATACCCCCGATGGACATTCAATTTACAGCTCAGACCACAGCTAACAGTACCCTACTTGAGAACTACTTAAGTTACTGGACTCAAGGCGAGAAAAAAGACACTCAGTCTGGATTAATCGCAGACTTAACGCATAATATTACAGATAAATTAGAACCAGAATTAGCTCAGGAGTACAAAGAATTTATCATCAACTTCTACAACAAGCTAGATAGCGAACGTAGCGATAATGCTGCTGGCAAACAACTTACACAGCTTAGCGACATTATCGCCCAGAAAAGTTCAGGGCGCTCTTAATGCCTAAAACTACGCTGATTAGTAAACACCATAGCAATACCAGCCGCATCACAAGCATCTATAACTTCTTGATCACGAATTGATCCACCCGGCTGAATGATAGCTGAGATGTGGTTCTTAGCAGCGATATCAATATTATCAGCAAATGGGAAGAATCCATCAGAAGCAAGCACCGCTTGCCTTGTATCGAAATCACAATGACTCAAAGCATCAGTAACAGCCTTAACACGATTAGTTTGCCCGCAACCTATACCAATAGTCTTACCATTAAGCACAGCAACAACAGCATTTGACTTACAATGCTTCGCCACTCGCCAAGCTAATAATAGATCAACCCACTGGTGCTCTTCAATTTGTTTTTTGGTAACAATTTTAAGTTTAGTAGGATCAAGAGTCGCAGTATCAAACTCTTGTACCAAATAGCCGCCATCTAGAACCTTGATATCAAAGCCTTTGTATTGAGGTTTAAGATCACCGACAGCAATCACTCTCAGATTAGGTTTAGAGGAGAATATCTCCAGAGCCTCTTTAGTAAAACTCGGTGCAATAACAAGCTCCAAAAAAATACTTATCATTTCATTAGCAGCAGCAAGATTTACTTCCTTGTTAGCAGCAACGATACCACCAAAGGCACTAACCGTGTCACAACTCAAAGCTTCAACATAGGCTTGAGCAATACTTGGAGCTATCGCAACCCCACAAGGATTATTGTGCTTAACTATCGCCACACAAGGAATAGTTGAGTCATACTCGGAGACTACATTATAAGCAGCTTGCATATCAAGCAAATTATTGAAACTCAATTCTTTACCTTGCAATTGCTGAAACTCACTCATTATGCCAGTTTGACCAGCAGCGACATATAGCCCCGCTGCTTGCTGTGGATTCTCACCATAACGCAATTTAGACTTAAGCTCCAGATTAAAATTAATAGTTTGCGTAGCACTAAGATAATTATTAATAGCTTGATCATAAGTAGCCGTCAAACGAAATACTTCAATTGCTGCCTCTGAACGAAACTTAGCTAAGCATTGCTTAGAGGATAACAAATCAACGAATTCTTTATATTGCTTAGGATTAGAGAGCACGGTAATATGTTTGAAATTCTTAGCAGCGCTTCTTAATAGCGTCACACCACCGATATCAATATTCTCAATAGCTATATCAGGCTCCACATTTAGGCTGGCTACGATCTCTTGAAATGGGTATAAATTAACAACAACCAAATCAAACTCTGGTAAATCATGATCACTAAGATCTTGCAAGTCTTCTGCTTTATCTTTGCGTGCAAGAATACCCGCTAGAATCTTGGGGTGCATAGTCTTGACGCGTCCGCCTAATAATTCTGGCAAATTAGTAAGAGCTTCGACTTCAGTAACATCATAGCCAAGGTCTTTAATATATTTAGCAGTACCACCGCTACTAACAAGCTGATAACCAGATTTGATTAGAGCTGGAGTCAAGAAATCTAGTTGGGATTTGTTATAAACTGAGATTAAGGCTTTCACAGGGTATATAATTGTAACATGGTGCATATACCAGTTCTAGCCGATGAAGTTATAGAATATCTAAACATCCAAACTGGCAAAATATACTTCGATGGCACTTTAGGCGCGGCAGGTCATTCACGCATGATACTTGGTAGGCTCAATGGCACTGGGCATCTGTATTCCTGGGATCAAGATCGCAATGTTATAGAGCAACTTCAGAGAATCGATAATCAACCTAAAAATTGGACCTTAGTTAATGCAAACTTCGAGCATATTAAGGATTTTTGTTTAGAGCATAATATCAAAATCGACGGTGGTATTCTATTAGACTTAGGATTCAGTTCCTTACAAATGGACGATCCCAGTCGGGGATTGAGCTTCCAAGCAGAAGGTCCGCTTGATATGCGCTTAGATCCAAGCTCTGAGCTAACAGCAGAATTCATAGTGAATAAATATCGCGAGAATGAGCTTGCTGACATTATTTATCAATATGGCGAAGAACGGCTCTCCAGGCAGATCGCAGCAGCGATAGTACGAGCCAGACCAATTTACAGCACCACAAAACTTGCTGAAGTTATTAAGGGAATATATATCAAAGGCGCTCATGGTAAGACTTTTAGGATTAATCCAGCCACTAGAACTTTTCAAGCGTTACGTATCGCTGTTAATAGAGAATTAGAGGTTCTAGAAAATTTCTTAAAAATCAACAGAGAAATTTTTAGCCCTGGCGCAAGGATCGCAATTATATCTTTCCATTCATTAGAAGACAGGATAGTCAAAAACGCCTTCAGAAAATTAGCTAGGGAAGATAAAATCCTAGAAATCCTAACCCCAAAGCCTATCTCTGCGACCGAAGCAGAGATAGAACAAAATCCTCGTTCACGTAGTGCCAAACTTCGAGTAGCGATGATAGTATAGAAGAATATCTATGCAGTTCAATTCACTCAATCGCCTGCAAAAAACCCTGGTTATAGTTTTAGTAACGACTCTGGTGCTTTCGCTATTAAATATTTTTTTTGAGATCAGAAACACTCGCCTAGAACACAATATTGAAGATCTTCTCGAGAAAAAAGCAAATCTTAGAGCAGAATATTTATCCAAGATATCTATGGGCAACCTCAGCAGCAAAGCCGGTCAATTAGAGATGCAGCAGGTCTCACACTTGAGTGCAAAAAAAGTCTCAGCCAAAGAAGCAGAGAAATTTAGAAAAATAATGCGGGGAAGGGTGAACGCGGACGCAAGGCTTTATGAGAGCCGGAAATTGTTAGTCGTTAGTGGGTATTAGACTTGTTACAAAATCGCTCAGAGCTAGGCTTGCGAGTTTCGAAAAATCTGAGTTGACTACCCGTCAATGATGATTTTGAGGGGCGAGCATAACGACGCTATGGGCGATTTGGTAGCAAGTCTAGAACGGTACTTCTTGATCAGCAAATGAGTCGGGCTGCAAATGTGCTGAAGCTGTCGTCATCGGCACGCCAAGATCAGTACCAATATCATCTACAAAAGTTACTCTATTAGCTTCGATTGCTGCTAAGCGAACCGGTTTGCCGCTCTTATCGTTAAATTGTTCTAACTGTAATCTACCAGTAACAACCACAGCAGTACCTTGCTTCAAGCGTGGCAGAATTTCTGAGAAGCTTTCACCCCAAAGATTTACTTTGACCGGATAAGCTTTCTCCTGTTTGCTTTTGTTGTCATAACGATTAGTCATGAGCGTGAAGCCAATAACTTGGTTATTGTTCGGAGTAATTTTTTGCTCAGCATCTTTACTAATGCTGCCAGATAAAGTTATCGCGGTTAATGACATAGGGTCTCCTTAAACTGTTTGGGTACTAAAAAAAGTCAAGCGCAAAATATCTTCAGATAATTTAAGCTGCCTGGTGATCTCAACAATAGCTGCTGGATCAGCCTCTACCTCAAGGGTAACTTGATAGCTCTCAGTCTTGCCTTTGATAGGGCGAGCTAGACGAGAGTTAGTACCATTAAGGCTCTTAATGACCTTGGCCTCGTTTTTGGCTAAAATAGCCTCAACTTCTCTGATTGACTTCTGAGAGCTGTTATCGTCTCTTCTGCCATCTAAAATTAAAAACAATTCATAAGTTCTTGACATGCTCATAATTATATGAATATTGGAGCTAATTGTGCAAGGTCAAACGGTAACTGAGTAAATATTTAAGAATAATTACAACCCTATAGTATTACTATAAGGTTACTTAAAACAGGTCTATAGTAGTACTATAGGGTTACTTTGGCAGATCCCTGATCGCTACATTAGAGATCTTTAATTTTATCACAAAAAATACGCGATTATCTTAACCAACTTTTAATTAAAATACAAGATAATGTCATCACCATTCCCCTAAATGGGCTAGGAGATTTCATCGATCTCACAAGGAGTGAATTTGGCAGCCGAATTTGGATCAGTAGCAACTGGTGGATCATCGACTAATGATGATCTGGCTGAACGTTTACGACAACAACAGCGAGAAGCGCAGCAGGCAAGAGAAGCAGCCGCACAAGAGCGTGAAGCTCAGGATGCAAACAAGCAAGAACCTAAGTCAGAACAAAAAGATAATCCTTTTCAGCGTGAAACTAATCTTGGTAATAATGCCAATCAAGATGATCCAAACCCAAGAGACACAAATCCTAATCAACAAAATAAACTAAATGAAAGTCTAACTAAACTTGAAGAGCAAATCCAAATCAACCAAGGGAAGCTAGAAGCGAATGCAAATAATTTCGTAGAAATAGATCCAGCTCTAGCTGATCGTATTCGACAAGCATCACCAAACTTTGTACCAATCAATAATAGAGCCACAGAACAAACAGAAAATCAAAAAGAAAATTTATTAAGATCCAATCAACAAACACAGGCTGTTTTAACTGAAGCTCGCAGACTCGAGAGTCAAGGGAAAATAGCAGAAGCACAACAATTAGTTGATGACCCTAAAATCAGAAATAGTTTTTTGAGAATTGTTGATTCGCGTGACAATATCACCAAAATACTAGACCAAAATACAAAAGACCTGACATCAATCCAAGCTGAGCTAGATAGACTTGCCGAACAAACTAAAAAACAAAATCCTCTAGAAGCTACATTAACAGGAGCTGTAAATGCTCAACAACGCGAAACTGGAGAAAATCTCAGAGCAAGTAAACTTGGTGAAAGACAATACCACATGAGACTAATGCTAGAAGCTGATGAGCAGATGGCTGCTGGCAATTATGATACAGCTGCTAATTTATTAAGCGGCTATAGTAGCATCCAGAGCTTAAATGAAGACAAGTTACGTAGTTCTGATCCCGACGCACCGAAGCAAGTTACTGCCGATGGACGCATTAAAACTGACGAGGAAGTGGTTAAAGATACTAGAGCAGCTCTCCAAGAAGCTATTAATAACAATAGATTAGGATTAGAAGAATTAAGCAAACAAATCAATCGACTCACCGACCAAATAAATGGAACAACTAAAGCACTTCCATTTATGCCTCCAGCACCTGCACTCAGTACTGAGCAAAAGTTACAAGCATTAGAACAGAGAAATCTCTTGCAGATATCACAAGATAGGCTAAAAGAAGAAACCGAAAGGTTATTCACTGCTCATGACAAAATTACTAAGCTTGCTAACTCTGGCAATCTAGCTGAAGCAAGAAATGTAGCAGAAGGAAGATCTGCAGTATTAGGTGAGTTTGAATACCCCAAGAACAATGAAACCCTCTCCAAGAGAGGATTTACAAGGACTAAAGAAGAAGAAGCTCAATACCAAAAAACTGTTGCGCCAAAGTTAGAAGGACTTCAAAGCTTAGAACATCAATTGGGGATTTTGATTAGAGGAGATGCCAAAGACAAGGAAGGTGGTTTAGAAGCCAAAATTACTGATACAAAAAAAGATATTAATGATTCAGGGATACTTTCAAGTTGGGGTGGTCGAACAGAAGCCTTAGAGAAAACACTAGCTGCTGAGAAAAACAATAAAGAAGGTCTTGAGAAGCTTGAAGAAGCTGTAGGTGCTGTCAAGTCTCGAGTACAAGACCTCATTAGTCAAGGGAGATATGAAGATGCAAACTCTTTACTACAATCTAGCAATAAAGCTATCAGCGAAGGTTTTCAATCAGCTAACAGTAAATTAATTGATGCCTACAGTGGTGTCAATAAAGAATTAGAACAGTTTGACAGAAAGCTCAAAGACACTTCAGTACAATTAGCTAAAGTCGCTGCAATAACTATCGTAGCCGCCTCTTTAGCTCCAGTAACAGGTGGTGGCAGTCTTGCAGCATTGACAGCCTTAGGTACTGGAACCCTTGCTGGGATTGGTGCTGGAATAGTGATAGACTCTGTCGATGCCGCTGTTAATGTGGGTGTCTTTGATGAATCGTTATCCAAAGCAGCATCAAGAGTAGTTTCCAGAGAAAATGTCTACAATAATGGCAAAACAGCTTTTTTGGCAGCACTGGGCGGATCTAGTGGAACTCAGTTGGCTACAAGATTAAAGGATTTTGGGGCAATTACTCAAACCATCGGCGCTGCTGGTGGAACCTCTGCCATGGTAAGCGCCGTGGATTTAACAGAACAAAGAGTTCAAGCAGAAATTGCTTACAACGCAGCTCTTAAATCTGACCCAAATTTAGATAAAGAAAAATTCATGGAAGAAAGAGGTATGACTGTAGGTCAAATAGCAAAGACCTTAACAGTTAATACCACAGTTGGTACTTTAAGTGGTTTAGTCGGACTGAAGGCTGGTGCAGCTAGAGAAGGAATGAAAACTGCTACAAGTAAAGTTGCAACAGATGTTGTAGAAGAAACTGCTAGTGCGATCGTTGGTCTAGCTGGGACCTATGTGAATGATGGTAAGTTCACCGCCCAATCACTTGTAGATGAAGGTTTAAGTGCGTTTCAAGGTCGAATGACAGGTCACCGAATAGCCGACAGCCGTGCCACAAAAGTTGAGAGCGAGACCAACTTAAAACCTAATCCTGGAGCTAATGACACCACCATCCATACCCAAACCAGTGATCATAATACAGGAACAAACAGTAGATCACAAACTGCTGATAATCAACCACAAGATGGGGCTAGAATACCTGACACACCAGAGCAGCCAACAGTACAAAGCCTTGCTAAAAACGTAACAGATAAATTAGCCGAGCTAGAAGCAGCCAGAGCAACATTCAAAAAAGTTACAGAGGCTGGAGGTGATCCAAAAAGATTGGAGGCAGCTGGTATTGATACAACGGGTATAGGCGTGGTAGCTCGAGATGATGGTAAGAAATTCTTTTTTAATCCCGAACAACTTGAGAGAAGATATAAAGAGGCAGTAGAAGTTGCTAAAGAACGTGTTGAGGAGTCAAGGAAAGCTTTAAATGAAGCATTGAATACTACTACTCGCACTCAAACCAGTGATAATAATACAGGAACAAACACTAGATCACAAACT
>CAZKFA010000022.1:14305-32123 GCA_964551925.1 uncultured Gammaproteobacteria bacterium
GGGCTAAGGCTGGTGATCCTGCTGCACTCAAAATCTATCTAGAGGAGATGCGCCACGCTGGTGTTACTAAGTTGATAGATCCTAGAGGCATGTCACAGACTGAATATCAAGCTAGAAGATCAGTTGAAGAGTTTGGAGCTGAGTCGCAAGCTGAGTTTGAGGTTTCTAAAGCTCTTGGTACTCCACTCAATACATTGCAAGATAAACAATACAAGGCAGCTATTAGTAAGCTTGCTGCTGCTTATGATGCTCCTCATGCCAGTTCCGTAGCCAGAGAAAAAGCTATCACTGATGCTTTAGCAGAAGTTAGGGAAGCAGGCTTGATTGCTGCTGATGGCTCTCGTACTGATTTACCTTTGATCACCGATGTTGATCTAGTTAATTACAACAGAGATTATGATGCAGCTCAGAGACTCAATCCCACAGAACCTTTGACGCAGGTGGCGGCGAATGCGACGGCTTCAATAAAAGATCAAGCCTATGATTTATTATTAGCAGATACTATTGACATAAATCAAGTAGAAATTCTTTTAAATGATAAAGAAGCTCTTTTAAGAGACCCTGAAGGCATGGAGTCCATTGTGCATGATATAGAAAATAGCTATCCGGAATCAGGTATCAATTTAACTGAAATCAATGCAAGACTTGAGCACCTAAAAAAAAATTAATGATGAAGGTTCAAGACTTACTGATGAGCAAAAAGCTGTACTAAAAGGAGCGGTTGATGATCCTCAAGCTAGGGCATTGGCTGACCTTGCACTAGATACAAGTACCAAACCTGAAGTCAGAGCTCGGATATTAGATTTTTTAACAGCAGGCAAAGACGTTCAAGACACAGCTCTAAGATTGGTTGGACAAAAACGTGAGGGCTCAACAACTGTTGATGAAACTTTAGCTGCTGCAACAAAATCTATAGAAGCTACTGTTCGAAATTTGAAAAATACACAACGTACAATAGTTATTCGTAACATTGATAATTTCATTTCTAAATATCAAGCAGAACTAATAACTACTTTACCGTCTTTTAATGCTACTGACTTACCTGTAGCAATTGATCATATTGTTAATATAGCCAAGCATAATGAAGATGTTACATTCAGTAAGGTTGATGCCAAAAATCTAGAAACTCGAATTGCAGAGAAACAAAACAAAGTTGATATTGCCAAAGATATAATTAACTTTAATACTAGTAAAGATTTTAGCAATTTAGCAAAACTAACTAAGATGAGAGAACTTACAGAAGATGTTCACACCCTTGCCAAAAATAGAAATAAAACTAAAAATACAGATGAACAAGTAGAAATAGATAAATTTGTAGAAAAATCAAGAACAATAGGCAAGCATGGCGCAGAAGGAGTAGAACGTCTTTTTAGTGATACCAGCAAAGCAGTTGATAATTATTACACATCCAAGCCAAATTCTCAGCAACAAAGAGAAGCACGTCTTGCTCGAGATGGAGCTTTTAATGAAGCTGATGCAGATGTTGGACTTATCAACAATGGGCATCGCATCTTATCAGTATCGAATAGAAGCTTGCAACCACATTCAATTATTGTCAATGGTAGAGCTATTGATTTAACGACAGTTCCAAAAAGTACTGAGACTATTAACGGTCTTAGACAAGAAATACGTAGAATTAATGACAGAATTTTTATTGATGAAGGTGGACAATTGTGGCAAGGGAAACCTCCTGCTAAAGTAAAAGACCCTGCTCATCAAGATTCTAATGGTAATTCTGCTTTTGTAAAAGTAAATGATCAAGGGATGCTAGAAGTAGAACTTAACGGACGTCAGATAGAGGGAGCGAGTTCTTTATTAGTTACAGATTCTAGTGGTAATTTAGTGAGTCGAGAAATTGATGCAGTAACTATTGGTCCAGATGGTAAACTATATTTATTTGAACATAAAGCTTCTGCACATGCACTTGCGGATAAAAATCCTGATCAAATCCAAGCCTTAGTTGATATTGCTAATAATGTCCAACTCAAAGGTAGTCTAACTACAGCAGAGCCAATAATTACATTAGGAGAAGGGTCTGCCAGTAACGTACAAAGTAAAATGGATGGAATAAATACTGATCCAAAAAGAAAAACTTTACCACAACTAAAACAGGTAATAACAGCAGCTAGTGTCCCAATCAGACTTCATGATAGTAAGACTGATGTCACAGATACATTTATCAATCCATAATCCCCTCTTGACAAGGGTCAATATTTGGGGTATTATTTTAAGTAAGACATGCTTAGAACTGAATATAATGGACATTATGCCCTTTATGGAACAAGAAGAATAGATACTTCGGCCAGTTCTAGTCGTTCCATAGACGACTCTGTACAAGATTACAAGACCAAGATAGCTCAGCAAGTTATTAATCGCGCAGAAATTCTAGGACACAACTTAACTTTTACTCCAAGTCAACAAGACAACAAGCTCGGAACGATTAAAGCTGTTAAAGATTCTCAAGAAGCACTGTCTATTCAAATATCTCTATCGCGTCATAATGACGTAGAATCAATAGAACTGAAAACAGAACGTGATGGATATCCTTTCAATCAGCTAAATTCTGAACTTCAAGAAATCTTTAGACAGGTTGCAAAAATCATACATTCTTCAACAGATAGAGAAGTTAGTTTTGCTAATTTTGACGAAAATTCTAATATATCTAGATCCTTAACAAAGTTATCTAACTGGCAATCAGTTGTCGCTCAAGCTCTCAAATCCCCCTACATTCTTGTTAAAGATGGATTGAGCAACCTGAAATTTCCTTTTAGTTCGATAAGCAAACAAGGTGATTCTGTTGAAATTATTGGCGAACATCATCCTGAAAATACCAATCAACCAGCAGATCTCAAAGCACATTTAAAATCTATTAAACAATGGTTCAAAGCCATATTCACCCCAGCCCCAAAGACGACAGAAGCTTAATCCTGCTATAATCCCCTACATGTCACGTAGAAAGCAAGCAGATATAGGTATTTTTGGCGGCAGTGGGTTGTACTCATTTCTGGATAACGTCAAAGAAGTAACAGTGGAGACACCTTATGGCGCGCCTTCTGACAATATTTTTATGGGACAGCACGCAGGTAAGACCATAGCCTTCCTGCCGAGGCACGATCGCAGACATAGTATTCCACCACATATGATTAACTATCGCGCTAATGTTTGGGCCTTCAAAGAGCTTGGCTGCTCGTCAGTGATTTGTCCTTGTGCTGCTGGTTCATTACAAGCTCATGTTAAGCCTGGTGACTTCGTTATAGCGGATCAGTGGGTAGATAGAACTCATAGTCGCAAAGATACTTTTTTTGAGGGACCGATAGCCACACACGTCAGTCCAGCTAAGCCTTACACAGAAGAACTACGAGAACTTGCAATCGCTTCAGCGAGACAGCATGGCATACCAGTACACGAGAAAGGTACAGTCGTAGTTATCAATGGTCCAAGATTCTCTTCCAGAGCGGAGTCCGAGTGGTTCCACAAAATGGGCTGGGAAGTTATCAATATGACTCAGTATCCAGAAGCTCACTTAGTGCGCGAAGCGGGCATGGCTTGCGTTAATATCTCACTAATCACTGACTACGATTCAGGCGTAGCTACTGGTACTGAGCCTGTCAGCCATTCTGAAGTGCTGAAGGTTTTTGGGGCTAATATCGAGAACTTGCGTAAATTATTATTTACGCTAATAGAGAAGATTCCAGCCGATGAGTTTTTTGGAGCTGAGAAAGTGCTAGAGCATTCTAGGTTCTAACCTTATAGTAGTACTATAGGCTTAAAAACGCTGACAATAATCCATTTTTTAGGAAGTCCTACAGTCGCCAAGCCGTGCTATTATCTAAATCAAGAAATGGCTAGCATTATACCCAGAATTAATATCCTTGTCCAAGACCAAGTTCACACAGACTCTGCTAATCATGCTGAGTTTATGGAATGGCTTACAACCATAATTAAAGAACAAAGAAGCCTTTTTGATCCAAACGTAGAAATTAACACAATAAGTTATCCAGATTTTGAGCATCTCGATGCTAAGCTTAATAGACTTGATCTTCATAGACATCCTCAAACAGCTCACAAATACACAAACATAAACATTCTCATATCACAAGAAGCTAATAAAACTAATGATTTACTAGAAGAATCCAGCGCAACAAATGCCGCACATTGGGATCTTAGCGCTGTTCGTAATTCAATCAAGGATCACAGGCCTTCTCATTATTTATTTCAAGTATATGTTAATCCACAAGAAACAAGCTCGGCTAATGTTTTGAAATTTGGACAACATGATTCTCAAATACCATTAAACATGGCACAGGGTTTAGCAAAAGAAGATCATACATTCTTGCTTAATAGTGCTTTCTTCAAGAGATTACCAAGGTTACACTGGTCTAATCTTTATGAAGCAGGACTCTCTTTAAAAGCTCTATTCAGAGAAGTTGCTATCAAGACTGGCACTCTATCAATGCAATTTGGATTCAATGATTTAACAAAGGATGAACAAAAAAGAATATCTCAAATAACTCCAACAACACGCAATGGCAGCCTTAGAAGCTTACTAAGCAACTGCCAAAATGGCATGACTAATCCTAGTAAAATTACTAACAGAAAATTCTGGGCAAATGTTTTTGGATTCCTCGCTCATGGAGAGAATTATTTAAGCATCATTAAACAACCAATCATAGAGCCAGCTATGAATGTGAGTACGACACCAAGCAATCACAATAATGGGCACAAAGCAGTTGGACTTCCAAGTAAAGCTCCTGAGATAAGTCTTAAAGCTGATCCAGTTCAAGAACATCTACGAACTTTATTAAAGCAAGGGAGAATCGACCAGGGACAATATGAAGATTTATTAGCTCAATCTTCAACTAAAGGGAATCAAGTCCGCAAGCCCACTGAATCTATTGCTACAATAAAAGACTAATGAAGATAGTAGGAGTCATTCCAGCACGCTATGCTAGCACTAGGTTAGCCAACAAATTATTATTAATTCTAGAAGGCAAGACAATTCTAGAAAGAACCTACGACCAAGCACGCAAGGCAACTAGGCTTGATCGAGTTGTTATTGCAACCGATGATGAGCGGATTTATCAAGTCGCCAAAGACTTCGGCGCAGAAGTTTATATGACCAGCGCTGAACACCAATCTGGTACTGATCGTATCGCTGAGCTAACACGAATTCATAAAGATTGGCAAATCATTATTAACATCCAAGCTGATGAACCATTCATCAATCCAGACGACATAGATAGAACCGTAGAACCCTTTATTCATAATCCTTTGACGCAGATAGTTTCTTTATATCATGAGATAACTGATCCTGATGAAATTAATAATCCTAACAACGTCAAAGTTGTTACTAATATTAATGGTGAGGCTTTATACTTCTCGCGGGCAGCTATTCCTTATCACCGTGATGCAGATGGGACTTCTGAAACTGATTCTTATAAAAAACACATTGGCTTATACGCCTACCGCCGAGAGGTTCTCCTGACTCTCAGCAAATTACCACAAATAGATCTCGAGAAGATAGAGAAACTCGAACAATTAAGAGCACTAGCTAATGGCTACAAAATAACCATGTTAAAGACTAACTCTCAACCAATAGGCATCGACACCGAGGCTGATTATACAGCTGCTGTGTTAAAATTCCAATCATTACGCAAATTATAGAACGCCGCCATACCAGGATACTGCGCTTGAGATCCGAGCATCTCTTCTATGCGTAATAGTTGATTGTACTTGGCAACTCTATCAGAGCGGCATGGAGCACCGGTTTTGATCTGACCAGCGTTAGTTGCAACAGCAAGATCTGCAATGAAGGCGTCTTCAGTCTCACCAGAACGATGTGAGATCACCGCCGTATATTTAGATTTCTTGGCTAACTCAATAGCATTGAGTGTTTCAGTCAAAGTACCAATTTGGTTTACTTTAATAAGAATACTATTAGCTGTATTCTCTTTGATACCACGAGCTAATCTAGAAGTGTTAGTAACAAATAAATCATCACCAACTAACTGCACCTTAGAACCCAGTCTCTGAGTAGCTTGTTGCCAAGTAGCCCAATCATCTTCAGCAAAACCATCTTCTATAGAAATGATTGGATATTGTCTAACCCAATTATCATAGAAATCGATCATTTGTTCGCCTGTTAATTTGCGTCCTTCTTTTTCTAGGTTATAAGTACCAGTCTTGGCATCGAATAGTTCCGTGCTGGCAGCGTCGATCGCAAGCATCACATCAGAACCAGCCTTCAAACCAGTTTTAGCAACAGCCTTGAGAATCACCTCAATAGCCTCTTCATTAGCTTTAAGACTAGGAGCGAAACCACCTTCATCACCAACACTAGTAGAGAACCCTGATCCTTTAAGTACAGATTTGAGAGCGTGATAAATTTCAGTACCCATACGTAGACCTTCAGAGAAGCTTCTAGCACCAACAGGCATCACCATGAACTCTTGTAGATCTACTGAATCGAGCGCATGCTTGCCGCCATTAAGAATATTCATCATCGGCACTGGTAGTGTTCTAGCATTAGGTCCGCCGAGAAAGGCATATAAAGGTAGCGTTGCGTAGTTGGCAGCGGCAACTGCTGTCGCCAAACTAACTCCTAATATAGCGTTAGCACCTAATTTAGACTTAGTATCAGTACCATCAAGACTAATAAGTAGATTATCAATCTCTGCTTGTTGCCTAGCGTCTAATCCAATTACATTATCAGCAATAATTTCATTGACATTATTAACAGCGTTCAATACACCTTTGCCCAAATAACGAGATTTATCTTCGTCGCGCAACTCACAAGCTTCAAAGGCACCAGTACTAGCACCACTAGGAACAGCAGCCCTACCAAAGCTACCATCAGTCAATTCAACATCTACTTCAACAGTAGGATTACCTCTACTATCAAGGATTTCACGGGCTACAACTCTTTCTATAAATGGATTCATAAATTATTAACTCAATTTATTAATAATAGCATATCCGCCATACAACCTAGTAAAAATCATAAGTTCATACTTCTAGGCCAGAAGGAAGCTTCGCTAATAGTCCGATACATATAATCGAACAGAGTTCATGTCAAACAAAGTAATTGACAGACTCTTGTGAAGGAGAAAATCATGGGACTTGTAGTAAACACTAACACACAAAGTATTTTTGCTCAGAGAGCATTAAGAGTTAACACTCAAAACTTACAAAGAAACATTGAGCACCTCTCAACAGGTTTTAGAATCAATAGAGCGGCTGACGATGCAGCAGGTTTAAGTATCAGTAACAAATTGACAACTCAAATCCGCGGTCTTGATAAGGCTAAACAAAACTCCGCGGATGGTATATCTCTAATCCAAACCGCAGAGGGTGGTTTAAGTATTGTCCAAGAAAACTTACAGAGAATTAGAGAACTGGTTATCCAAGGTGTCAATGGAACCAATGGTCCAGAAGAAAAAGATGCTCTACAGAGAGAAATTAATGAACGTGTCAAAATTATCGATGACATTGCCCAAGCAACAAAATTCAATGATATTGGCTTACTTGATGGCAGTGCCGGTAATATTGACCTACAAACAGGTTCTTCTGATGGCGAGCTAACTACTATCTCTTTAGCAGATGGTGCCGCAGCAAACACTGGTATCAATATTGATATCACCGAGATTGCTGGTGCAACCGGTGGATCAGCAAATGACTTCGGACATCTAGTAGAAGGAGCGACTGCTTTATTTGCCCTTGATAGATTACACATTAGTGGTGCAACTGTAAGTTCATATAACTTCGCTACACACTCTACAAACGTCGTTGCAACTGTAGCTGATATAGATACAATGATTAACAACACTTCTAGAATGAGATCCTATCTAGGAGCTGTTCAGAATTCACTTGAATCAAAGATAGAGTATCTTGATACAGCTAGAGAGAGTGCGTTAGCATCTAGATCTCGTATCCAAGATGTGGACATTGCTTCAGAGAGTAGTGTTCTAATCAAGAACCAGATCTTACAACAAACAGCAGCAACAATGTTAGCTCAAGCTAATTCGCAACCTCAAATTGCATTGCAGCTATTACAAAGATAATTTTACTTCGGTCTCCCAACCAAGGTAATAAAGGGTTCGTACTGACAACCCTCCCCGCAAAAAGAGCCTCCCTAAAGGCTCTTTTTTTTGTTATATAATGTAGATTATGTACGCATATCTCAGAGGCACTGTTACAGAAAAAATCATAAACAACAATAAGGTAATCGTAGAACTCAATGGTATTGGTTATTCTATTGAAACGACTCTTAAGACTCTCAATCAAATCAAAAACGGTGAAGCAATAACAATGCATACCACTATCATCGCTAACGACTCCGGTATTAGATTGATCGGATTCAATCATAAAATCGAAAAAGAAATGTTCGAATTATTAGTTTCAGTAAGTGGCATTGGACCCAAAGCAGCTCTGAGTATTCTTAATACTTTTGCCGTTGATGAGCTAATGACAGCTATTCTTCAAGATCAAACTAAACTTATAGCATCCGCTCCAGGAGTGGGTGCCAAGGGTGCTGCCAAAATTATTCTTGATCTCAAGACTAAGCTCAAAAAAATTACGATTTCGACAATCACAGCAAACAATGGCTATGAATGTGCTCCAGATATAGAAGGAGTTCTAACAAGCCTTGGATTCGATGCTATTGAAATCAATCGCATCTTAAACTCAGCAAAGTCTCAAAATATTCCAAATGATCCAGAGTTATTAATTAAGTTTGCGTTGCAAACAAAGTGAAGCTTACTATACGCTGTATAGTAAGATCATAATTGCTGTAAAGGTCAGATCAGAAGGCTTATCGAAGCGCAACTGCGGTGAAGATATTTGCCCCCATTAAAAGCATTTTACTTGCCAAAAGGTATCAGGCAAATATCTTCTATAGCACTTGGCGAGCAGTATTCCAACTCAAACTCTAGGCTTTTGTACCTGTGTGAGCGGCGATGCGATAAGCCTTCTGATCTGACCAAGTTTCAACTAACAACTTTTTAGAGGGAGACTATATAATTACAACTAAACTTTCTTGAGTGCAACAACCGTATTATGCCCACCAAAGCCCAAAGCCTGTACTAGAGCGTAATTGACTTCACGCTTACGAGCTTGATTTGGTACATAATCTAAATCACAATCTGGATCAGGCTCTTGGTAATTAATAGTAGGAGGCACTATACCCTCAAGACATGCCATAGCTGCTGCTGCCACTCCAGTAGGACCAGCAGCTCCAATCATATGACCTGTCATAGACTTAGTACTAGAGACACACAGTTTATAAGCATGCTCACCAAAAACTTTTTTGATAGCAAGAGTTTCACGCGCATCATTCAACGGTGTACTAGTACCATGAGCATGGATATAATCAATAGCTTCTCTATCATTAGCAAGCCCAGCCGTTTCTAGAGCCATAGTAATAGCACGCGCTCCACCACTACCATCTTCTGATGGAGCCGTGATGTGATAAGCGTCACAACTAGCACCAACGCCAACTATCTCAGCATAAACTTTGGCACCGCGTTTCTTAGCAACTTCATATTCTTCAATCACAAATACCGTTGCACCTTCAGCCATCACAAAACCATCTCTACGCTTGTCAAAAGGACAACTTATAGTACTTGGCTCACCTTGCCTACGCGACAAAGCCGTCATATTGTAGAAAGATGAAATCGCAAGTGAGTTGAGACAAGCCTCAGAACCGCCAGCTATCATAACATCAGCTAGACCATTTTTGATATACCAAAAAGCATCAAATATACTATCCAAACCAGAAGCACAAGCAGTGGCATCAGACTTAGCGCGTCCTTGTAAACCAAACATAATGCCAACGTGTCCAGAAGCGGCATTTGGCATCAAACGTATAATAGAACGCAAACCCAAAGCCTTAAGACCACGTGTAGTTAGAGTGAGCATATCATCACAAGTTGTTTTGATTCCACCAATCCCAGTCCCTATGAAGGTTGCAACCTTAGTTCTATCAGTACCCCAATCAGTTAATTTATCGAAATCAATTTTGGCATCTTCAACAGCGTACTTAGAAGCGATCACTGCAAACTGACTTACCTTGTCCATGTCTTTTTCTAAACTGCGAATTTGACGCGGATCAGAGAAATAATTAGCAACGTTGAAACCTTTGACCTGACCACCGATACGTACTGGTGATTTGACATTTTCATACTCATCAGGGTTCTCAAGATAATCTATACCGCTTTTAGCAGTTTTCATGGACTCCCAAAAAGCTTCAAGTCCAATACCTACAGGGGTTACAGGACCTATACCAGTTATAACTACTCTTCTTGACATATCAACTTGCTCCCAAATGCCTCATAGCTGCGTTATGCTCACTCCTCCTTGCTCTGAGGCATTTTCGAGCAAGCTCAACAATAATATCCTAATTACTGACAAACAATATGTCAATCATTCATTTTCAAAGCTTATTTAAGAAATGATATGCGTGTCATAATGGATAGCGCGGCAGAGTCATACATGAAAAAGCCTTTATCAACAGCACTTGCCATTATTACTAGTCTTGGATTAATCCTATCGCTCATTGCTTGGGAACTCCACAAAAAAAACTACTTAAGCACCAAAACTAATGAGCTAGAGTTCTGGCAATATTGGTCTGGCACAGAAAAAGAACCTCTAGAAAAACTCATCGCCAAATTTAATTCACAAAACCATGGTTTCAAAGTCAAGCTACTTACTATCTCCATGCCTCGCAAAAAAATCCTCACTGCTGTTGCTGGTAGAGTAGCTCCCGATCTAGTACACCTAGATGGCGATATGGTTAGTGACTTCGCGCTACGTAATGCAATCACAGAACTTGATCCCTTATTAAATATCGAGAAAAATAAATTTACTCCAGTCTATCTTGATATGCTCAATATACATGGCAAACAATTCGCGATGCCAATGATGCCTAATGCTGAAGCACTACATATCAATCAGAAATTATTAACGGATCATTCTTTAACTGTGCCACAAACTCTTGATGATATTGTAAGGATATTTGATGAGATGAATTCAGGCGATTCCACGACCAGCCTAGGTTGGTTGCCGAGCTGGCCACCCTGGGCTGGACAGTTCATCCCTATTGTGTTTGGCGGACACTGGGGGACTAAAGATACTGATGGTGTTTGGCATATAACGGCAAATGATCCTCGTAATATTCAAGCTTGGACTTGGGTGCAAGAAAATTTCGCACGCAAAATCCCGCCGCAACAAATGAGCTTATTCACTGAAGGCTATCAAGCTTACCAGAGTCCTGACAATCCATTCTATGCTGGCAAGATTGCATTAGAAAACAACGGAGTCTGGGAAAAAAATCTTGCTGAAATTTATGCGCCTCATTTAGACATCGTAGTTAGACCTTTCCCTGGCTTAATTGAGAATGCAACTCAAGTCAGTGTTGATGCCATCGCCATCCCGCATGGAGCCAAGCATCCAGAGCAAGCTGCTAAGTTTATCACCTGGCTACTCACACAAGAAAATTTAGAATATTTAGCACTGACTCAAAAAAAATTCACGCCATTAGTTAATCATAGTCAAAGTTTTTTTGCTCAACACTCTAATCCATATATAAAAACTTTTATAGACTTAGCGAACAGTGCTAATGCTGTTTACTTCCCGCAAGTTAAATTTAGTGCTCGCTACAAGCGTGAAATCAGAAATGCCTACAACAAAGTACTACGCATGGAAACCAATCCAGAAGAAGCTTTGAATGGCTTGCAGAAAAAGTTTACAGAGAGTTAGTTACCGTTTGACCATCCTAAAAAATCATACAAATAGATATAATGCCAAACATGGCTACATATATCAATCAAGAAAAAGCCAGAGCCGAGATCTACAAATTAACAGGGATAGCCCTCTGCACGCCACTATGTGCTATATCTTTAGATTATATTTTACATGGGGCTAATACAATAAGAGATGATTTTGTTATAAGATCCATATTGCTGGCAATAACTTTCTTTTATGTTGGTCAATTATCTTTCAATCGGTCTGTAAATATCATGTACAATCTAGACAGGAGCTTATCAAAGAATGAAAATTAATGAAATATTTTCCATTGAAAACATAGTACCTTTTCTAATTCTTTCATTTCCAATAATCTGGTATTTTCAATGCATGAACTTATTTGGTTATCCAAACGAATCCTGTGATGATCTCATCAAGCGGCGCTACGGGAAGGACGCTGATGTAAGCTCAAATAAACACAAGGTATCACAAATAAAGTCAGCACAGTAGCAACGGCCATGCCAAATACTATGGCAACACCTAAGCTCTGGCGAGATTCAGTACCAACTCCTAATGCCATAGCAATGGGCAATACTCCTAAGATAGTGGAAAGGCTAGTCATCAGAACCGGTCTGAGTCGCAACTTAGCAGCAGTAATCACGGCGTCTTGCAAATCCCGCCCCTGTTCTATTAACTTATTCATAAACTCAACTAACAAGATTCCATTTTTGGTTGCAAGTCCAATAAGCATAATCATACCTATCTGTGAATAAATATTGAGACTAATATTTTTGAATTGTGGAATTATATACTGGATCCAGGGTGGCAACCCTAAGCCAATCAATAATTGAGTTACAAAAGGGAATACTTGAAAAATAAGCAACCCAAATAAAGCACCAAATAAAGCAAGCGGTACGGTAAGCATTATAACCAAAGGTGAAGAGAAGCTCTCAAATTGACCTGCTAAGAATAAATACGCAAAGATCAAAGCAACAACGAAACCAAAATATAAAGCTGTATTTGAATCCTTGGTCTCCTTAGAAGTCCCAAGGTAGTCTATCTCAAAATCATTTGGTACATTATCCATAGATGAGATTATTTTTCGGCTCAACTGCTCAAGGTCACTCAAACCCTTAACAGCAGTGGCTTTGCCAGCAGGTGAAGCTTCGATGGCAACAGATTTCTTGCGGTTATGATGACTAATCTCCTCAACACCGATACTTTTATCAACCTGGATCAGATTACTTAATTGAACAAGCCTGCCAGTATTACTTCTTAAAGCAAACTCTCCAAGCTTATTAATATTATCCCTTTCAACCAATGGGACTTGCATACGAACCTTGTAGTTCTCTCCATCATCATTAAACTCGCTGACATCAATACCAGCAAACAATATCTCCAAAGAATGTGAAATCTCGAATGGCGACACCCCGAGCGCCAATGCTTTATCCCTATTGACTTGTACCGAAAGCTCAGGCTTATCAAGTGTTAGATTAGAGCGAGCAAACATTATTGTCTTAAGCTGAGAAGATTGAGCAACAATCGCAGCCGAAGCCTTAACCAAGAAGTCTAAATTATTACTTTTAAGGACTAATTGTATTGGCTGTGCCCCAAAACCACTATCAGGACCTGATTTAGGTATTATTGGTAAGCTAAAAGCTTCTGGCATCTGAGCTAATTGAGGATAGAGAGGTCCGACTATACCAAAAACATTACGCTTCCTTTCCTTCCAATCTTTAAGCCTAGCAATAATAACACCTTCTGTTACCTTGCCTGGTGCGTCACGCCCAAAAGCTGCAACAGCAATAGTAGTAAGGGTTTCAGGAATATTAGCCAGCAAATTCTCCACTCGACGAATTTGTTTATCAATAACATCCAAATTACTTCCTCTTTGAGTCTTAAAAATAACAAAGAAATTCCCTCTATCCTCATCTGGAATGAAATCTCTTGGCAATATCATAAAACACAAAATCATTCCAACAATAGAAACTAAGAGGGACCAAAATACGACTCGTTTACGATATTGAATTACAGCGCTAAGGCACGATGCGTAACTGCTTTCTAATTTACTCAGCAATTTATCCAACCAATTTGTTTCTTTCTTCTCTACATATTTAAGAATTCTTGAGCACATCATAGGTGCCATGGTCAGAGCCACAAAAGCAGATATTAATGTCGAGAAGCAAAGCGAGAAGGCAAATTCTGAAAGTAATCGCCCAGTAATACCAGACATAAAAGCAATCGGCAAGAAGATTGAAATCAAAACCAAAGTAGTAGCAATAACAGCTAATGTAATCTCCTCAGTACCCTTTTGGGCAGCAGCTTTTGGCTCCATACCTTCTTCTATATAACGATAAATATTCTCTAATACGATAATAGAATCATCAACTACTATACCAATAGAAATTATCAGACCTAATAGGGTCATTAAATTAATCGTGAAGCCACAAAGCTGTAAACCAAACATCACCCCTACTAAACTAATAGGAATAGCTACAGCTGGGATCAAAGTAGATCTTACATTACGCAAGAATACATAAATCACAAGCAACACCAAAACAGTTGCTGTGGCAATAGTAGAATATAATTCCTCTAAACTTAACCTAATAAAACTAGCTGAATCAAAAGCAACATTGAGCTTAATATCAGCTGGAATTTTACCTTGTAAATTTTTGACTAAGTCCCTAATGTCATCAGAGATCTTTACCGCGTTAGACTTAGATTGTCTTACTATACCAAGCCCAAAACCCTGCTGACCATTGAATCTTACGAAGCTCTGATCATTTTCAGCGGCTTCAAGAACTTGAGCTATATCTTTCACTCGCACAAAGCCATAGCGTGAACGCTTGAGAATTATATCTTCATAATCAACAATTGTTTTAAGCTTGCCTTTAAAATTAACACTTAATTGCTTACTTTGAGAAAGTATAGAGCCTGCTGGCAACTCTATATTATTAGCTTTCAAAACTTGCTCAACTTCTATGACACTCAAACCATAATAGGCAAGCTTCTTGGGATCAATTAAGACTTGAATTGCTTTGCGCCTTTCGCCACCAAAAATTACCTTACTAACTCCATCAACATTCTGAAAATAATCTTTAATCTCCCTATCAACATATTCACTCAAATCAATCAAAGAACGCTTATCAGATTTAACCGTAATCCACATAATTGGTTGAGCATCAGAATCAGCCTTCGCTATAACTGGCTCCTCAGCAGTATCTGGCAGCTTCGCTCTAATTCTAGAGATCTTATCTCTGACATCTTGAGCAGCAATATTAATATCACGATCTAGCTTAAACTCAATAACAATAGTACTGACTTGGTCTCTTGAGCTAGAGACCATACTACGTATACCTTCGATACCAGAGATCTCTGATTCAAGCAAATCCGTTATCTCAGACTCTATGACAGAAGAATCTGCCCCTCTATAAACCGTTGTAATAGTAACCACGGGAGGATCAATATCTGGATATTCTCTAACAGGCAATTTGGTAAAAGCAATCAGACCAGCAAATACAACAACCAAAGACATGACGATGGTCAGCACTGGTCTTTGTATACAGAGTTGCGGTAAAGAATTAATTTTCATCGACTAAAGTTAAAGTGGCTCCCGGATAAATACTATGCAAGCCTGCATAGATGACATTCTCGCCTTCCTTGAGTCCTTCTAGAACTTGAACTCTACCTTCTTGCCTCAAACCCGTTTGCACAGCTACTTTGCGAGCAATATAAGTTTTATCATCAGCACCACGGTCTGCAAGATAAAGATACTCTTGTCCTTGTTCTAAATACAAAGACTCTTCTCTTACCATCAACGCTTGATCGATATGCTTAATTGTTTGCTTAATGCGCACGAATTGATTGGCTTTAAGACTTGGTATAACGCCACTGACTTGAGCTCTAACCAAAATAGTACGTGTATCAGGATCGACACGCGGTGCAACAAAGTTCACTGTTGCTTGAAATGCTTTACTAACATCTATATCGCTAGTAAATTCTACTGCTTGACCAAGTTTGACATAGGCTAGTAATTTCTCTGGAATAGAGTAACTAATACGCAAAGGGTAAACTTTCACTAGATCCATAATTCGGTCACCAAGCCGCACATAATCACCTGGATCAACATAGATCTCACCTATCAAACCTTCAGTAACAGCAGAGATCAATAAGTTATCAACCTGCGATTCTGTGACATTTAATTTATTTTGATACTGCATTAAGTTCTGAGCAGAGATAGCACCTTGATCATATAAGGCTTTCATACGCTCATAATCAGCTTGGGCAAGATCATAGTCTGCTTTAACATCATTACCCTTAATCTTCACCAAAGTTTCACCAGCATTGACCCAACGTCCTTCAGAAACATAAATCTTTTCAACTTGTCCAGCACGCTCTGCTGATACCAAGATTTCTTTATCAGCTTTCAATTCGCCAACAGTCTCAAAGTCTTCAGTAACCGCTTGATACTGAGCTGCTTCCATTTTCACAAAAACAGGTCTGATGTTATTTTGTTGAGCAACTTGTTTCGAACAAGAGCTAAGACTCAAAAAAGAAAAAAATATGATTAGGGCTTTGCTTTGAAAGAAGCGCATTATAATAATTCTAGCATTCTAATTTTTCAATGAAATTAAAGCTCACTATTCTTATTTCTTTATTTTATCTGCAAGTTCAAGTACTCGCAACGGATAACATAATCACTCTTGATACCCCAATCAACTATGGATTAGAAGCTATCAAAAATAATCAAATCAAAATCCAAAATTTATTCTACGAGAAGCATGCAAACAGTAATTATAATCCAATCAAGCTAGAAGCTTCTATGTCTGAGCCTATAGCAATTGACTTAGCAACTTTGCTGGCTGAAAGCATAGAAAACAATCTCAATCTCAATATTGCTCGAGCTGATTCTACGATTGCCAAATGGCGCCTATTAAATAAACTATCTGATGCCCTACCGGACGTGGCAATGACGACTAGCTCACAACATCGTGAAGGTACTTTCTACCTTAACAGTAAATTTGATACAACTATTGATGAGACCATAGTATCAGCTGGTCTCAGAGTTAGTTATCGCGCCTTCAATGGTGGAACCACCAGCTTCCTTGCTTGGGCAGAGAAGTATTACAAACAATCAACGGAGCTAAAAGAGAGCGCCCAATACAACAAAACCCTATTAGATGGTTTAACAAATTATTTTGATATATTAGAGCGTAACGCTGCTATCAACAGCGCACTCAAATCACTGGAATCAGCACAAGCCAATTATGATGTGGCATTGAAGTTCTTCAATGCGGGCAATGGGACTAAATATGATACATTGCAAGCAGAATCAAGATTAGCAAAAGCACAAAAATTACTAATAGAACAAGAATTGAATTTTAGAGTATCGCAGATTAATCTAGCAGCTCTATTAAACAGACCTCTACTCACTCCATTTATCATTAGCGAAAATACAGGAATCAAAAAACTCGCTCTCATAGATGAGACTCTAACCATGGAAAGCTTTATTGAAAGAGCTTTCAAGACTAATCCAGAAATACTTAGTGCGATCAAACTTAAATCTGGTGCTCAAAAAGAAGGTTTAGCCAAGATAGGAGATTTCTTGCCTAAAATGGATATCTACACTGCCTTCAATGGCACTGGTGGTGCTTATAATGATTTGTTTGGCATAACAACTCTTGGCTTTGATATCAACTATGACATTGGTCAAGGATTAGGAGGTAATGCCTTAGCAGGATTGATGGAAGCTCGCACCAAAGTCAGAAAAGCTGAGCTAGAGTACCAACAAAAATTACAAAATATAGAAAAATCATTACGCCTAGCTTTTCTTGACTACGAAAAATCTAAATCTTTAGTTGAAGCAGCCTACAAAGGATTTCAAGCTTCTGAAGAAGCACTTAGACTCGCTAAATTGCGCTATGAAAATGGTATAGAGATTTTTGCAAATCTTGTCGAGAAAGAAAAAGAACTCAGCGAAGCAGAGCTCAACTTGATCTCAAGTACTACTGAATACAACCGCAGCCAAGCCAAACTAGCTTATCAAATGGGTGACATTAGTATAGAAAAAATACTAAAA
>CAZKFA010000023.1:0-19132 GCA_964551925.1 uncultured Gammaproteobacteria bacterium
CATCCTAGTGGATAGCCCCTAAGAACATTATTCCCATAAATTTCTTTTTATCTCAGTATTGACAAATTATTGCGACCGGTGATATTATTTTGATAATATGGAGATTAATTCAGAAAGAAGAGAATTTTTATCACAATTAGGTGGCTTTTTGACACTCGGTACAGCAGCAGCAGTTGCTAAGCCTGCTTTTAGTGATACTTCTTTTGGCCCTTTAAAGAGTTCGTATTCTCAAGAAGCAGAATCTGATGTTAAGGGATTGCGCCCTCAGGCTGAGCAAAATTTGCCATTAACCACAGAGGAGCGAAGAGCTGTGGGGCAACTAGTAAGTTCTCAAAAACAAAGAACGGCTTTTAATACTGGTTTATTGATGGGTGGAGTTGGTGCTGCAGTAGAAAAAGCAGCTTATGATGGTCATAGTTGTGGGCTTAGAAGGATTCTTAAGCAAGGTGAACCTACTAAGGATGAGATGGAATCTGATCTTGCTAACCGCAGAAAATTTTTAAATGCTTTTAGTAGAGCTTTAGCTACAGGTGTTTTCTTGGGGCCACTTTATTCCACTCTCATGGGCTCAGGTAATAAAGCGAAGCAGCAAATTTATCCTGATGGAGCAAAAAATCTTGAAGAATTGGTAGACGCTCAGCAAATATCAGATCAAGCCCATATGTGGAGTACGGTCAAAGCCGGATCAATTACTAGTGCTGCTAGGGCTTTTGTTGATTCAGTAAATTCTACTGCTGAAGAAAAGAAAACTATTATTCTGGCAGAAGCTATCAAACAAGCTCAGCAAGAGCTTTTGACTAATGGTACTACCACGATTGATTTAAGTAATTTAAGTGGCGATCTCCAGATTGGTTTCTTTTTGCCAGATCAAGTCAAGCAGAAAACAGATGCAACCGTTGTTAATGTTGACTATTCTTTAAACAATGGTAATAACCAAAATCTTTCTCTAGCATATTTCCCGGTGGCTCCCAAAACTAATCCTGGAGCTTGGATTGGTCCTGGGACTTATCGTAGAACGATTAATAATGATATCGATCGAAGCAATGGTTTGATTCCATTGAGTCATTGTAAAAAAATTACAATCACTATCCCTTAATAAATACAGGAATAGTATTTATATCAATGAATAAGCTAATAGTTTGCCCACCTTGAAACTTCTCACCAGTAAAATAATGAGTCCAAGTGGTATTCTTGCCTGGCAGATAAATTTCTCGTATTGTAGATTCAGCCATTGGTTTGTAGATTGGAGCTACTAAATATTTATCACCGAACATATATTCAAAACTTTGATTATAAGTATTAGTGTCATCTTGGAAATCATAAACAGTTGGACGCATGATAGGAATCCCTTCTTGACTGGCTTTGCGGGCAGTTTCTTTAATATATGGGATAAATTCATTACGCAGCGCCATAAATTTTTGGATAATTTTGAAATGCTCTGGGTGGCTAGCCGCGAACATATCAGGCTCAGTAGGAGTATCTTTATATGAGTGGATACAGAACCTTGGAGTGAAGACTCCGTTCTGGATCCAGCGTAATAATAATTCAGAATTTAAACCATCACCCCAGAAGCCACCAATATCTGTGCCGCAGTGAATAAGACCAGAGATGCTCATAGAACTTAAGATAGCGTTATCGTATTGTAAGGATTGCCAGCTAGAGCAATTATCACCTATCCAGGTTTGTGCGTAGCGTTGTATGCCAGCATAACCTGATCGAGAAAGTACCCAATCAGACCCCGCTTCTAGAGCGAGTTTTGACATGATGAGTGACATCTTAGGTAACTGTCCGTGAGCTTTATGGGGCTCGAAAATTTCATACTCATTGTTATCATTCCAGATACCACGAATACCATTAGCTAGAATATTAGTTTGTAGTTTTTCTTTCCACCAAAATTGAGTTTGTTTTTTTGTGAAGTCCAGATAGGATCCCCGCCCGCCCCAATAATCAACGACTAAGGTTTTATTTTTGAAATCATTGATGAATAATTTAAGATCATTAGCTTCTTGGTACCAAGGATGAGAGCAAAGTAAAACTGGTTTGACATTGGCTGTTAATTCTATTCCAAGCTCTTTGGCTAGAGTACTGAATTGTTGTGGATCGGGAAATTTATCAGCATTCCAAACAAATTGTTGTCTTTCACCTTGAGAATTTTGGATATAACCAGATGATAAATGGAAGGCAGATGGTTTGCAGCTATTAGATTCTAAGCGTTTAAAGCTTGTCAGTAAGCTGTTGTCACATTGGGTTTGAGGATTTTCCGTGTAAGCCATTCCACTTGCTAGATATCCATAAGTGAACTCCGGCCATTCTGGCGGTCTACCAGTTAATTCTAAGTATCTAGAGACAATCTTTTTAATGCTAGGTCCATAAATTAAGTAATAATTGAGATCACCAGACTCAGCCCCGAAGTAATAATAAGGACTAGGTTTACGCTCCCGTCCAAAATCAAAAAACTTCGCATAAAAATTATCAAAAAATATTCCATGAGCTAATTGAGAATTAGTGTCTAAGTGTATAAAGAAGGGAATATCTTTGTACAACGGATCAGTGGACTTAGAGTCGTAACCAAGAGCATCAATAGGCGCGTTGCGAAATCTTTGCCCCCAGCGATTAATAGAGCCAGTCTTATCGCCTAATCCAAAAATACATGGAGCCTGCTTGCCATAACGTTTGTAGCAACGGATCTCGTTTTGAGTTTTGTTGTAATCTAATGCTTCTGACCAGAAGCCTAATTCGCTTTCATCAGCACTAATAAGCATTCCTTCTTTGTTGTAAACCTTGATCTCAAAAGGGCAAGGGTGTATTTCAATTGTTAGTTCAGAAGTTTTGATGCTTAAGTCAAATTGTTTGACATCAAAGTTATTGGTAAAATTATCAAGATCCAAAAACTCATTTGGCTTATTAATAGAGTAGTCTTTGTCAAATTTATAATGAAAGCGAATAATATTTTCACTTAGTAGATGAATAAACAAAAAAACTTTTTTGTTCGAGGTGTGTTTAAGATTGATTTGATATAAATTAAACTCGAGCTTCTCTAAACCAGTAACAACTAGTCGATTTTTGAGGCCGTATTGAGTGGATTCTTGTTTGATGGTTTCTCAGGGTTTATCTCTATATTATTCCCATTTTTCCTAATCCCAAGCATCTGCGCTATTATCTTGTCGTCAGTTTGCTATAATAACTTATAATGTCTCAAATCCATATTAGTATTGATTTGCAAGCGATAGCCAAAGAAGTTTTTGCAATAGAGGCTCAAGCTCTTAATGAAGTCAGTGCTGCACTTGATGCAAATTTTGATCAGGCAGTTGAATTAATTCACAAACTAGAAGGTAGGGTGATAGTAACAGGTATGGGTAAGTCTGGACATATTGCTGCCAAGATCGCTGCAACCCTTGCTAGTACCGGTACTCCGGCTTTTTTTGTGCATCCAGCAGAAATGGGACATGGGGATCTAGGCATGCTTACTACTAACGATCTGGTTTTGGCTTTGAGTTATAGTGGCAACACAGAAGAGCTGCGTAAAGTGTTACCACCAATCAAAAAACTTGGTTTACCATTGATTTCAATTACCGCTGGTCGTGATAGTGTGCTGGCGCAGCTTTCTGATGTAGTTCTGCTTACTCCTATTAGTAAAGAAGCTTGTCCATTGGACTTGGCTCCAACCTCTTCTACGACGGTAAGCTTAGTTATGGGAGACGCACTTGCTGTTGCTTTGATGAAGAAGAAAAATTTTCAGAAGCAAGACTTTGCTCGCTCGCATCCACTTGGCTCTTTGGGTAGAAGTTTTGTGCAAGTTGGTGAGTTGATGAGAGCCGGGCTTACTATCCCACAAGTCTTACCAGGAGCGGATTTGAAACAAGTGCTCGAAGAAATTAACTCCAAAGGATTTGGATTCACTACAGTTGTTGATTTGACTGGAGCCTTACTTGGCGTAATTACTGATGGTGATTTACGTAGAGCGCAGATTAAATTCTCAGCTGAAGTCTTTAATAAAAAGGCTCAAGACATAATGAGCGCCAATCCAAAAATGGTTACTCCTGAAACCTTTGCGACAAGAGCTGCTGATATTATGAAAGAATATCGTATTTCGACTTTGGTTGTTGCTGATGATAATATGAGACCGCTTGGTATTATTGATCTAAAAGACTTGCTGGCACAGGGTTTTGTTATATAACGTGTTTTTTAGGTATAATAGTATAAGAACTAATTTATGAAATTGTTTCAACTTAATTTTATAGGTATTTTGATTTTGCTACTTGTGCTTGTCGTTGGCATTTTTGTACCAAGCGTTATTATTCAAAATATCTGGAATGCTTGCCATCATGGTAACCTTGAGCAAAATATCCAGATCGAAGTTTGGCAAGCAGCTTTACTTTGGGGAGCAATTGTTACGGCTCTACAGATGTTCGGAGTGTTTTCTTTTAAGTTTAACTTCACATCGCTTGAAGGAATAGATATTGATAGCATTAAAGATCCAGAGTTGCGTGAAGAGCTAGAGAAGCTTAAACAAGAAGCCGCTGCCAAAAAAGATCATGATCTTAGCGATTAGCTAAAGCCTTAGCTGCTACTTTAAGCTCGATGTGGTGACTGGTATTGCTACTTAGTTCTTCTAAGACTGAGGCTCTTAAGTCTAATTCACCTTGCTCTATACCATTGACCCTTTTGTAGATCTCAGCGAGCTTGTGACTATTAGGTCCGCGTATTTCTTGGTTGATAGCTTTGCCTTCATAACTAATTCTGAATTTAATAGCATTGGCTTCAGAACTAACTTTAATGTTAATAGTGAAACCACTAGTCTGAGCTTGTTTGTTTTCATCTAAAACCAACTCAATGATTTTTTGTAAAGCCCTATAAGTGTTGATTTTTTGATTTAGATCCAGCTGTACGCTTGGAAGACTACTCTCTGTAAGGATTTGTACCTTGCCTCTACTGAGCATAAATATTTTATTAGCATTAAGTTCTAGTAGATTTAATAAGCCACCCTCGCCCTCGAATCTAAAAGGCACCAGGTTGAATAGAATTCCATCTAAGTCCGCCATCATTTGCTCAAGATCTAATTTGATCAGTGTGAACCTGGCGCTGTCTTTATTGTTAAGCTCAGTTGATTCACTAAGAGCGTCTAATTTTTCTTGGATAGAATTAATGGACTGCACGGTCTTCTGCTGTAATTCAATTGCAATATCTTCAAAATTAACTTCTTGTTCATGGAAAAATTTAGTTCTTAGAGTCTTGATTTGATCGCGCGGGTCCTCAGTGTTAGAGGTGTTAAGCTGTAAGCCTTTGAGTAATTGGCTTTGACCTTGTAGGTCAAAAAGATAAGTAATCAGAAAACTTGTTAAGAAGATGCTTAATAATTGTACTGAGGCCATGTCTATACTCGTAACCGCAAAAACAATTTGTCCGAAAACTAAGACTAATAGTGATGCGCTAGTCAAGGCTATAATGCGTGCCCACGGAGCCAAGAGCGAGAAGCTAATACCAGAGACGACGGCTAATAAGAATAGAGCAAAACTAGAGATGGGTTTGAAATTAATCCATCTATTCTCAATAAAATTAATTAATGAATTGATAGTATTTGTGTTGATATTGACATCAGGAGCCACAACGATAATATTGCTATTGCGCAAGACTTCTTTTGGTATAGTATCTTGTAATAAATCAGCGACAGGTAGATAAGCAAGCTTATTGTCTTTCTGGCTTAGTAAGAGGGTTCTACCAGAATCTTCAATGATCCTGTCGACATCTTTTGGGTTGACTAAGCTGCCTTTGATGTCGAATCTGCTAAGAGTATTTTTGACATCACTATAACTTAGGTTAATTAGACTATTGCGACTATTATAGAAGTAAAGAGCCTCGATGTTGCTCTTGGACAGCCTGTTGATAAGGTCTAAAATAAATAATTTCTGTTCTTGGATATTTTTTTCGTTGAACTTTACTTTAGTATCAGTATCAAAGCTTATGACTTTGTATACTGGCTTCGTGAATTGATTAAAAAGACCAATAGCAGAGCGCGCTTCTAGTAATTGCATTTCTAGAGTGTTCCAAGTATTATTACCAACCCAAGAACTTAATGTAAACGCCAATAAACCAATTAAACTGCCAATAAGAATCTGTTTTTTCATCAGTTAATATTATTGCAAAATTTCTCTAAGAATGTTGAAAAACCTTATACGCTCGATTACTGCATGTATTCGAAGCCCTTGTCAGTAACCATGCGCCCCCGCTGGGTTCTGACCAAGAGTCCGGACTGTACTAAAAATGGTTCGTAATAACTTTCTATAGTTGCTTTATCTTCGCCACAAAGACTAGCGATAGCCTCGAGTCCAACTGGTCCACCTTTGTACTTATCAATTAATAATCGTAAAACTTTGCGATCCATATTGTCCAAGCCAGACTTGTCTATGCGATAAAGATCTAGAGCGGCTTGCGCCAGATCATTGGTAATACGTTCAGAATTATTGTGCTGCGCAAAGTCTCTTACTAAGCGCAATAAGCGATTGACAATTCTTGGAGTGCCGCGAGCGCGCTCAGCGATTGTCTTAGCAGCATCTGCCTCTATTGATATACTTAGTAACTTTGCATTTTGAGTAATGATTTGTGTAAGTTCGCTTACATTATAGTATTCCATACGGTAGAGATGTACGAAACGATCTCTTAGTGGGGCACTGATATCACCAAGCTTCGTTGTCGCTCCTATCAGAATAAATTTATTGATATCAAGGCGCATCATGCGTGAGCTATTACCAGCACCGGTGCTTAAGTCTATCTGATAGTCTTCTAGAGCGGGATATAGCAATTCTTCGGTGATTTTGTTCAGGCGATGAATCTCATCAATAAAAATTACATCCCCTTCTTGCGCGGACATCAAGATGCCAAGTATATCCTTAGGACGCTCTAAAGCTGGTGCTGAGAAGACCTTAGCCTCTGAGCCGATTTCTTTAGCGAGTAGATAAGCGCAACTAGTCTTGCCTAGACCTGGCGGACCGTAGAGCAGAATATGTCCGATACTTGATAGATCTTTGCGTTTACGAGCGGCACCGATAGAAATTTTGAGAATTTCGATTAATTTCTCCTGACCAATATAGCTATCGAAGTTCTGTGGCCTTAGGCTCATTTCTCTTTCGTTGACAAGATCAGCAGTATTCGCTTCGCCCTTAAGGCTAATCGGCGAATCTTGATTATCGTATGAAGATGAAACTACCACTTACAAAAATAAGCGTATCATAGTTGTTATTTTTAGACAAGCCCCAAGAAGTCCATTGCCTGAGCTTGTTTAGTGTAGAGTTCGGACTTCGCTGTATCACCAAGCATTTGGTAATAACGTGCTCGTGCCCAATAGCTGAATTGAGAATGAGAATCTATCTCAAGCAGCTGATCAAGGATAAATTTATATGTTTTGTGGGAATAATGTGAATATAGGGCGGTTAGCGCATTGCGCAAATCAGCATAAAGCAAGACATTGTCGTTGTTGATAAATAATTCTGTTATTGGTTCTTTAAGTTGTTTGAAAATATCTTTGTCTTTGCAATAGATCATTCTTTGTAATAGCGGGCTTACTTCTGTCCAACTGTGATAGTTAAGTTTCTTGATTAATAAATTTAACAACTCAGTATTGAGATGATGTGCCATCGCGTTACCATAAATCTGAAAACTAGTTTTCAGGTTGAAGTTATTAGGCATATCAGCAGCATAGATCAAAGCCTTATCACTACAGGCTTGTAGTAATATCTCTGTAGCAAACAAAGAGCCGTAATTAAAATAAATATTACCGTGAGGATTTTCTGAGCAATTTGTTAATAAATCCAAATATTGCTTTTTGATTGGATTAGTTTCTTGGCTAAGATCATAATCAACCCACCTCTCTTCAACAAATAAGCTTCTCAAGAAATTTATATCAGTTGCTGGTATTGTTTGGTTTTTGTCTTGAGCTAATCTAAATTGCAGTTTGTGATAGCCTTGGTCGTGACGACGTAGAACCTGCATAGGCATTGCGTCATAGAAATAATTAAGTGAGACAGCATCAAGGTTATCAAGTTTGAATTGCATACCATCAAGTTTCTTTGCGTCATTGAGATCAAAAATATTAGCTTTTAATAGTTCATAATCAGAGCCTTCCTGAAAATCTTTTAGTATATTATGCGCTTTGATATCCTCAAGAGCTTTAAAGCTGATATCCGCTAAGAGTACGCGCAGTTGTAATTTATGCTCCCGAGCCGCTATTAGAGCGTGTTTGGCAAAGAGTCCAGAGCCAGTACCAAGATCAAGTAAGGTCACAGAGTTATCGCCATGTATAACTTTAAGTAGTTTGACCAAAGTTTCAGCGTGTGGATAGCAATTAGTTAGTTCGCTAGGTATTGCGCTGCCGCTACTGCGAGCATAAGCGCTGCTACCAGTGCTTTGGTAATATTTAGCCGCGTAAGTAGAAAGCAAGGATTGATCGTAATCTTTCCAGTCTTCTATGATTTCAAATTGGCTGTTGTTGAACACTTATTAAGTCAATTATTCCCCCTTTAGCGCAAAATGAAACCACGGGTGCTATTATGTTAATCATGGTTGCTTTAGCTGAAGTTTTTAGATCTTGTCAAGAACGTTTTCGTCCAGCTATGGAACGCTTTGCGGGCCAGCTTTTAGATAATCTCGGCATAGCGCAGGCTGATGATAAAGTAGCAGCAGATAAATTAGCGGCAGCGCTTAAAGATATACATTTACCTGACGCAGTCTTAGAGACAGCCGTCGATCGGATTTATCTCAGTGATACCCAGCTTGCAGTCAAAGCTAAATTTGAAGCGCTACCAGATTTTACAATAAATAAATTCATTCTTGGTAAGGATAAAGATGCTTTAGCTTATGAAGTGGAAGTTAAGAGCGAGGGCGGCAAACTATTCTATATTCAAGTAGATAGAATTAATGGTTTGATTGCGATGACAAATAAATCTTTAGCTGATGGGCATGTCAGGACTTCTAGTAAGCGTATGCCACCAGCACAGCAAGCGGCTTTTATTGCGTTGATATTGCGTGAAGGCGATGAACCTAAGGCTGAAGCACCTTCTTGTCCTATTAGTCAATTGAATCCAGCCACGGTTGAGAGATTGACTGGGCTTGGATTGAATTTAACGTTAGCTTAGCTCTAGTGCTAGAATGGTTTAAGAACCTCCTGAAAAATGGACTATAGCCCTATTGTCAGTGGATACTAAATAGATGCAACTAACTAAATCACCAAGCAATGCCACGATATTTCTAGAGTCTTTGGCTCAATCGAAGCATGATTTGGCCGATATTGCTACTAAGGTTTATCAAGGTACGAGGATTAGTGTTGAAGATGGTATTCGTCTTATTAATTCTAATGAGTTATTTGTACTTGGGCAATTAGCGCATTATGTTCGTGAGCGCAAGGCGTATGAAGTTGCCTTGCGTAATGGCTTTGATGAAGCGACGGCACAAGCTCGCAAAACCCAAGTCTGGTGGAATACTAACCTACATCTTAATCCAACTAATGTGTGTATTGGTGAGTGTGATTTTTGTTCTTTTGCCCGTAAACCTAATGAGGAAGGTGCTTATACTATGACTATTAGCGAGGCTATTGATAAAGTAGCTATCGCGCGTGATGAAGGTGCTACAGAAGTACACATCGTTGGTGGTTTGAATCCCAAGACATTGATTGAATACTATTCGGATCTAATTAGAGCAATTAAGACTGAAGTACCCGGGATTCATGTGAAGGCTTTTACCGCTGTTGAGATAGAGTTTTTTAGTCGCTTCACCAAAACCAATTACAGTGATATCTTTGATGCCTTGATTGCTGCTGGACTAGATAGTATGCCGGGTGGTGGAGCAGAGATATTCTCGAAATCAGTGCGTGATGAGATGTGCCCAGACAAGATCCCTTATTATAAATGGGTTGAGATTCACCAAACGGCTCACCGTAAGGGTTTGAGGACTAATGCTACGATGCTTGCTGGTATTGGTGAGAAAGCGGAAGATAGAATCGACCATTTAGATATTTTACGTCGAGCGCAAGACGAGTCACTAGGATTTCAGACTTTTATTCCGTTAAGCTGTCACTACGAGGGTAATGATTTGTTAGAGCGTGGAGTTAAGCCATTGACTGGTTTTGATCAGTTGAAGAATATAGCAGTATCTCGTTTGATGCTTGATAACTTTGATAATATCAAAGCATATTGGGTACAATTAGGTCCGAAGATGGCAGAGCTTGCTTTGCATTTTGGTGCCAACGATCTTGATGGTACGGTGAAAGCAGAGCGCATAACTTTTGCGGCTGGTGCTAGAAGCCGCTCTATGACCGAAAATACCCTTGTGGAGATGATAGAGAATGCAGGGTTTTCTGCTATTGAGCGTGATACTTTATATCGTCCTATTGAAATGAGCGCACATAAAAAATTATGAGAATATTGTTGTTGTTGTTAATTAGTTGTTTAACGCAAGCTGTTCAGGCTGATGATTTTAAATTACAGTTTCCTGTTAATTGTCAGTTGAATAATGATTGTTTTATTCTGAGCTACCCAAGTCATCCTGATAACCTTGATTATAGTTGTGGAACTTTGACTCAAGAGAAATATCCTGCTACTAATATTGCCCTAGCTAATGAAAAGCAGATGACAAAAGGATTTGAGGTTGTTGCCGTTGCTGACGGAGTAGTCAAGAAAGTAACAGGCACTATTCAAGACATCCCATATAAAGAGAAGCATAACCCAGAGTATGCTCTTAATAATGATATTTGTGGCAATGGCATAGTTATTGATCATAATAATGGTTGGCAAAGTTTTTATTGTTACCTCAAGCAAGCTAGCATTAAGGTCCTACCAGAGACTAAAGTTAAGGCTGGTCAAGTTATTGCTTTAGTCGGCCAATCAGGTTATGTTGGTATGCCAATGTTGGGATTTACTATTGCTTCTAATGGTCAATCTATGGACCCATTTATGAGCAAATCTACTCTAGAACCTTGTAGTAAAGAGCCTTCTAGTCAAATGTGGCAAGAACCTATTGCTTATAAGCCCCATGGAGTAATTGATTCTGGTTTCACGAGACGTAGTGTTGAGCTTGTGGACGTGATTTCAGCAGATCCTGTTTTAGAAGAGCCTTTGACTAAAGATGATAATATTATGATTTTTTGGACTCAGGCTTATGGGGTGCAAGACAATGACTTGGAAGTAGTTAGTATTTATAAGCCTGATAAAACTTTGTTCTTTATTTCTGATAACGCAGTTGATGCAAGGAATTTAATGTATGTTAGTTCTAATGGGCGTAAACTTACTAAAGGTGGTTTTGAGACGGGTACGTGGACTGCAAAGTATTCTGTGCAACGTAATGGTCAAGAGCTTTTTGGAATAGAGAAAACGTTTACTGTTAAATAAAATGCATATTGAAAGACCTGTTTTTGTTATTGGCTCTTATCGTGGTGGTACCAGCATGTTATTGCGGTTATTAAGTGAGAGCGACGAGTTGCTTTCTTTATATCGTGAGTCTAAGCATATGTGGAAGAAATATTTCCGCCATCCAAAGGAGCTAGATGACACTCTAATATTTAATCAAGATTTAGATGGTAATTTTGTTTGTAGGAATAATGGTCAGAAGATTGACGATTTAAAAAAAGAACGTGAGTATTTTGATAATCATTATCACTATTCGGCCTATGATAACTATCCATTAGGATATCTTTCTAGAGTGCGTTTGCTGAGAGATAGAATACCACCATTATTTGATTTGATGAATATTGGTAACTATATTTATAAATCTTTGCGTTATTCAAATTATCGTTTCGTTGATAAGACGCCACCGAATATGTATAAAGTTGGCTTGCTAGCTGCGTTATATCCAGATGCTAAATTTATTTATATCACTCGTAATGGTATTGATAATGTGAACTCTTTGATGAACGCATGGAATAATGATCATGCTTTTGGGGCACCTCATAGGAAGTATTTGACTGCGGGTTTGAATCTTAATATAGATGGCTATAATGGCGATGTCTGGAAGTTCTTTATACCAGAGGACTTTCAAGGTTGGCTAGATAAGCCTCTAGAAGAGGTTTGTGCGCATCAATGGGTAGATGCTCATGAGCATGCACTCAAAGATTTTGCCGTGATGGATCCAACTAAATATATTCAACTCAAGTTTGAAGATATTCAAGCTAATACAGAGCAAGTCATTCAGGAAGTTTGTAATTTTGTAAGGATTGATTATAGTCCTCGTTTGCAGCGTATTATTCATGATATGCCTCTGGTTAATACTGACTCTAAGCCCAATCCAATGAAGAAATCTAAAAATCAAGCCCGTTTAGAGAGAATAGTAGATTATATTAGACCGATGCAGCAGCGCTTAGGTTATGATTAAGGATCTGAATCGCCACGCCTGTTACGCAGGTTTGCGATGATGAGACAAGATAGAATGATATCCAAACCAAAATTGCATGTAAATATCGATCATGTTGCTACTATCAGGCAAGCACGTAAAACAATTGAACCTTCTTTAATTGAAGTGATTCATATACTTGAATATACTAGAGCTGCTGGTATCACAATGCATTTACGTGAAGATCGTAGGCATATTAATGACGATGATATTTTTACTGCTAATGCTTATTTACAATCATCAGGATCTTCTCTGGGATTAACTTTTGAGATGGGAGCGACTGAAGAAATTAGAACTATTTGTTTGCAGACTAAGGCTAACTTAGCAACTATAGTACCGGAGAAACGTCAGGAGCTTACTACTGAAGGTGGACTTGACGTGGTGGCACAAGCAAGTTATTTAGCAGATTTCATCAAACCCATTCAAGCTAATGGCACCGAGATTAGTTTTTTTGTGGATCCAGATCTCAAGCAGATTGAAGCGGCTAAGGCAATAGGAGCTGATTTCATCGAGTTGCACACAGGTACTTATGCTAATTTGTTTTTGAAATATCATGCCGAGAAAATTGAGCATGGTCTTTTGAGCGATCTTTTGATACCAGTAGTTGATTTGGTAGAACCAGTCAAGGCTGAAGCTCTGCGTTTGGAGCAAGCGGCTAATTTTGCTAATGAGATTGGTTTGAATTGCAATCTAGGACATGGCTTGACGATATATAATTTGCCTCCATTATTGAAGATCAGAGACATACGAGAATTGCATATAGGGCATTCTATAATTGCTAACTCTATTTATCATGGCATCAAGACTGTTGTTGATGATTTCTGTCTGTTAATTGACAGAACTTAGAATTTTTCCATTTCTTGTAGCATTTGATCGGAGGCCAAGTGCTCTGGATAGATGCTTATGCCAGCATTAACATTCATATCGCGGGCTGCTTTAAGGCTCATAGCGATCTCCTTAGGACTAGTTCTATCACCATCAGTGATTAGATGGATATTCAAATCATCTCGCTTAGTGAGTTTGCGAATGTTGATGATACTGTTTTTAACGAAATTGTAAACCACGTCATCGTTACGATTTTTGAGTCCATGCCAGTACGTCATAGGCATCACTATATCCCAATTATCAGCAATATATTCCCATGGGTAGCTAGGCTTGATATGTGGGGAGAATACAATAGCAATCAAAGGATAGTCCCTTGGTAAAGTTGATCTAATTTTTGTTGTATAAGATTTAACCGCCCAGAGAGCAGTATTCTCTTCAATATCAGCCGCCATACCGTCAAGCTTCTCGCCATCCGGACTCACATAGAGAGCAGGTTCTATAAATTTTTTGGCATCAGTATTGATGTCATTGAGATAGCAATAAGTCCAGCCAATAATTTTGATATTTTTTTGGTGGGCTGTTTTGAGAATCCCGTCAAGAGCGGTTTTATTTTTAAATACGTCAGTAGTGGAGCGATTGATTTGTAGATAAACAGTATCGATGCCAAATTTAGTTAATCTGTCAGCGAAGGCATCAACGTCTTGAGGGTAGTTCCAGACATTTACCCACACACCTTTACCATTAGTAATTGGAAGGCTGCTGGCTTCCTCTTTGATTTCCTTGATTTGTTGCTCAAGCTCTGGAGTTGCATTAGCAGTGAGGTTGAAGCTTATTATAGAGAGTAGCAAGAAGATTTTTTTTATCATATAAGAACTTTTATAAATTTTGTAATTAGAGTTAAGTAAAGAAAGAAACTAATAATATCAATTATAGTTGTAATCAATGGTCCACTGGCGGTAGCAGGGTCAAGATTTAGTTTTTTGAACATGAACGGCGTGATTGTTCCTAAGGCAACGGCTAGAACCATTGATAGTACTAGGGATAAGCCAATTAGTATAGAGAGTAGGTTGTTGTGATAGACATAAAAAGAAAGCGCTGCTGTAATTAAGCCACAAGTAACGCCTATACTTAAACTAATAATAAGCTCGTGAATTAGTATTTGTGACGATTTATTCGCATCAAGTTCTCCGGTTGATATACCACGAACAATAATTGTTGAGCTTTGGTTGCCGATATTACCAGATAAGCCTGATAGTAGAGGCATAAAGGAGATCGCAATTGGAATTGCCGCTATCGTGATATCGTAGCTGGCTATTAGTGATGCTGCTAAATACTGCCCTAATAAAGTGATAACAAGCCAGGGTGTGCGCGCTTTATAGGCACCAAAATATTCTTTGGTCAATGAATGACTAGCATTGGTATTAGACTCGCTTTCAACATTGATACCACTGGATTGATAAATATCTTCAGTTGTTTCTTCTTGAATAACTTCAACGACGTCATCAAACGTAATAATTCCCATTAATTGATCTTGCTCATTAATTACAGGCACGGCAAGGAATCTATATTTGGAAATTAATTCAGCAGCCACTTCTTGATCGTCAGTTGTTTTAACGGCAATTACCTCGTCATTAATATGATTTAAGACTGGGTCATTGTCTGCTGCTAAGAATAATTGTCTAAGACTGATTACACCAGCAAGTTTGCCAAATTTATCTGTTACATAAACATAGATGATTATATTGTCTTCTTGTTTTGCTTTGAGTCTTACATAACGCAATGCTGCAGCGACTTTGAGGTCGGCACGCACACTAATAAAGCTTGGCGTCATGATACCACCGCAGGTATTAGGGTCATAACTTAAGAGTTCTTTAAGTTCATAAGGACGTTGAATATTTTCAAGAATCTTGATCATGCGCTCATCATCTAATAAGCCAATAATATCGGCAGCGTCATCAAGTTCCATGTGATTTGCTAGGCTAACAATGCGGCTGTCAGAGAGCTCTTTAAAAAGATTTAAAATTTCATTTTCGTCTAGTTCAACAAGTACAGCAGCACCTTGTTCGGCTGACATAAGGTCGAAAACTAATAGTTTCTGATCACTATCAAGTTTGCGATATTCTTCAGCAATATCTTGTGGATAGAATTCGTCTAGTAATAAACGTAATTTCTCGCTGCGTGCTTCATCGATCTCACTAAGGAAATTTTTTAAATCAAGAGTGCTTGCCATTGGGGGAGCGAGTCCTTCAAACTAAGTTAAATCTTATTGCTCTGAACAATTTTGCAACAAGTCTATTTCATAATAACGCGGCAGAGAGTATATACCCCTATTATTCCCAAATTTTTAAAGCAATCACGCATATTATCTGTGAGGGTGAAAATGGCTTATCTGCTATATAATTAGCTGAGCAGAATCGTGGGTAATCAATATATTAATCGAATAGTTATTGGCGCAGTTTTGTTTCTGGCTGTTTGGGGTTTCAATGCATTGAGTCCTAATGTTTGGGGCCTTGTGATCTTGCTACTTAGTTTGATAGGTTTCCAGGAATTTAAATCCATGTGCAATAAGATGGGTGTTTATCCACTTGCAAATTGGATTAATTTTTTTATTCTAGTATTTATTTTATCGCCATTGTTTGTTGTTCATCACAATCATCCACATTTGATTTATATTTTTCATGCGACATTATTGGTTGCTTCTTACGTAATTATTTTTCCAAGGATTCTGCTTAAAACTACTTATACTAAATTTGAAGATATTACAGCATCACTCTGGGCAATTTTTCAGTTAGGTTTATTACCATCATTTTTTACGTGGATAAGAATTATGGACGCGGGTTTTGCTTATACAATGGCAATTGTTATAACCATTTCAGCCAATGACATCGCGGCTTTATTCCTTGGTAAGAAATTTGGTAAAACTAAGCTTGCTGCTAAAATTAGTCCGAATAAAACTGTTGCTGGTAGTCTGGGTGGTCTTTTCTGTGGTGGCTTAGGATTCTTGATGTCTGCCAAAGGTTTTGGGTTTGATATTAGTAGTAATTTTCTATTAAGGCTTATTGATTGTTGTAATAGCGTGCTACCGGGTTTGGATTATTCTGCGGTAATTATTTTCGCTTTAGGATTTTTATTTTCTGTTATTGCTCAGATTGGTGATTTATTAGTGAGTCTATTGAAGCGCGAGGCTGGGGTTAAGGATAGTGGTACTTTGCTTTTTTCTCATGGTGGAATTTTAGATAGGGTAGATAGTCATTTTTTTGCAGTTTGGTTTGCCTACTTTATTTTTGCATACCTATTGCATTAGTTTTTGGTGGGATGTTTAGAGTGTAAAACTAATTGAAACCTTGATAATTAATGAAAAAAAGCCCATGTTATGACAAATTGCGCTAGAATTATCTTGGGCTAGTGTCTTTACGTAATTATTCAGAGCTAGAACCCTTGAAAATTGGCCATAAATGCAAGCAGTACATAATAATGCTGTAACTCTTCCTATGCCGCAAATGGAGCGGCAAGATTCGGCCGTATTGCCAGAGAAGTCTCAAGAGCCAGTAAGATCTTTATCTAAAGCTAAAGTTGTAGAAAAGAACACCCAATCAATAGCAGAGCGCTTGGCGGAAGACCCAGATTATCGTAGTGTGTTTATTGGTGGTGTTAATGCTGCTTTACATACACTTGCGACAGTGACTTCTTTTGCTGGGGTTGATAAGCAGCCCATTATCAAAGCCCTTAATAAATTTATTGATACCTGTGCTTTTGTCTGTACCAAGTATGTTGCGCCTATTAGTTCTTATGGTTATGCTGCTTGGGAAGCTTGGAAAAATAAAAAGGGAGTAGAGGTTTTTATTAAAGCGATTCCACCTTTATTATTACCATTTGTAGGTGCTTCAAATATTGATACTGTTTATGGTTTGAGTACTGGATTAAATGCTCCTTATGATAGGCTTGTAGAGCGTATTACAGAGAAATCAAAAGAGTCAGCTGCGTATGCTGCAGAGGTAAATAAAAATTTTACTAGTAACGCTAAAATTGTTTGGAGTGAGTTTAAAGAATGGCTAAGTGATTTCAAAGCAGGCAAGATTAAGGGCAATGAAAAAGTCTATTTCTATAATTGTCCAATGATTTTAGCGGGCTCTATTCCTATGTTGCTTTTTGCAAGGCATGCACGCGATACTATCATGGCGAAAGGATTAGGTTTGTTACGTAATATTGGTGGTATTTTAGGTGATGTTGCATTCTTCTTTGAGAAAGACCTGCGCTTGAAATTAGTCGGTGTCTTCTGCTCACTTGCTGCTTGTGCCAATATTGGTAAACGTTGGGTCAAGAGTGAGGCAACTGGACGCTTATTAATACACTCAGCAGCAGCCTTGGATGTCGCCGGTATCTCAGTCTGGAATGCTTATAGCGGGCAACAAAAGAAAGCTGCCGCTATGGCTGCATAAACTTTAAAAGCATTGGGTATAATGTCTATTAGATGCCAAGAACGGACCTAAATCTTGATCGGATAGTACAAGAAACTCTCAAGGAAGTTTTGGTTGATTCTCATGACCCAGAGATTAATATTTCAGTTGCTCTAGAAGTGAACCCAGGTAATCAAGAGCCGCAATCTTATAAGTATCATCTTTATCCTGAGGACTTTATTTATTATCCAGCCAGTTTAATTAAGTTGTTTAATGCTTATTTTGCAAAGCTTAGAATTCAAACGATGCTTAAAGAGATCGTGCATTCTAGTAATCCAGAATCTGATTCATTTGGTAGTAAGAATATTTTAGATGACATTTATGAAGCTATTGATACAAGTCTGCGTTTCTCTGACAATGATGCGTTGAGTTTGTTGTTAGACTTCAATACAGAAACCACATCTGGATTGCGTTTGGATCCAAAGCATTTTGAACGTTTTAAGAATGCGCGCGCTTTATTGAATACTGTTTTTGTTAAGAAAGGTTATTCTCAATATCTTAACTTATCGAATAAATGTTTCTCGTTTGGTCCTTATGGGCGAGATGCTCAATTAGTATTTGATGCCAATGGACTTGGGCGTAATATTATTACTATAGAAGATGTATTTAGAATTCTTAAAGATATTAGTTCAGATTTCCCTGAGCTATTGCAATTTATGAAGCGAGAAGTTGCTAATCATCAAGATGAGCAATGTCAGTTTATAGCAAGAGGGCTTGAGCAATACAAAGATAAAATTGAGAACTATTATTCCAAAGCAGGTTGGACTTCAAAAGTCAGACATGATGCAGCTTTGATAGATATGAAAGATTCTACTCAGATTACTTTTGTCATTATGACCAAAAATTTAAGTGGCTTTGTGGATTTAATTCCAGTGCTAACTAAAAAAATATTTGAATCCCTTATTTAGATCCAGAATTATCAATGCTATATTTGCCTGGTCCGTGACTGAGAAGTATAAAGAGCATGGCAAAGTAAGCTAGTGGAATCTCGATCTTGCTAAAATCCGCTGTCCCATGAACTACAAAAATTGCGACTAACATCGTCACCATCAGTGGTAGCGAGATTAATCTGGTTTTGAAACCGACAGTCAATAAGATGACACCTAAAGTTTCAGCACCAGTTGCTAGAACCGCATTGACAAGTGGAAAAGGTAGATGTAAACCAGTATCAAACCAAGTTACTATACTTTGGAAATGAGTTATTTTTTTTATAGCAGGTCCAAAAAATCCAGCCGCTAAAACTAGCCTAGCTGATAATAAAGCAAGATCTTGAAACACCGAAAAGAATCCCACAAAAGCTTGATTTATTTTATTTAACATGGTTTTACTTCTTATATTATAGTTCAAAGATACTCACAAGGCTATATTTGTAGCACTCTTATCTTGTGATTAGAGCCCAAATTCTTTAACTAGAGCTTTTGCGATTACTATACGTTGTATTTCTGAAGTACCTTCATAGATCTCAGTGATCTTAGCAT
>CAZKFA010000023.1:19232-30324 GCA_964551925.1 uncultured Gammaproteobacteria bacterium
ATTACTATACGTTGTATTTCTGAAGTACCTTCATAGATCTCAGTGATCTTAGCATCGCGCATGTAACGTTCGACATTGTATTCAGTAGTGTAACCATAGCCGCCATGTATTTGTATGGCTTGTACAGTATGTTTCATTGCCATCTCTGATGCAAAAACTTTAGCTTGTGCTGATAATCTTGAGAAGTTTTCACCGCGGTCGTGTGCGTTAGCTGCTGCGTAAGTCAATAAGCGAGCAGCTTCTATGTCGGTTGACATATCAGCGAGTTTGAATTGAATAGCCTGAAAGTTAATAATCTTCTCACCAAAAGCCTCACGTACATTAGCATAGTGCAAAGATTCCTCGAAGGCAGCACGTGCAATACCAATAGCTTGTGACGCCATGCCAATGCGACCGCCGTCTAAAGTTTTCATTGCAATTTTGAAGCCATCGCCCACTTGACCGAGTATATTTGCTTTAGAGATTTTACAATTATCGAAATGTAATTGAGTCGTAGAGCTGGCTCTGATACCAAGCTTGTCTTCAGGTTTGCCGCAACTAAAACCAACGGTATCTTTTTCTACAAGGAAGGCAGTGACTCCTTTGTGTTTGAGTTCTTTATTAGTCTGTGCTAGAACCAAATAAATATCAGCTTGTCCGCCGTTACTAATCCAAGCTTTAGAGCCGTGGAGAATATAATCATCACCATTTTCTGTCGCTGTAGTATTCATCGCAGCAGCATCAGAACCATTACCTGGTTCAGAGAGAGCAAAGGCTCCGAGCTTAGTACCAAGTGCCAAGGGTCTGAGGAATTTTTCTTTTTGTTCTGCTGTACCAAAAGTTTCAATAGGCATGGCACAGAGTGAGAGGTGCGCTGACATGATGGTTCCAGTTGTAGCACAGACTCTAGACAACTCTTCCATGGCAATTGAATAGCAAATATAATCCATACCACCGCCGCCGTAAGCTGGATCAATAGTGAGTCCTAATAAACCAGCTTCTGCCATGAGTTCTACGTTTTCTCGAGGGAAGCGATGAGTACGATCTATTTCTTTGGCTATTTTACTGAGTTCCTTGCTAGCTAAGTCATTAACTAGTTTGCGTAACATTTTCTGATCTTCGCTATAACTAAAATCCATAATCTAATCATATCAGTACCTTTATATGAAGAATTGAGTGTAAATACCTATACTTTTAGGTGAACTATAGCCGAAATTACTATATAGGGACTAAGTTTTCTGGGGGATCGTGAGGGCTTTTTGCATCATATTGTTATTGTTCATGTTTGGCTCAGTCGTTAGGGCCGAAGAGAATGCTGCTTGTAAAAATATTTATGAAGATGAACTGATAGTCAAGCTGAAGGATAGCAATAAGTTTCAAGATAGAAATACAGCTCCTAATTATTACCGTAAATTAGATCGATATAATCGCAAAAAAGTAATCAAGATGATTAGGCAAAAGACTTTTAGCTTCTCCGTTATTAGATCAGAAACTTTAACAGAAGAAAATTTATATGCTTTTAAATTAAAAGTGGCGCCCTTTCTGTCATTAGCTAAAATGGCTGATCCTAATATTGTCTGTAACTCACTTCTTGACTTAGCTGCAAAGCTTGAAGACGATCCAAGCATTGAATTAGTTGAGCCGGATTATATTTATAATAGTAGTGCAAGCACTGTACGTAATGTTGCGCAAATTAAAAATGCAAATTTGACAAGTAATAAAATATCTATTGCAAATGACTCATCAATTGCTTCAAATTTAACTGAGTGGGTTTTTGATTATGATGCCTTGTGGGGTTTGAATCAAATCAAAGCACCGTCTGTCTGGTCTAAGACACAGGGCGCGCCAATTGTAGTAGCTGTACTTGATACTGGTGTGAATTATAATCACGCTGACCTTTGGGACAGTATTTGGGTTAATCCAAATACTGTCCCAGACAGGAATCGAGATGGTCGGCGTACGCTTGATGATGTTGATTTGAACCAGAATAATCAGATTGATAGTAATGAAATTAAGGGTACCCCGATTGGTTATAATTCTGCTTCTAGAAATTCTAATCCTTATGATAGTGATGGACATGGCACTCACGTTGCTGGAATAATAGCAGCGCAGAGTGGTAATAATTTGGGTATTGCTGGAGCTGCCCCCCAGGCTCGTATATTAGTGGTTAGGGTCTTTGATGATCATGGTGTAGCTACTACCAAATCTTTAATTCGAGGTTTGCGTTACGCGGTTAAGAAAAAAGCACAGATTGTGAATTTGTCTTTAGGCTCTGTTTATTATGATAAAGCTTTAGATAAATTTTTTCAAAAAAATGCTCATAAAGTTTTGTTTGTTGCTGCTGCTGGTAATAATCGTAAGGATGTCTCTGGATATAGCTTCAGCACAGTATTCTATCCAGCTTCTTATAATAATGTCATGTCTATTGCTGCTGGTACTCAGAGTATGACGAAGGTTTTTACTTCTAATTATGGCATCACGATAGATATAATGGCACCTGGTGGCGCTGTTAATGGTTTGCCTAATATTCTTTCCACAGATAGTTCTGGTGCTTATAAGTTACGTTCTGGTACTTCTATGGCAGCTCCTTATGTAGCAGCTGCAGCGGCACTATTATTGTCAGCTAATCCTCACTTACAACCTGAACAGTTGAAAAATATTTTGCGCTACTCTGCTAAGCGTCTTAGTGTTGGTTTTGCTGTTGGAGCGGGATTGCTTGATACGCAAACAGCCTTCACGACTAAGGGTAGTTTCCCTTATGTAAGGCTATTAATGCCAGAGTATGCATATCCTAACCCACAGTCTATAAGAGGAGTTCAGCCTATTTATGCAAGTATGTTTGGCTCAGATTTGAAATCATATGAATTATATTTAGCGCGCGGATTAGAGTTAAAAAATTTCAGTTTGATTAATAGTGGTGAAGCCTATAACGGTAAGCGCGTTTTATTGTACAGAGCCTTTGATGCTAATTTATACAGTCCGGGCATTTATACATTGAGACTTGTTGTCAAGAATCATTACGACGAATATAGCTATGATGATGTACTAATTAATATTATTAGATAGGGACCAGTCTATAGCTGCCTTTCCGTGCTTAATTAAATAACTATTTGCCTCAGAGAAATGCCCACAACCCAAAAAGCCTCGATGGGCTGATAAAGGTGATGGATGTACCGCTTCAAGAACAAGATGTTTGTTAAGATCAATTAATTCTTTTTTCTTTCTAGCAGGGCTGCCCCAGAGCATGAAGACAACATTATCACAATTAGCATTGATAGCTTGAATTGCTTTATCTGTAAAGCGTTCCCAGCCTTGTCCTGCGTGTGAATTAGCTTGCCCGTCGCGCACAGAGAGTACTGTGTTAAGCAGGAATACTCCTTGTTGAGCCCATTTTGTCAGATCACCATGTTGCGGTATCGCTAAACCTAAATCTCTTTGGATTTCTTTAAATATATTTTTAAGCGAGGGCGGTTGTCTTATCCCTGCTGGTACTGAGAAACATAGTCCATGAGCTTGTCCTGGACCATGATAGGGGTCCTGACCAAGTATCACGACCTTAATTGAATCTAGAGGGCAATTTTTAAAGGCGTTAAAAGTATTGTTACTGTGAGGATAGATACGATAATTCTTGACTTCTATGGCTAGGAATTTTTTTAATCCCATCATATAATCAGCCTCAAACTCAGAGGCTAATTGTTTATGCCAAGATGCAGAAAGTAAATCTGGTAATTTGTCAGCGACGGTATTTGACATGTTTTTTTGATTTATGGAACCAAGAATTTAATAGATAAAGAATGCCTAGGCTGCAGATGATATTGCTGATGAACTCCAGAATGGTTTGTCCGACATGAGCATAACCTCGGATAAAAAAAAGATCGATAAAGGTCATGGCACTGATCAATAAAGTACAAACCAAGACTTTATTACTCAATTGTTCTGGATAGAATTTGTAACTTAGTAGGACGGCTGCAATATTAAGCCAAGCAATATGACTATTGTATGACATCAGCATTGTGAATAAAGTTAATGCACTAGCTAATATTAGTGAAGTGCTAAATTCAAGAGCTGTTATGCTCGCTGCTATTGCAGCTAGTGGCAGGTTGATTGATAATAAAGGAATAAAAGAAGCAATCGCTACTTGCAAAAAGCAGATGGCGACTATTAAGAAAAAGATTTTCATTTATTTTATGTAGCCAATATCTTCTTCAGTACCGTATCTGGACTCGATTTTCTTGCCTTGATCTCCACCAGGGAAAAACACTTCGCTTTCATTTTTCTGTTTAGCTGCTTTGCCGACAGTAGTTTTACTAGATTTGCTATTAGTGTCGTTTTCGTATTCTAGAATACCGCCTTGAACTTGTCTTGCTGCCATTAAGTTTGGTAGGTCAACAGCAACACCACTTTGTTCGATCATTACAGCAGCATCTTGTCTTGAAGTATCAGCTGAGATTTGAATGCGTTCTGCTTTAGCGCGAATTTTAGCAGCTCTAAGATCTTGTTTAACAGCTTTTGTTAATTTGCTTAAAGCTAATTTTTGAGCTTTAAGTTGATCAAGCTGGGCTTGAGCATTGGCCAATTTATCCATAGCATAGGTCTGTGGATCATCCGCCAGTGCTATGCCATATGTAGAAGTTGAGACTAATAATGCTAAACCAAGAGCGTAGAATTTATTCATAGTTACATTATATAATATCTTGCCAGAAACGCAAATTAAGATAAGCCGCAAACTATTGTTGTGATTGAAGTAGTTGTAACCAATTGGTTTTAGCATCTCCTGTTTTAATACTAGTGAGGGCTAGTTGGGTATTGGTATAAACTTGGTCCAGGAAATTAGACTTATTGTTACTTAGGTAGATTAAGGCTGCTGCGTTTAAACAAGCAGTTTGTATGCAGCTTTCAACCTGTGAGTCATTGTTTAGGATTTTATTGATGATCGAAGCATTTAAAATAGCGTCTTTACCTTGCAAGTCTTCGAAAGAGCCCCGAGCTAAATTATAATCTCGAGGATCAAATTTATATTCTTTATGACCATTATTGCTGATTTCATATATATGAGAAGAACTTGCTGAGCTTAATTCATCAAGAACAAATTCTTTATCAAAAGTTATTGAATGAATCAGCAGAATTTTTTGGCGCGAACCACGCTTGATAATTTCCTCTGCTAAAGCCATCATTGTCCCTACCCACTCCGGTTTACCCACGCCAATTATTTGGCCTTCAAGCTTTACTGGATTAGCAAGAGGCGCGAGCAGGGACAGAAAACTAGTTTGTTTAAATTTGCGACAGGTTTGTTTTATAGGAGCAAGTAAGTCTCCAGAAATTTTACTAGCGTAAAAAGCAAGATGATATTTATCTAACCCCATTTTTTTCATATTGGTTTCGGCGTTAAGATTCAATCCTAGAGCTTCAAGTACGTCTATTGAGCCGGTTTGACTGGAGCTGGAGCGACCACCATGTTTGCAGATATTTACGTTGCAGGCAGCAGCAATTATCGCTGCTGTTGTAGAGATATTAAAAGTATTAGATCTATCTCCACCAGTGCCGCAGCAATCAAAAATATTCTCTCCCCAATTTAAGATCGGAGATAGTTCTGTAATGTAATCTAAGAAATCTAAAATCTGCTCTGACCCAAAAGTATTAGAAGTTTCAATAAAAGACAATAAGTCTTTTTCTGTCATTGATGACAGATTTTCAAAAAAAATTTTTGGTTGAATGGTAGTCACTGACTAAGCTGCAACGAGTTCAGAGAAGTGTTGTTGTCTTTCACCTTCCAAAATCAAATGTGCTTTTGGTAGTGAGCGCGGGAATTCGCGTCCACGCATAATCAGTTGCTCGTCCCAAGTGTTTGGTTCAAACGCTTTGATTATTTCGTTTACAGCCATGCTCACGTCAAAATCTTTACAACTGAAAATATCAACAGTCAAGAAGCCCTTATCAGGGAAAGTATGAATAGCTAAGTGGCTTTCGGCAATAATGACAATGCCGCTTAAACCCCAATCATCTGGTACTAATCCTTGATATTGAAAAACATAAGGTGGCATAACTTTGGTCATGTCCATTTTTGCGGGAAGCTGATCGAGAATGTCAGTAAGAAGCTTTATGTCCGTTAGTTTGTGTCTTTTACAACCGTTAGCCTCTATCATTAAATGTGGTCCGAACATTCGTTTGCCTCCTTGTTATTCACGCTAGCCAAAGTTATTTTTCATAACTGAAAAATAAATAATAACAGCAAAGCCTCTAAATGACTATAGTCAATACTTAAATAAATCTTCAGATTCTAATAGGGGGCTTAATCGGGTAAACCCTTGGACGAATTCGCTAATACTTGTTATAATGTATTACGACGTATTGATGGATATAGCAGCTACTAATTTCTCAACCACTCCGATCCCATTAACAGGTGGGCAAGCGCCAGCTCTGCGGCCAGCAACGGTCGTGCTTCAACCTAGTCGTAACATTGGTACAGACTTAGCAATTCCTGAGAACGCAACTTTAAGAGCAGCAGAATCTTTTACTACGCTGAGACGATTAGGAGATTCTACTAAAAGTATAGTAAGTAAGGTTCTTAAGTTTGGAGCTTTTGTTGGAGCAACTGCTTCTGTTGCTGCAACTTTTGCATTGAATCTTAAGAGCGTTGGACTATTGTTTGCAATTCCTACTGCGATGGCTTTTTTTATTGCTCATACTCTGCAGAGGTCTTTAAAAGAAACTGATCCAAAATTTTTGACAGATCCATTACGTGACCTGAAGGCAATTAATCATGACCCACAAAAACTTGAAACTAATATGAATCAAGTTATGTACGTTATTGAGGATGCCAAGAAAGTTAAACCAGATAAACCAGAGTATGAACCAATTCAGGATGAGCTATCTAAACTAAAACATCTTATCGAAGTACAAGCAAGGCAGTATGTTGGTGCAGAGGACGAACGTAGTCTAGGACTGGCTCAGGACATGCAAGTCTATCTTGAGGCTCTTGCTGGAATCCAAAGTAAGTCGGTGATTTCTCCAAATCTAACGACCGTGACTAATAAACCCTCATCAACTTTAGGATCCACTGAAAAATTCAAATTCTTCTAGCAGGGGCAACACACGCTTCCCGTGGTTTAGGCGGATGCCTAATTGAACTACATCGGAATCATTAGCTTCTGACCGACTTGTAGCGAGCGAGCACTGCGAATGTTATTAGCTCCACGAATTTTATTAACAGATTCTTCAGAGTATTGTCCGTAGAATTGTTTTGCGATTCTTTCTAGAGTGTCTCCAGATTTAACATGATATTCAACAACAGAGGCCTTTTTAGATTTCAGCAAAGGAGATTGTGTTGCTAGTTCTTTGGTTGAGTTAGAATCAAGAATTACGTTTTCGACTTCTAATTCTTCATCCTCGTTTTGAGATTGAGGCATATCAGGCTTGGTATCGGTAGAGTTCAGGCTGACATTAGTACCTCTGACGATGACCTGCGTGTCAGAGATGGTATTTTTGTAAGTTTTGTGTGGAACGATAAGGACAAAAAATAAAACAGCTAAGATTACCGCTAGAAACACAATAATCCCGATTACCCAACCTTGGACATTTTTGTAATTGCGATTGCTCAGCAGGCTAGAGTCCATTGGTTTAAAGAAAGAACCGACATCATTATCCAAATTAACTGAATTCATAGGCTTTTATTATACTACATGCGTGTTATTTAGAGACACTAATTTGGTCCAAAAATACCACGTCCATTGGATTAAGCTGAAAGTTTTTGACGTAATTTTTCTTGACTATGGTTTGTGTATCGATATAAAGTGCTGCGATGGCAGCAAGATCTTGTGTTAAAAGTTTCTCCGCTTGGGTATATAGTAATTTACGCTGTTTTGCGTCATTGCTTGCAGCAGCTAGTTGTACCAATCTATCGTACTCAAGATTTGAGAATTTACCATAGTTGATTGCATTTTTGCTAGTGAATAATTGCATAAAAGTATCAGGATCAGGATAGTCAGCGCCCCAATTAAGTCTAAATAAATCTGGTGGATTGCTTTCTAGGGTACTTAAAAAAACCTTCCATTCCATTGCAATGATTTTGATTTTTACGTTTAATTCTTTAGCCCACATAGATTGTAAGCTTTCAGCTAATAATTTAGAATCCTCTCTACTTGGGATAAGAAACTCAAGCTCTGGGAAGCCCTTGCCATCAGGGAAACCGGCCATTGCTAATTTAGCTCTAGCTAATTCTGGATTATAAGCTTGGTATTTTTTGAGCGTTTCATAATCAAAAAGCGAACTCAGGCTTGGTGGTATCCAAGTATGGTTTGCGACATCACCTTTGCCTTTAATTTTAACTAGTGCTTCTCGATTTATAGCAAGCGAGAAAGCCTGTCTAACTAAGTAATTATTAAAGGGTTTACGTGTGGTATTAAATCCGATGTAAGTGTTGCGTAACAATAAAGTCTTCTCTGCATTTTTTAGATTTTTGTATTCACCCATGGGAATAGATCGAGAATCGATCCAGTCGAATTGGTTGTTAAGATAGAGAGTGTATGCACTTGATTGTTCTTGCACCATAAAGAATTTCAGTGTTTGTACTTGATCGGCTTGTTTGCGATCAAGGTGGAACAGGGGATTACGCTCAAGAGTGATTTTGTATTCATGTTGCCATTCTGTAAGTTTGAAAGGCCCGTTGCTGACTAGGTTTGCTGGTTCAGTCCAGTCTTGCCCATATTGTGCAATTAAGTCTTTGCGGATAGGCAGAGTTAAGCCATAAGCTGTTAAATAAATAAAATAAGCAGCAGGGTGTTTTAGGTGAATGATTAGAGTTGTATCGTCTATAGCCTTACTCTTTTCTAGGTCAATCATAGAGAGTAATTCAGCATAAGGTGCAACATTATTAGGGTCTTGAATTCTGATAAATGAATCCACAAAATCCTGAGCAGTCACTTGTTTGCCATCAGTCCACTTGGCACGAGGATCGAGTTTGAAAATATATTCAGTTGCATCAGGGTTAATTTGCCATGATTGGGCACAGCCTGGCACTACGATAATATTGCCCGCAGAGTCAGTCCCAAAGCGGGTTAGACCAATCATGATATTACTAATAATATCAAAAGAGCTGAAATCACTAGCAAGGTTCCAATCTAATGTTGGTGGCTCATACCCAAGATTCATGCGCAGTGTAAAATCCGAGTCTTTATGTTGTGAGCAAGAACTCAGGACTATTAAGAAAAGTATTAGTAGTAAATTTCTAGGCACTTAATTTCGTGGAGATACTGCTGTTTTGAACTCTACTTTAGTTTGGCTGTTACTGTCCACCATTGCTACGTCTATTGTGAATAAATTTCTATAATCAACGTTGTAGAAATTATAATTAAATTCTGAGTTATAAGTAGAGAATTCTGCTGAGAGATCTTGGAACTGGATCGGGCTTATAAAGCCAGTTTTGTAAGATTTATCGGATTCATTATAGTTGGTTTCACCCTGCAGGTCTGGTGGTAATACCGGCCAATCTTTCGCGTTATTGCGGGTATAATCACCATCCTGATCTTTAACAAGGAATAATCGTAAGCGTGCTTTATCAGCAGCAATCTCGCCATCTCGATTTTTGATTTGAGCGACATAATAAAGGTAGTAGTCATATTTAGGTGTGGCTATTGCCTTTGTGCCATTGGTCTTGAGATCAAGTTTGCCATAGTCTTTTTGTTGTGCTAGGGCGAAGTAAATATAAGGCTTGCCATAAAAGAAATCATCCGGCAGAGGTACGTTGATATTGTAATTAGTGTTAGTGTAAATTAATTCTTTACTAGTTTGTTTGAGATTATAGGACATCTGTTCTAGTGCTGCTCTGGAGTTAGCTTGTAGTTTGCCGAGCTGGAAGCTTTTGTTGAATAATCGCCAGCCACTGTTGTAGTAGGCGTATAATAAGCCAATTACAATACCAATGATGCTAATTGCGACCATCATTTCAATTAATGAGTAGCCGTGAGACTTACGTTTATTGCTTTGTTGTAGTAGATTTAACTTAGGAATAATTTCATTCTATCAGAGGTCTATGGCAAAAATTATCGGCATTACAGGAAATATCGCTTGCGGTAAATCCTTAGTCGGCAAAATTCTACAAGAGAAGGGTTATCAAGTTTTGGATAGCGATGATGTGGTGCGTGAACTTTATGCTAATGATGCTAAGGTGAGAGCTGAAATAATCGCCGAGTTTGGTACTTTGGATCGTAAGCAAATCGCGGCGCAAGTTTTTATGAATAATAAGGAAGCTGATCATAAGAGGCAGGTGCTCGAGTCCATTATTCATCCAGCGGTTGATAGGGAACTGCGTTTGTGGGTGAAGCAGCATAAAGACGAAGCTCTATTATTTAATTTAGTCCCACTATTATTTGAAGCTGGACTTGAAGATAGGTATGATTATATTGTTTGTATAAAAACTAATCTAGACTTGCAAATCAAGCGCCTACAAGAACGTAATCCCGAGTTAAGTCTAGCCGAGATCAAGGCTAGGATCCAATCTCAAATGCCCCAAGAGCAGAAATGTTCTAGAGCTGATTATGTGCTTTCTAATAATGCTGGTTTGGATGATTTACGCTTAGAAGTTGATGAGTTATTGGATACATTAATACCATCACCATTTAATTAGTTTATTTATTGAATAATGCAAATAATTTTATAGTGCTTAATTGATCCTAGGGGACACCCCTGTTTTTTTAATTATTTTGGCAATTTTTATAATTTTTATATAATTTATAAAATAATCTTTAAATTCGAGTAATAATACTTTACTTTTATTCCTTAATACTATACAATACTAATTTAGTGTTAATTTTGCATATACAATGACTATACAAAATAATCGGTCTATGTTATAATTACAGAATACATAATTCAAATAGGAGTGACTTAGAATGATAGAAAGTAAGAATAGAAAGAAAACTGGCCCTAAACCGCTTTACGGTGAGGCCAAAAAAATGGTTTCTTTTCGTCTTAGCCCAGAAGCTTTAAACATTATCAAAAACTTAGCTGATAAAGAAGCCTTGAGCCAAGCGGAAGTGCTAGAAAGATGGGCTAGACAATTTAAAATTGCTGGTATTGTCGATACAGCTGAAACTAGTATTCAAGCTAAACGTGAGTT
>CAZKFA010000024.1:0-29616 GCA_964551925.1 uncultured Gammaproteobacteria bacterium
TCTTTTTTAAGCCTGTTTTTCAAGACTTTCCAGTAATTTCTTGCTGCTTGATAGTCTGCCTGCTCTGTCAATACTTGAATAATATCTATCACTGAAAAATACCAGATTTCTCGCTCATCATCATAGATACGCCTTATTTCATATTCTTCAAAAATTGCTAGATTTTTTCTAATTGATGACATATCTAGGATATTATACCCATATAAAGGTAAGGGGTCAAGATTTGTTTTTAAAATGGTACCCCCAAGGGAAATCGAATCCCTGTTGCACGGATGAAAACCGTGTGTCCTAGACCGCTAGACGATGGGGGCCTGTTGCCCAAAACTGAGCAGTCAAAATTATAAATCATAATTGACTAACTTGAAAGCAATTAATAAAAATTAACAATTTATTTGCAGTGAAGCACTCAGCCAATCAGTAAAGACGGCGCAAAAATACTAATAAATAAAGCAAAATTCCATTTTTCAAAGCTTCCTATACAATAAACTAAGGTGCCTCAACAGCAAATCACTTATCAAAGAAATTCTCAAGGTTTTACTTTAACTTTTGCGCTAATTCTTTGTATCATCTTTGCTAGTTTACTCACTAGCGTACTTTATTTTATCAAGCTTAATAGTAACGAATCCGCTAAAGGACTCTACAAAACCCAAGCCATCTATCTAGCAGAATCCGGCAACGCTAGAGCTATGAGTCAGCTTAATGTCAAGTCACTACCTGAGATAAAAATCAATGACACTGGTGCTACTAGTGCTGATTCTGACGAAGATCCATTTGAAGGAGATTTTGATGATAAAGATTTCACGGATTTCGATGATGATAATGATGACTTCAATGACGGCGATTCAGAAGAAGATTCTGATTTCTATGATGAAGAAGACAGCAAAGGGGATAGTAACGAAGAACGTAAATTCCTAGCGGAGATACCTCGCTACATAAACTTCTATCATGAGAATCCATTCTTTATTAATATTGACAAAGGACAGGTAGTAACAGAAGCTCAATATTATTCATTAGTCGAGACCCAAAGAAAACGTATTGAACTAAATAGAGCAGAAGGAATTGACGTTGATAAAGAAATCCCGATCGAAGAATTATACTTCCCTCTCCCAGAGGTTAATGTCAAAAAAATCGGCTCCATCAAAATCGCAAAGAATATTCAGCTAAAACCCGGGTTCAAATTGGTTTTGGCAGATAAGGTGAAAGTTAATCTCAAGCAAAAAAGCATACTTGAAGAATATTACAACTTTGTACCCAGCCTCAAAGAACAAATCCCGCGTCCAATCCTAAATTCGGTTTCACCAAACTTCGCAATGCCCGGTGATTACCTAGACGTACATCTCTATGGAGAGAATATTGAAGATCTCATACCTGAGACATCAAGTTTAGATCTGAAGCCGGTAAACTTCGATGGCAATATCATGGGATTAGAAGTATCAGAGAAAGCGAAACCGGGTCGCTATAAAATCAAGTTTGGGCCTGCCTTTGGTGAGTTCTATGTGGTACCAATAGAGATAGATGCTCCAGTACCTTCTATCACTGATATCAACTACAAAGACAACAGTGTCAACAAACAATTCAATAAGATGTTCAACAAGGATACCTTAAAGAACGTAGTGATTAAAGGTTTCAATTTAAGTGATGGTAAGAATCCTCCTATCATCGTCCCAGACGATATGGGAATAACTATTGATATAGATGCCTTCTCAAAGACCGAGCTGACTTGCACCATCAAAACCACCAAAGCCTCTATTGATGACCATTACCTACAAATCTTTACTGAAGGTGGTAGAAGCAATACTTGGACGTTCAAAGTAGAAGATAAACCAGATGAAATCGATGCTGACCCGATGATCGCAACTTACTCTACTGTACTTACCTTATTAGAAATTAAATCCTTAGCTAATATGCCTTTTAGTTCAACAGTACAAGCAGGTAAGGACGCAGAAGGCAGACCCGAAGCAGCTGGTGGTGGCTCTGGCAGACCTTCTGATGGAGACACTAAGTCTGGTACATCAACAAGCACACCAATTAAAAAGAAAAATTTTGACTTGTTGAAATCAGATCTTGATACTGTGTGGAAACTTGAGACTATCGCAACTGTCAACAAAGTAAGCTACAAAGAAACCAAAATAATTCGCCGCAGTGTTCCACAAGTAGGCGCAGCCCTTACAACCAACTCAGAGATTAGCTTTGGACAAAGCAGCATAGTAATTCAAGGTTTAGTTGAAGCCCTCACTAGACTTATAGAGAGCAGTTCTTATGGCGATACCAAACTTTTAGTTGAAGGTGAGAGTTCTGATACTGGATTCTTCGATAGTCGTACTAATGACATACCACCAGTACCTTCTGGCAAAGCTGTTGTAGAGAAGTTTTATTTTGGCAACAAGGTCAATACCCCAGAAGCCAAAGGCTTCACACCGGGTGCCTTAATTTCTATTGCAGCATTAAATAGAGGGAATTTATACAAAGACATCAACACAATTAAGTCCGTATCATCACGCTCAATTACTGTCACAGAGCCAGGATTTGAAGATTCTCACTTTGTTGGTGACGAGGTTATACAATTCAAACCAGCAGTAATTTTCCCTTATGAGATTAGCGATAGAGAAGCCGAAAGAAGCCTAGATCCTCCAGGGACTTTCGTTAATCTTCCTGGTAAGACTGAGTTCACTAGTGTTTTTAGAACTAAGCTGGACAAAATCTCTAACTGGTCAGGCAATAAAACTAGAAACACCAAAGTACCTAATAATCAGCGAGATATCTTCCAAGGTTATTTTGGATTAAATATTATAGAAGGCGTACCAAATTATAGTGGTGGCAACGTGCTCTATGGTCAGGGGACATTAATCATTGATACCACCCTCGGCGGACAAAACCCTGGTGGCGGAGTCGTTACTATAGGCGGTGGAAGCAAGTCCCCGAGTATATTTGATGGTGTCATTTATATTATTGGTGAATTACAATTCACAGGACCAGTAGAGATCTCTGGCGGCGTTATTGTTAATTCACCAAATAGTCAATCAACATTACGAGTCAGTGGTGCTGGAACAGTTAGCTATAATCCTCAATCAGTAAACAAATCTATTCTCCATTTACCATTCACTGAAGAACTGCATTCACGAGTATTAATCAAAGCAAAGAGCCAGGAAGAAATATTGAAACAATGAAAACAGTAATCAATAGATTTAAACGTTCTAGCTCTGGAGTAACCTTAGTTGAGCTCTTGGTATCAATCGCAATAATTTCAGGAGTCTTAGTTGCCATATTACAATTCTACAATCAAGCCATAAAACACAATTACCAAGCGCAAGAAAAGACTAGTCTCAAGTTTTTAGCAGAAGAAGAAATAGAGAAATTAATCTCATTACCATATGATTCTCCGTCTCTAGAAGTATTTGGGAATAATCAAGGCAGAGTTTATTTCTACGAGAAGAATAATTATCTCATCAAGACTCATATAGTCTTTCTGGATCCAGCGACTGGTGATATCCCAGAGCGTTACCCATATAATTCAGATCAAGATACCTTGCTCAAGAAGCTAACCATAAGCGTTGCGCGCAAGGATAATATTGGCGGGCAAGTTAATTTTATCTACTATAAATCGCCGTAATTTGCATTCCAAAAGCCCCTACGAGCATAACGACGCAGATGGGGCTTTTGGGGTGCAAATTAATCAAAGGCAATCATAGCAACGGACTGAGCCTCAACTGAACTTGGCACTTCGTTATAAGAGATTAGAGTAAGTTGTGGCAATGTTCTCTCGGTAATTTTCCGCAATGGCATACGTACCTTACTATTACACAATAATACTGGCGGCAAACCTCTGTCTGACATGGTCTCGAAGGCTTGATTGATTTTTTGTATCATCATCTTAGTCTTAGCTGGTTCAAGAGCAATCTTGCCCATGTGCAAAGAATTTACAAGCTCCTCTTCAAGAGCAGGATGGAAGGTTGCAGCATTCAAACGACTATCAACCAAGAACTCCGCGCAGATTTGCCTACCCATAGTCTCTCTAATACGATCAGCTAAATAATCTGGGTCTTTATTAACCTTACAATAATTAGCACACGTCTCCAATATCATAGATAGATCTCTAATACTCACTTGTTCTTTAAGTAGATTCTTCAATACAGCAAGCAATTCTCCCATACTGAGAGAATCTTTGATCTCGGTAACAATAGATTCATTGTATTCTTTCACACGTTCTAACATACGCACCAAATCTTGACGTGAGATTATTTCTCCAGCAAAACGTCTAATGATCTCAGTGAGATGCGTTGCCAGCACCGAACTTGGAGTAGCGAGAGTATAACCAAGAGTCTCAGCCTTCTCTCTACCTTCATCATCAACCCAGACAGCAGGCAATCCATAACTTGGTTCTTTGGTTTCTTTACCTTCAAGAGGATCAGCTTCTGTATCAACCAAACCAGTATTCACTGCAAGGAATTTATCCGGCTCAATAGTACCAGAGGCAATCTGAGCTCCTCGTAATTTCACTCGATATTCATTAGCAGCCACTTGTAGATTATCATGTACACGAATCGCAGGTACTGGCAATCCAAGATCCAGCATAATCTGCTTGCGGATTTGGCTAATGCGATCCATCAGATCCCCGCCCTTACTCTTATCAATAAGATTCACTAATTTATAACCAATCTCCACTTCAATATGATCAACCTTAAGCAGTTTGAATACCCCATCTGGAGAGCCTTCCTGACCCTGTGCTTGTAATTTATCCTGATCAGATTTAGAGTCACTAGCTTGATTAGCATCAGTAATTTTTTGTTTTGCCATTTCGTTAGTATATTTTTTGTAAGCCCAATAACCAAGAATCAAAGCTACTACCATAAATGGCACAAAGGCTCCAGTAATAGTAAGTGATAGTAATAACATCGCAAAAGCTGCAACAGCAATCACTTCCTTGCGTCCAAATAATTGTAAATTAATATCCTCAGCCAAATTCAAATCTGGTTCAGCTCTAGTAACAATGATACCTGTCGCAATACTAACAATCAAAGCTGGGATTTGTGAAGCCAAACCCTCACCAATAGTAAGTATGGTGTATGTAGCAGCTGACTCTCCAGCCTGCATACCTAATTGCAACATACCGATCACAAAACCCGCCGCAATATTTATCAGAGCAATAATAATAGAAGCTATCGCATCACCCTTAACAAACTTACTACCACCATCCATAGTAGAGTAGAAATCTGCTTCTCTAGCAATATCTCTACGACGCTTCTTAGCAGTGGCTTCATCAATAATCCCAGCATTTAAATCAGCGTCAACCGCCAATTGTTTACCAGGCATACTATCCAAAGCAAATCTAGCAGCGACTTCTGATACTCTACCAGCACCTTGAGTAACTACAATAAAATTCACAATAAAAAGAATAATAAAAATAATTATTCCAACTATAAAATTACCACCGACTACAAATTGTCCAACTGAGTGAATAACTTCACCAGCATAAGCATTCAATAAAATAGAACGAGTGGCACTAATCTCAAGAGCTAATCTAAATAAGGTTACAAACAAAAGCACCGTCGGGAAAGTACTGAAATCAAGCGGGCGCTTAATGTACATCGTAACCAGAATGATCCCTAGAGAAAAAGCAAAATTCACAACGAAGGCCAAGTCGAGAATAAATGGCGGCAGCGGCACCAATAACATGCCAAGAATGACTAAAAGCAAGGCTGCAAGGAAGTTTGCTTGATTAGCAGCTACAGCATTAAAAGCCAGAATTAATTTAGGAAGAAGTTGTGAAAAAACTTTCTGCATAGATCATTTTCACTCCTAAGAGAAGTTATTCGAAATCATCATCAAAAAGAATGTCATCATCTTGATATAAGCCTTCGATCTTGGCACGATTCTCAATTGATTCACTCATTAAGATATCTTTGTGCACAAAGGGATCTGTGGCTGCTTCTATTCTCAAAGTACGATGTCCTTCGATAAGTTCTATTACACCAGGAAGGTTTTGTAGCATTCTTAGATATTCAAAATTCTCTACATTAAGGTGAATGCGACGATTAAAAATAATGGTACTTTCTTCATCATCCGCAAAGACTTCAACCACAAAGGCTTCATCTTCAACTTGCACTTTATCATCAATGATGTCAATAAATTTGACATGATCAAAGCCGCGCAATACTCGCATCATATCCTGCTTGGATGTAATAACTCCGGTTCCGACTATACATGGAATTTGCTTTTCAGGTTTACCATTCATAACAATTCTTAAACTCCACTTAACTTAATTAAATTAGTCCACATTTGCGCAGCTTATTAACCCAACGAGAAAAGTTTTTCTTTTCTTTCTTTCAATCATACAATAGACCTACTCTGAAAGTCGGATCTAGTACAATTATAGTAGTGGTTGAAATTTTTAAACTTCTCAAATCAGATAAGAAAGCAAGAGCTGGCACATTGTTAACTGATCATGGTTATATTGAGACACCTATATTTATGCCAGTGGCAACCCAGTCCGCAATTAAGGCTATGAGCTTTGATCAACTTGAAAGCTGCGGAGCGCAAATTATCCTCTCTAACACCTATCACCTGCACCTACGTCCCGGCGAGGATCTTATCTATAAAGCTGGTGGCTTAAATAAATGGACTTCTTATTCACGTCCCTTTCTTACAGATTCTGGAGGCTTTCAGATTTTTTCTCAGTCGCGTTTGAATAAATGCAAAATCACCGACGATCACGCAGAGTTCATAGATCACCTCGGTGGCGCCAAACATACCATTAGTCCAGAAAAAGCAATCCAAATACAAAACAAACTTGGTGCTGATATTATCATGGCCTTTGATCATTGTCCTGACGGTCAAGCAGATTATGCTGCGGTCAAAGACGCCATGGAAAGAACACACCATTGGGCTCTACGTTGTAAAGCAGAACATGATCGCGCATTAGCTAATGGCACAAGACCAATGAATCAAAATTTATTTTTGATTGTGCAAGGAGGTTGCCACAAGAACTTACGCGAACAAAGCGCTCAAACCATTACAGCGATTGACGTTCCAGGCTATGCAATTGGTGGAGTTTCAGTAGGAGAATCACGAGAAAAAATAGACGAGATAGTAGAATTCACTACTCCATTATTACCTGCTCACAAACCAAGATATCTTATGGGTGTCGGCACCAAAGAAGATATAGTCAAAGCCATTGCTGCAGGCATTGATATGTTTGACTGTGTGATGCCAACACGCATTGCAAGACACGGAGCTTTCTTCGATACCAACGGCAATAGAGCACTAATCAAAAATAGTCAATTTGAAGATGACTTCCGTCCACTAGATGAAACTTGCGCGTGTTACACTTGCACCCATCATAGTCGGGCCTATATTAGACACTTAGTTAGAGCTGGAGAAATGTTGGCTGCAACTTTGCTGAGCATTCATAATGTTTATTATCTAATAAAACTCTGCCGTACTATTCGCCAAGAAATCGTTGCGGGCACCTTTAATCAAGATAAATACCTTGGTTCTAACGATTAATCTCCATATTTTTGGGTATATAACGAATATAGGCCCTTTTTATGGAAGAGAGCAAACTAGAAGAGAATGAACTTCAAGAAGAATTATTAGATGATAGCGAAGCTATCGACGATGAATTTATTGACAAACCAACTATCAAAAGAAAACCAGTTCATCCAATTGTTGAACAATTTGAAAAAGATCTAATACGAATTTATTACAATCCATTCTGGATGGTAACCTTTCTATTAGGAATATTATTAATTGCTTTATTTCTATTATTATTTCTTGAACTCAACAAAGAACAACAATATGAGAGGCTCAAAGGCTATGTCTTGCTCCACCACAGTATTCCAGAGTGGCACAAAGGTAAAGTACCAAAAGAAATAACAGAAATAATCACTATCCACAAACAAAAAACTGACAAAGAAGCTATCGCACAAGTATTAGTACCACCTGATCCACGAATCAACAATCCGACATTAGCCGAATTCTACCCAGGTAAAATTACTAATGATGATATCAAATTGATACTCACAGAACAAAATATTGGTGAAGTAACTAAAGCTGGAGTATTGCGCTCTGAATTGATCAATCTATCTGGGTTAGACCTCTCTGCTGTAAATTTCAAATATCTCAAGAACTTCGTTATGAGTGATCTACGATACGTAGTATTCAATGGTGCTTCTAGTAAAGAAATGCTTTTTAGAAGTACTTCACTTGAACATGCTCAATTCGTTGAAACGGATTTTGGATTCAGTAATTTTTCAAGAGCAAGATTAGATTATAGTAACTTCTACTTAGCAAATATTAGTTATTCCAATTTTGATAACGCACTTGCTCCAAAAGCTCACTTCATGGGATCTAGAGCAATTGGTAGTAGCTTTAATGAAGCTATATTCAAACTAGCTGACTTCTCTGAAGCTATTTTAGATACGGCAAGCATACGCAATGCAAATTTTGAGGGTGTTAGTTTCAGAGACGCAAGCTTAATCTCTGTTGATTTCAGAGGCTCCAATTTAGGTGGAGCTAGCTTCGTCAATGCTAATCTACAAAACGCTGATCTAAGTAACTGCAATTTAGAAGCTGCAAATTTTGAAGGTGCTAACCTTGAAGGAGCCATACTTACAGGAGCGAATATCACTGCAAGTAATTTCAAAAACACCATTGGTTTAACTTACGATCAACTAGTTGATGCTTTATTCTTACCAAGCGCAATCAACATAGATCCAGCGATCATACCAAAAAAACAAAGCTGGAAAGATAGAATCAATCCTCCAATAGGACTCACTGTTGGTGATTAAAGCCGTACTTAGAAATATAATTAATCGCTTGAGTCTTACAGAAAATAAAATCTACGATCTCTAAATTATTCACACAATTGTAAATGATCTTAAACGCCTGAGGTAATATCTGCAAACGAAAATCAACTAGCAGTGAATAAAGTGACTCGTCGCTGATATAAGATTCTAGTATCATGCGTCTCGTAGTGATATCCGCAGTTACAAGCTCATCAATAATCTTAACTAATATTCGCGAAGTTAAACCATCAATACCACCAAGTATCACAGCACTAGTACCTAATAAGACTAAAGGCAATCTGGGAGTGTATCCCAAACGTCTAAAATCAGGTAAATCAAGCACTGGTGAATGTGACCCAATAGCAATAGATTGTTTACGAATAATTTGCTTTGATTTCACTTCCATCAATTGATGACTGGCTCCGCCTGTATCTAGAATCAAATAATGCTGGCTATTAACTGCATCAATAACCGCAAGAGCTGCATAAGTACACTCATCATCTTCACTAAATACTCTAACTTCAGAGAACCCACAAGCCTTCACTTGCTCTATAAAAAATCTTCCAGTCTCATCATTAGCTGACTGCCTAATCGCAGCCGTTGCAAAAACCAGCACTTCACTTGGCTTAATATTATGCTTGAGCAAAAAAGGTAAGATTTCATTACGCAAACTTGTTAGCGCAATATCAATTGACTCTGAAGCCAACTTCGAGCCCTGCAAACCCTTACCTAGAGAGCTTTGGAAGCGAAGATTAAAGCTGCCTTCGCGATATAATTTATAGCTCCCACTACCTATCTCTAGAATTGTATTAGGTTCTAACATCACAAATACCTAGCAGTATGCGAAAGCTTGCTTAAAGCCACTTCTTCAGGAGTCCCTGTCGCCACAATAGTGCCGCCACCATCACCACCCTCTGGACCCAAATCAATAATATAATCAGAATGTTTAATCACATCAAGATTATGCTCAATCACTACAACACTATTACCAGAATCAACAAGTCTATCTAAGACATCAAGTAAATGCTGCACATCATACCAATGCAACCCTGTTGTTGGCTCATCCAATAAATAAATTGTCTTACCAGTAGATTTCTTTGCTAACTCACTAGCCAGCTTCACCCGCTGAGCCTCGCCACCAGAGAGGGTTGTAGCTGCCTGTCCAAGCTTAATGTAATCAAGCCCGACATCATGAAGAGCCTGTAATTTACGAGTAATACTAGGCATCGCATCAAAGAACTCTAACGCTTCTTCAATAGTCATCTCCAAAATATCAAAAATAGATTTGCCTTTGTATTTAACTTCAAGGGTCTCTTTGTTATATCTTCTACCTTTACAAATATCACATTTGATATACACAGACGGCAAAAAATTCATTTCGATCTCTACCAAACCCGCTCCACCACAAGCTTCACAGCGACCACCCTTAACATTAAAACTAAACCTGCCCTGTTGATAGCCTCGGGCTTTAGCCTCAAGAGTCGAAGCAAAAACTTTACGAATAGGATCAAAAACTCCAACATAAGTGGCAGGATTAGATCTAGGAGTTCGTCCAATTGGGCTCTGGTCTATAACAATAACCTTATCAAGATTCTCCACTCCATCAAGATCTTCTAATTCATGTGGCAATGGACTCTTATAGCCCAAATGATGCATTAGAGCGGGTCTCAATAATTCATTGACAAGAGTACTCTTACCAGATCCACTTACACCAGTTACAGCAACAAAATTACTTAATGGGATCTTCACATTCAAATTCTGTAAATTATTTTTTTTGGCACCTTTAAGAAATAAGTGTTTATCAGAAACTCGTCTTTTCTTTGGTACATTAATGGACTTACGTCCAGATAAATAATCCCCGGTAATTGATTCTGCAGAAGCCTTTATCGCTTCAAGATCACCACAAGCCACTACTTGACCGCCATGGACTCCTGCTTTAGGTCCTATATCTACTATATACTCCGCTGCTGCAATAGTCTCTTCATCATGCTCAACCACAAGCACAGTATTACCAAGATCACGCAGATGGGTAAGTGTTTGCAAAAGACGAGCATTATCTCTTTGATGTAGTCCAATAGAAGGCTCATCCAAGACATACAAGACTCCAGTCAAAGAAGATCCTATCTGCGAAGCTAAACGAATACGCTGAAACTCACCACCAGAGAGAGTTCTAGCCGAGCGAGACAAAGTCAGATAATCCAATCCAACATCGCGCAAAAATTTCAAACGCGCTTTTACTTCAATCAAAATCTGCTTTGCAATTTCTTTTTGGTATTTGTTTAAAAACATCTCAAGCGTTATAAAAAATTCACTCGCTTGTTTAATTGACATCGAGCAAATATCAAAAATATTTTTGCCAGCAACGGTAACTGCTAAGTACACAGGCTTAAGTCTCGCTCCATTACAATCAGGGCAAGGATTCTCAAGCATATACTGTTCTATATCAGCCTTCCAAGCATCTGAGTTGGATTCTTCATAACGTCTCTTAAGTTGCGGGACTATACCTTCATAATAAACCTTATAATCTCTATAACCCAATCCTTTATATTTCTTAGTATTAATTACTATTCTTTCTTCTGGGTAACCATTAAGCACTATAGTCTTGACATCATCTGCCAAATCTTTATATGCCAGATCCAGAGAGAATCCTAGGGCTTGCGATAAACCTTCAAGCACCGCATCGTAATAATTATTATTCGTTCTTGCCCAAGGCTGCAAAGCTCCCTCTCTTAACGATAGTGTTTGCACCGGCACAATCAGATCTTCAGAGAACTCCATCTCCATACCAATACCAGAGCAGGTTTCACAGGCACCATGAGGACTATTAAAACTAAAATGCTTAGGATCTAATTCCGGAATACTGCCATGCCCTAATGGGCAAGCTAACAATTCCGAAAACAGATGGTCTTTATTACTATCAACCTCATTAACAATCACCACTCCTTCTCCTCGCTGTAGAGCAAGTGAAACACTATCAGCAATTCTAGATCGACTAGAGTCTTTGACAACAATACGATCAATGACTAAATCAATAGTGTGTTTTTTATTTTTTTCTAAATTAATTTTCTCATCAAGTGTGTATACAACACCATCAACTCTGACACGCAAGAATCCCTCTGCCTTCAGAGCTGAGAACAAATTACTAAACTCGCCCTTCTTACTCTGCACTATTGGTGCTAAGACTAGAGCCTTAGTACCAGCATCAGTAGATAAGGACATCACTTGATCTATAATTTGATCAATGGCCTGCGCCTCAACCCTCGCCCCACAAGTACTACAATGAGGAGTACCTATACGCGCAAAAAGCAAACGTAAATGATCATAGATCTCAGTAATAGTACCAACCGTCGAACGTGGATTATAAGTAGTAGATTTTTGATCAATAGATATCGCTGGACTCAAACCTTTGATCTCATCGACATCAGGCTTATCCAACTGCCCAAGAAATTGCCGAGCATAGGCTGAAAGGCTCTCTACATAACGTCTCTGTCCTTCTGCAAAAATCGTATCAAAAGCTAAAGAGCTCTTACCAGAACCACTCACTCCAGTAATAACAACTAATTTATTTTTTGGAATAGTAACATTAATATTCTTTAGATTATGCTGACGCGCGCCTCTAACTTCAATACAAGAATCTAATTGGATTTCAGGTTTAGTATCTTCTATGATTTTTTGCATTTATTAAGTTGCAAGTAATTTCAGCTTTTCTCCACTTGCTTGCAAATTTGCTGCAAAACTCATCTCGCCACGATCTTCAGATTGTCTTTGTAGATCCTTACCAATACAATCTGCAATAAAACATAAATATCGCAAAGGTGGCTCTAGCTGAGGTGAGAATTTAGACAACAAATCAAAAGCCGTACCAATAATATAACTTATCCCTGAAGAAATATATAATTTTCTTTTGGCGAGCCATTGATAAGGCATTACTTGCTCAATATCAAGTAAACCTCCACCAAAATCTCTCACACAAGCTCCCAGCTTCTCACTACCTGTTACTTTCCACAAGATAGTTCCAGCAATAGACAATATCGTTCCAACAAAGCCGGACATTGCATTATCTTTTTTACTCAAGTTGGCGATAGGATTTCTAAAATTACCCATAGCCTTAAGGAAACCAGCTTTCACGTACTCCAAGTGCTCAGTAAAACTAGCAAATTTATGCTTCTTATTGAGATTATTAATAACATTAGCCATCTGCGAGAAGCCAACCGAGGGGCCGCGAGATAAATACTTCTTGCGATGCGGCACAAACAAACCAACGTATAAATCATTGAGATAACCCATCATTGATAATAGATTCCTATCCTTAAAACGGTTCACCGTATTGATTACAGAGTTTGCTGTAAGAAAAATATTAGTCCCCAAATTTGCTAGTTTAGCTGCAGAGGGCTTAAGTCCTTTCATAAAGGGCAAAACCTCTGAGACAAATGCTAGTCCATTACAAATACAAGAAAAAATATTAGTCCCAAAAGAAACATACTCAGTCGCTGTCCTTTGCTTAGCAGTATTCGTCTTGACTTGAGCTAAATCACGATTCTGAGAATTACCTGTTTCTAATATTGGTATCTCGAATTCACCAACAGCACGAGTAGGTTGGTGCATCTTTGGACGCGCGTCCTCTGGTTGCGAAAAATCAAAAATATTTGGTGCTATGGTACTTGCAACCAGGGTCAAAATCCTCTTTTTGGGCTTTACGAAATCATCCGTTTAAATTGTAATACATTCTTGCCTGTTTTTGTGCTAAAATTTGCCAAATATGGCGGTTAAATTAGACTTAAGCCAAATAATCAAAGAAGAAATCATTGAAGCTGGTGCCATTTTATCAGCTAAATCAATGTTACCAGCGACTAGCGGCAATTTATCTGGTCGCAACAAAGAAACAAATACTATTTTTATTAGCAGCTCTGGTAAGGATAAAGGCAAGCTAACAACGGAAGATTTCCTTGAATTACCACTTAACGCGAATTTAGCAGAATTAGAATTCATTAAGCATAAACCATCAGCCGAAACCCTACTACATACTCAGCTCTACAACTTCTCTAGCAATATCAACAGCGTGCTGCACGTTCATGCTAACAGCTCTGTGATTATTTCTAAATTATTTGCCGCCTCTCGAGAAATCAAACTAACTAATTATGAACTTCTCAAAGCACTAGATGGTGTCAGCACTCATAAGCACATAGAGACTATTCCGATTTTTGCTAACACTCAAAACATCAAACTACTAGCTGCCGAAGTCGAGCAATACATGCAGCACAATCCCAATATCCATGCGTATTTAATAGAAGGACATGGCTTATACACTTGGGGACAAAATACCCAAACAGCTTTAAGGCATGTCGATGCTTTGGACACGCTGTTTACTTGTACAATAGAATTACTCAAATGCCAAAACTAAAAATTTACTCTGACGATAAAGTCGAATCACTCGTTGATTTCACTGATATTAAGACAGCTCTAGCTGCAATCAACATTGACATACAACAATGGAACTGTAAGCACGCAACTCTAGCAAAAGCCAGTCAGGAAGACATTCTTGAGGCTTACCAAGTAGAAGTCAAACAGATTATGGATCAGTATCGCTTCAAAGGTGTCGATGTGATTAACATGAATGCAGCAAACCACAACCCAGAAAAAATATCAGAGATGAGAAATAAATTTCTTGACGAACATATTCATACTGACGACGAAGTGAGATATTTTATTGATGGAGAAGGCTTGTTTTGCGTACACGCAGATTCCAAAGTTTACGCAATTCTTTGCTCCAAAGGTGACTTCATCAGCGTTCCAGCCAACACCAAGCATTGGTTTGACATGGGCAGCGCGCCTAATTTCAAATGTATCAGATTCTTTGGTGAAGCCACTGGCTGGATAGCAGACTACACCGGGGATTCTATTGCCAAACAATATCCAACTATTGAAGAGTTTGTATGTTGAATCCAGAAATCAAAATTATTCTAACTGATATCGAAGGTACTACTTCAGCAATAGATTTCGTTCATCAAGTATTATTCCCATATTCGAAAATACAATTAGCAAGTTACTTACAGCGCAATATCAAGAACGAAGAAGTACAAGAAGTCATCAAAGCAACAACGAATAAAGAGACAATAGATGCTGGGAGTATCCAAGAAGCAATCACAATTCTAGAGCAGTGGATAACTGAAGATCGTAAGATCAAACCACTCAAAGACTTACAGGGATTGATTTGGGAAGATGGTTATAAACAAGGAGCTTTTCAAGGGCATATTTATGATGATGCCTATGAAGTCCTAGAAAACTGGCACCAAAACTCTACTCCACTTTATATTTATTCGTCTGGATCAGTGAAGGCGCAAAAATTACTTTTCGGACATACTAAGTTTGGTGATCTGAATTATTTATTTACTGGCAACTTCGACACCAGCATTGGTGGTAAAAAAGATCCGGAATCTTACACTAAAATTGCCGCTGAAATAAACATCAAAGCAAATAAGATATTATTCTTATCGGATAATATTTATGAGCTTGAAGCTGCTAAGCAAGCAGGTTTACTCTGCATACTAGTCGCTCGCGATACACCCCAAGACTCTTGTGATTTTGACCAAGTGCAGAATTTTTATCAAATACAAGAATTATGCGAGCCTAGTTGCAATTGAATCTCGTTTATCAGTTCTAGTACTCAAATGCAGATCAGTAGAAACTTTCTTCACTCCACGCTTATGCAAGAGTTCATGACAAGCCCTAACCGCTTCAGCAACATCAGACCAAGGACCTTCGACATTAGTGCCGCAAGCATGCAAGTGTGGGTTCAAACCCTTACGCCGTAAGAGATTCAAACAAGGCTTAAGAGCCTCAGCTGTAGACTGCTCTCCATGAGGATTAATAGCAATATTAGCTATAACATTAACTTTACTCAGCAGATCAGGATCAGTAGTCCGAGGACCAAAACAACTACGAATAAATGACAACACGATTAACCTCCCTTCGTTGGTATTAACCAAATCAGGTTCCAAGGGTTTAGTTATATTGACATACCCTAAAATTGTTCAGAGCGGCGTTATGGACAATTTTAGGGTATGTCAAGCACATTCTCAGCCTTACGGCTCCCCTGTCTCGACAGATACTATTTTAACACAGGCTCTCAATATTCGATCCTTAAGAGTTCCAACAAACAAATAATTATCTGCCTAAAATCTGCCTTAAAGCAGCTTCTAGACTAGAATAGGCGAACTTGTAATTATTCTTAAGTAAGGATTGAGGTCTAACATCAGCACTTGCTAGTAATAAGGCATCAGCCATCTCACCTAAGATTATCCTTGCTACAAAAGCTGGCAACGGGAACAAAGTTGGTCTAAACAAAACCTTGCCAAGAACCTTAGTAAATTCTTTATTGGTCACAGGCTCTGGACTTGTGAAGTTCACAGCACCCTCGATAGCATCAGTACACAAAAGATGATAAAGCCCATAAACCACGTCATCAAGCGCAATCCAGCTCATCACCTGCTTACCATTACCAATAAGACCGCCTAAGCCTAATTGAAATGGCAATAGTAATTTTGACAAGGCTCCACCTTCGGCAGCCAAAATTACCCCGAAGCGTGGATGCACTACTCTAATACCAGAGTCCCTAGCAGGATTAGCAGCAGCTTCCCATTCTTTACAAGTATCAGCCAAGAAATCACCATTAGTGGTGTTACTTGTTTCATCAAGCAATTCACCAGGTCTATCACCATAGAAACCAATTGCTGAAGCAGAAATAAAGACTTGTGGCTTATGTTGCAAGCCAGCTAGAGCTCCAGCTAATAGTTTTGTGGCATTAATTCTAGAGTCTCTAAGTTTTGCCTTCTGTGCAACTGTCCATCTTTTGTTAGCAATATTCTCTCCAGATAAATTAACCACAGCGTCGAAACCTTCTAATTGAGCCGGGTCTAATTCTTGCTTACTAGGATCCCAAAGAATCGACTTAGGATCAGCTTGCTTAGATGATCTGACTAACTTATAGACATCATGCCCATGCTGCAACAAAAAAGCACTAAGCTGTTTACCAACTAATCCACTAGCACCACTAATTAAAACTTTCATTCGTTTATCTCCCTTATTGATTTTAGCTGCTTGAATATCATTCTTAGTAAGTTCATGTCGATAACGAAATAACCTTGTAAACTTATCCCTAATAAAAGGATAGACTATACTATCAAAAGCAAATGGCAAGCTAAACTCAAGCCTATCGACTAACAAGCAGCCTCCTTCTACATCAGCCATCGAATGATTATGCTGATACTTTGCAAAAGGTCCATTGATTTGTACATCAGTGAATTCTTGTCCTTTAATAAGATTAATATGTTCTAACTGAAATTTATTAATCAAAGGACCAAACTTAATCTCAAGACCAACTTGTTGTGGAATTGCCTTATAGAAAACTCCTTGAGTCTCAACAACAGTTACGGGCTCCCAATATGGAGTCAAACGCATTAAAGCACCAGGACTAGCATGCCACTCAAACAATTCAGAAGCAGAACAATTAACTTCGGATTTAAATTCTAATTTCTTTGTCATAAAGCTTTTAATATTTCTAGAGCTCTTTGCCTTGCTTCATGATGATTAACAATTGGCTCTGGATAATCAATACCCAACTTAATGTTAGCAGCTTTCAGCACTTGTTCTGGTGCTTCAAATGGAATTTGTATCCACTTGTCATCAAGCTTCGCTAGCTCTGGGAGCCATTTGCGCAGATATTCTGCTCGAGGATCAAATTTCTTACCTTGAGTAATAGGATTAAATATTCTAAAGAAAGGACTAGCATCAACACCAGAACCAGCGACCCATTGCCAGCCCATTGTATTATTTGCAAGATCAGCATCAAACAAAGTATCCATAAACCATTTAGCTCCTTCTTGCCAATCTATTAATAAATCTTTAACCAGGAAAGAAGCTACTATCATACGCACACGATTATGCATCCAACCAGTACTCCACAATTCACGCATACCAGCATCCACAATTGGATAACCAGTTAAACCTTGTTGCCACAATTTTAGTTGAGTACGATTATTAATCCATGGAAATTTATCAAATTTAGAATTATAATTAGCCTTCACACTATGCGGACAATGGAACATAATATAGTAAGCAAACTCACGCCAAATTAATTGGCGTAAGAAACTTTCCTGTCCCTGCAACTCACTCCAAATACGCCACGGACTTATCTCCCCAAAAGCCAGATGGCAAGAGAGCTTTGAGGTGCCAAGTATAGAAGGAACACCTCTAGCAGTATCATAATCACTTACGATCTTCTTAAATTTCTGCAATTGTTGATACGCAGATTGTTCGCCAGCTTGAATATAACTTATTAATTTATTCATCCAGTCGACGGCAACATCTGATAATTGGAGATCACTCACTTGCAAAGAAAAAACATCATTCGCACTATTGATAATAGAGGTCTTCAATCGTGGCAGCAGAGCCGATTCTGGCAATATTTTCAAAGCATTCTTATAAAACGGAGTGAATACTTTATAAGAGGTGCCACTATTATTAAAAATCTTACTATAGTCCAAAAGATTATTAGAACTATACTGTTCTACCGCAATTGCTAATGAATCAAATATTGCCTGATCTACAGCTTGCAGCTCTGGTTCAAACCTGCGATTACAAAACAAAGTCAAAACATTCTGCTCTAGAATAATTTCTTGCAATATATCTCTAGGAGCCCCTTCCCTAATAACAAGCTTAGAGCCAATATCTATCAGGCTTCTATCAAGTGAGCATAATGATTTCTCTAACCATAATTTAGCAGCAGCACCATAATCGCTATCCTCATATATAAACAAGGGAATAATATTATACCCAGAACAAATAGCAGCATCCCACGCTAAATTATCAGCCAAACGTAAATCACGTCGAAACCAAACTATAACTGATGCTTTAGCCTTCAAATAAAACTAATCACTTTCTCTATTTCTGAATTGAGACTATAATACACGGGGCAAGTGCGTGCAGCGTTCTCTAGTTTTTTTCTTTGGTCTTGAGTCAAGTGTTTTGGCATCGTAACTTCAATTATAATTTTTGCGATCCTACGCGGCAAGTCAGTTGCCATCTGTTTCTCAGCTTTAAATGTTAGATTTGTCAAATCTATACCATCACGCTTAGCAACTATACCCATGATGGTCAATAAACAAGCTGATAGAGCTGTGACCACCAGGTCTGTCGGGGAGAATCTTTCACCCTTACCATTATTATCAAGTGGTGCATCTGTCTCAAGCACAGTGCCAGATGGATCGTGAACAATCTTAACTCGCAAATCACCTTGATAACTACCATGAAAAGTTACTGACATATATTTTAAATTATAACGTATCAGTAAACAGCAATGTCAGACTTAGCAAGCAATCCACCAATTTGATGAATAGGTCTAGAGAGAATAGCAATAATACGCTCTGCCATTGAAGTTTCACAAACAGAGAATAAATAAAGGTTTGTCTGCGAACTAGAGAATCCTAAGTGTGAATTACTTGCTCCATGTCCTGGTCCAAAACTACTATAGACTTCTAGTATTGTATAACCAGGTAATTTCAAGTCCTCAAGAATCTTTGTCAATTCCGGTAAAAAACTTTTTGGGAAAACTATTTCTATTTTTTTTATCATAATTTAGCTCCTTTATTGAACACCCCAAACATAATTAATCATTGATAAATACAATGGTGCTCCAAAAATAATATTAAATACAAAAGTAATACCCAAGGTCATTGGCAATAACAAACTCATATTAGCCTGCGGGACAGCGATCCGCATAGCAGCTGGAACCGCAATAAATGAAGAACTACTAACAAGAGTTGTAAACAATAATGCATTACCAATACTTAGACCAACAGCATGAGCAACAAAGATTGCTAAGGTGCCAGCAACTACCGGATAGAAAAGTGCAAAGGATCCAAGAAAGAAAATATTACCCTTAAAGTCCTGAATCTTCTGTCCTGCAATAATTCCCATATCTAACATATAGAAACAAAGTACTCCTTTAAAAATATCAGCAACAAAAGGCTTAAGCTCAGATTCACCCACACCACCAGCCATATAACCAATCACCAAACTACCAACTAACAAAAATACCGATCCGTTAAAAAAAGCTTCGTGAATAACCTTGCGCAAACCTACTTTTGATTCTTGATTTTTTTTAGCTTGTTTTTTCAATGCCAGTCCAATAATCAACAAGCCAGCAATCACTGCTGGTGACTCCATTAGAGCCATACTAGCTACCATAAAACCATTATAAGCAATCTCATGTTCTTCAAGGAATGAAGCGCTTGCAATAAAATTCACAGCACTAATTGATCCATAACTAGCAGCAATAGCACCAGCGTTATAGATGTCTAACTTTAAGCGCAGAATCCTATAACAAATAAATGGTGTGAAAAAAGATATCAATCCACATAGGCAGAGAATCTGCAACATATTAGGACTCAAGCCACTATGAAAAAGCTCTTCTCCACCCTTAATTCCAATATCAAATAACAAATAAAGCGCAAGAAATTTGCTGACCTGCGAGGGGATCTCTAGATCAGACTTAACAAACATCGCAATCATACCCAGTATAAAGAACAAAACTGGTGGATGAAGGAGATTGTGTACAACACTCTCAACGATATTCATTGTATGAATATTCTCTGCTCAACAAGAGAAATTGTCAAACTGATATTATTTTTTGTTATCAAGTTTATCCAAACCAATCAACTTGACACCGAAATAAATGACAAGTACAACTCACCAGTCCGTAATTTTAACACAAAAAGTGTGCGCTATTATCCAAATTACCTTATCCTTAATCAGATAATCTGTAGTAAGATATTATACGTGCCCGTAACCTTAAGACAAACTGACCACCCAATTACAACTATCAAATCCAATATTGGTGATGTGCAACTTGCTTGGACTCAATTAGTACGTGGTTACAAAAATTATATTCAGCGAATAGCTTCAAAGTATCCTGTTGATCAGGACGAATTAGAATCTGCCGGTTTAGACGGGCTAATGGATGCTGTTGAGAAATTTGATCCGAGTTTAGGTAATAAATTTCAGACTTATGCTTGTCAGCGTATCCAAGGTGCTATTTTGGACAAAGTAAGAGAACGCAGGATAGCAAGTCATAGTTCTGGATCTAGATTACGTTTCCAGCTACTTGATAAATTACACCATAAATTAGATCAAGTGCGTTCAGAAATGGGTCGTGCGAGCGAAGAGCAAGTAAGAAGTACTCTAGCTAGTCTTATGGATGAATCAGGACGCCCTTTAGCGGATCCTCGACATCAAGGAACATTTAATGCAATTTTGGAACTGCACAATAATCCATCCATAGTTTATTTAGATGCTCCTCTGGATAGATTTGATCCAGGTTCACGTGGGTCTGATTTAAAAGATCCAAGAGCGGTACTAGATCTAGATCTAATGGAAGGCTGTCCAATAAAGGACTGTAGCTTCCCATTGAAGGATAATTTTATTTATCATATTCCAAGTCTAACTCGAAGAGAAATGATAATGCTTGATCTATATAGTGGAGCTAGCTTACCCGAACCAATGACGATGAAAGAAATTGGTGAATTATTCGGACTCTCCGAATCTAGGATATCCCAGCAAATGACATCTTTAGTCCCTCTATTAGCAGAACATCAAGCGGCAATTAAATCTGGACGAATGATGGAAAGAAGTATTGCAGTTAACAATGATCCTTTTTATAAATTATTATTAGTAACTAATCGCAAACTAAAATTAGATCTAGAATTACAAGACCTCAAACAATTAGAACATGTCCGGCATTTATTAACAGATGACGATAATAGAAAAATAAAAACAATCAGAGGTGGAGACAATGAATACTCCATACCACCTCTAAATAAAGACCTAGAAAGGATTTGGGGCTTAACAGCAAGCGATACAGAAAGAACAAAACGAGAGCTTGCTGAAAAATCTCTGCTATTTACTAGGGCTCAGATTGCCAAATCATCAAATAGCCCTCACTTAAATTTAGCAGTAAAAAACATTCTCTCTATACTCGCTAAAACTAAATCAGTTAGAATGCCTGCTATAAGATCATTCGTAGAGAGTCTTGGTTACAATCCAGAGAATATCCCTACTGTAGTGAGTAGTACTGAATTCAACTTATATGATTTATTAACCAAACCAAGTACGCTTGAAGCCTTTACCAAAAACAGTTCCAGTGTTTTCAACACGCGTCAACGCTGCGCCGCAATATTAGCACAATTATTATTGAACGAACCTAAGACCTCTAAAGCAGCGCAATTAATCACCAAACTACCAACTATCATTGAATCGTTAGTCCAAAAAACTACTAACCCGGTCTTGATAGAAGCACAGGAATTATCTGCTCTTGATTTACTCACAACCGAAAATCTAAAACGCTTATTTGTAGAATACGAAGGACGTTCTGTAGAAGATACTTACTTAACCAGTTATGTACGTAGACATGGATTAAAATTATCCAGAAATAATTTCTGGAACCTGGTCAATGAACCAAAAACTAAAGCTAGAATTCTAGCTTATGCTCAAGCAAGAGCTAGTAAGGATATACTAACTCATGGTGTCTTACGTAAAGCAATAAAAAAATATACCGGACATGATTACAAGAGTAAAGCAATACTTGCCAAATTCGCTAAAGACAACGGTTTAAAGATTTATCACAAAAGATTCTACTTAGGATTATCACCAACTGCTCATCAGCAAGTTAAGAAGCAAGTAGGACTACATTGCAAAAACGGACGTATCGCAATCGGCAAACTGAGAGAAATTATTAGCGCTTGTGCACCAACTGATTTTGCTTTAGTCCCTGATGCACAAATCAAAAGATATGCTCAATTTAAATTAGGAATTAATTTAGAAGCCAAGAAGCGACAAAGTCGCCTGGAACCTTATCGCGAGGCAATCATAAAGAGAGCTAAAGAACAAAGTGCTCAACAAAATGGCATCTCTCTTATAGAGTTAAATGCAATTGTCAAATCTATTGCAGGCTTTGCTTTCAAGGGTGATCCGAGTTTAATTAAATTTGCTGACAGTCATAGAATATCACTTAGTCAAAGAAGTGGTGTAAGTCAAGTCAAAGCTCCTAAAGACAAACCAAAACCTAGCCAACCTAGAATCAAACTTAGCGACGATCATGTTGCAAAAATACTTACCAGAGTACGAACTAACATACCAAAAGGTCTACTTACTGAATCGAGATTAAATGCAATCGTATACGACGTTTGCGGACAGTCCTATCCTGATAATTCATCAGCATTAAAAAACTTTGCAAAAAAATGGAACTTACAACTTCGTACAGAAAAACCTAGAAGTATTTTAGAAGATGTTGATAAAGGATTACCTGCTTCTATTGCAATCAGAGAGCTACTTCTTGATTGTCAAATCTTTATTGATCCAAATAAAATGAAACAAGGTGAACTTGATTTAGATACCAGTATAAGAACTTTAGCGACACAGAAAATAGATAATTTAGATGACGTTGACAAGTATCATATTGTTAAAAAACTTGTCATGGCTCCTGCTGATTCAGAGATAGGACAGTTTGTAAGAAATCAAATTAATTATCAAAGAATTATTGTTAATCTTGCAACCTAGGGTAGTATCTCCGATTAAGTTTGAGCCGGTTTGGCTATACTAGCTTCAAATCTATTCATTAGTACTTGAGCTAAATCTGAATCATTGACTGCTTCTTGTACGGACTTTGCAAAATCATCAGAGTTAATCGCTGTGTCTAATTGATCTACAGCTGCTGCTATTGGTAAGTCACCCTGGTAATTTGGTATAGCTGCAACTAATTTATCTACTAAGACTTGTGCAAAATCAGAACCATTAATAACTTCAAGAATCTTGTTGAAAGGGTCTTTGTTATTACCATCTTCATATTCTATGGCAGTTTTTAGTTGATCGTATGCAGCAGCGATAGCCGGGTTATCAGCTTCTAACTCTAATTTCTCTAGCTTGGCGATAAGTGCATCTACCAAAACATTAGCAAGTTTAGAATCAGCAACAATATCCAGTAGGTTATCAGTTAAGGTTCTTGTCTTTGTATCAGCAGGATCTGTTTCTAAGACATTAACTAGGACTCCGTCAGCAGCAGCGATTGCTGGATTATCAGCTTCTAATTCGCGTGCTTCAAGTGCTCGTTCTAACTTGTCAACCTGGATTGTTGGTATCTTTGAATCAGCAACAGCATCAATTAATTTATCTGCTAGAACTTGAGTTTCGTAATCTTCAGAAGCAGCTTCTATGGCATCAGTAGTGGCTTGATCAATAGCTTGGATGGCTGGGTTCTCTGCAGTTATAGTTCTTGCTTTAACAGTTTCAATTAATTTAGCAACTATATCATCAGCGAGTGTGCTAGCCTGAACGGCAGTTACCATACGATCTTTAAATGCTTTAGTGAAACCATTACTCTGTAGAACTCTATTAGTAGTGCCTTGTAAACTATTACGAGATTGTTCTGAACCTCCTACTTCTGTTGCCACTTGCTCTAAACCTTGAACGACACCATTAGCGATACGTTCACCAGTTCTGTCCAAAGCACGACTAAGATGTATTTGTAATGCTTCACTATCGCTGACCAGGGCTGCAGTAGCCTGAGCTAATACTTCACTAGCCGCTTGTGGATTAGCAGTGCCTAGTGCCTCAAGCATTGGCCCAGTGAGAGCTGTAGTTAAATTACGTAGTTGATCTACAAAAGGCTTAGTATTATCGCTTATTGTTTCAGCATGCACTGTTAATAATTCAGCCATGTGATAAATATGTTCTTTAAGTAGTCTAGTAGAGAATGATTGTTGTGAGTTATCAAGTGGCTCGGTGAACGCATGAGAGGGTGCTTTCTCGGCAAAAGATTCTAGTGTATCTATCTTGATACCAGCTCTTTGACAAAATCTTTCTAAATGATTATTTAATTCAGTCAAACTCATATCTGCGTAGCTTAATTTATGATTTAGTTTCTCTATTTCGCCATTTAATTTTCTAACGTGAAGATATTGACGAGTTACTTTAGTAGCTAATACGCTAAGACCAGCTCCTAGAGCGAAGTCTGTAGCTTGATTGGCGGTGACCGTTGGTAACGCAATACCGTTAGTCTCTCTTGGCAACAGCGATTGACGCAGAGCTTCTCTTTTTGCATTTGGATCTTCAGCCGTTAAAGTTTTTGGACTTATTAGTTCTTCTAATTTGGGTTTATATTGAGCTACAGTGACTCCACCAATCAAGGCAGGTAGTACTTTTGTTGTTATTAGATGTCCAAAGCCTCTTCTTGTTAATTTATTATCCATAAGTTAAATAATAACACGAGTTGAGTTACTATACGGCGTATAGTGGCTTAAGGGTCGTATCTCAACCCCTAAATCTGCTAAATTCTTTTGGAACTAATGTTCAGGCTTATAGCCTTATCTAGCATTGCAAAAGCATTTGCATATTTTTTCCCATCGTACATCTCGTTTAGGGCAGCATCTGCAAAAGATTTGGATAGTATCAGCCAAGAGTTATGTCTGAGTCGCTCGTTATCAGAATTGCAAGCCCAGTCAGCGATACAAGGCAGTCCCAGATTCGTTAATAATACTGTTGCCGTTTGGTTACGCATTCTTGCCATGTCGTGCTGTGATAGAAATAATTCAAGCATACGCTTATAAGCCGCTTTGTTAGGGGCTTTGAAGCTGTCATCCGGATCATCATCAGGGTTATATGGATGAACTACTCCTAAGCTAGAATAAACCAAAGAAAAACCTTCTTCCATTCGACAGATAGCAGTGATAGCTTGCGGCCCAAGCTGTGCTGGTAACGAGAGTAAGTCATTATCATTGGAGTCTATCACTAAGTCCTTATGATGAAATAGATTACGGCTAACGTATGTGAGTATAGAAGAACATAAAGCAGTAGCAAATCGCCTATCTTGAGAAGCTTTTTTGGTGAATTCACTTAGCACTTGCGAACGTAAATCATCATCAAGAATGCAATTCAATAATATTTTTGCACCATCTTTACTTGAATCAATGATATTTATTATTCCTTGGATATCTTGGTAGCGTTGCAAAAATAAATTAGTAGCAAAATCAAGACTGGTGCCATTGTGATCACCAACAAAACCTCTATTGAAAAGCTCTCTTAGAAGGGGTTTCAGCCATTGAGGCTCGTTCTCGATTGGTCTTGCTATCATCATGGCTAATAAATTATCTTCCCTGTGATCTTCTATCTCATCATTGCTAATATCATAAGGAGAATCGGGACAAGAACTGAAGCCTAAATTATTTGCTTGTAGTAAGAGTAGATCATCATAGTCTTGTCGCAATGGGTAAATAAATTCAAGCCACTCTACTCTACTTGGTAGACCTGGGTGATAACCAGAATTGATAGCTTCATATAAAGTAGCTAGATCTAATTTGCTGATAAAATTCTCAAGTACGTATTTGCGCTTGGGAATGTGTTCGCGTAACAAAAATGCTGTATTGCTTAAGCCTTCATCAAGAATTAGGTCTAGAGCTAGTCTTGCTTCAAGTTCTTTGTCGCTTAATTTAGCGAGCTTGTCTTCGTTTAACCTTATAGATTGGCACAATTCATCAGTTCTATCTCCAACCTGAGTTCTAATATTTATCACTAAACTTGGATCAAACATAGTTAAACCAGCTTGGGAAGCGTTCTCTAGACTTGCAAGTAAATCTGGACCAAGAGTAGCAATCTGTTCTGCTTGATGTATAGCTCTGATCTCTTCTCTTACAGGGCCACGTCTAATGCTTATGCAGAGCGGATCTGATGGATCAAGGGTAGAAGGGTACTTTGCTACAATTTTCACCCTGTAGATAATAGCATATAGCTTGGAGGCGAATTTGGATGTACAACCTCTAACAAAAAGCATAAGGTCTTTTTGTTAGAGGATAAATATTAATATTTCTTTGCACTAATTAGTGAGATTAAATAAAATATAGCGGCAATAATATAAAGATTATTTAAACCAAATAACATTGATGAATATTCGATAAAACCTCCAAGCATTGCTCCCAGAAGATTAGCTCCAAATGCCGTACTTATGTTCTTAGTACCTTTAAAGTAATAGGCAAATAACAGGCTAGAAAAAAATATTGGCAATGCAATATACATAGCTGAAAATAAATTTTGTACCAACCAACCGTGTCCTAAAAAAACCTTAAGAGGAGTAATGTAATTGAGAAATAAACTCATAGCGAGTCCAATATAGAATAAATATGGTTTAGAAAAACTAAACTTAGCAATAATACAATTAGCAATGAGAATCATCATCAGTATCGCAGCAAAAACAAACGCATTGACTAACCAAGTGGAACCAAATAATTGAGACAAACTTACAACACTTTTTGTTTCTAGAAGCATAAATGCTGCACCCAAAGCAAAAAAATTAATATCAAATTTAACTCGCTCCTGTTTGAGAACAAATCCAATAATCATCATTGATAAAAGAATTAATAAGCTTATCACTACTAAATAGTGCGAAGGAATATTTTTATCAGTTAAATATAAATATGGCCAATCATCTGAAGGCAGTTCATACGACAGGTTAACACCACCCAAGCGAACAATTCCATATTCAAGATTAGCTTTCTCATACATTTCTTGAGTTATCCCAGGTCCAGCCATAATCATTAAATTAAACAAGTGTTCATCACCCAAATAAGCCAAGGGACGGGGTTCTGGAAAAACTTTATCCACCATCGTCAGCAGCTTATCGCCTATCCAATCTTTTGGAACCGAAAATAATAAGGTCACAACTCCATCAGGCTTGAGTACTAATTTAACATCTTGCATTGATTGAACTGTGTAAACAAAATTATCTAGTCTTACGCTAGATTGTCCAGAAAGCAAAGCATGAGAATCCAATGTCGCAAAAACAACTAGGTCATATTTCTTAGAAGTCTTTCTGAGATAGGTTCTTGCATCATCAACAATGATATTAACTCTGGGGTCGTCATATGGTTTATGCGAATTATATTTTTTACCAAGTTCTAATATTTCTGGATCAATATCGACAGCATCAACATGCTTAGCGTTATTCAGTAATGCAACAACAACATCATTACCTGAGCCAGCTCCCAAGATGAGGACATCTTCTGGCTGAACAATTTTATAAGGAATACTATACTTGGCTTTAGAGATATCTTCTTGATTAAAATCAATCATTCTTTGATGAAAAAATTTATTTACATAAATACTTCTAGAATTTGAAGAAGTAGAAAGATGTTGAATATTATAATAAGGCGACCAAATTTCATTCTGAGAATTCCAAAAAACCATAAAGCATAGAGCTAGACAGGGAAGCAAACCAATTAACAACCACTTTTGATGAGCTCGAATTAACCAAAGAGTAAGGATGGAAATAATCAGAAACCAAACTACAGGATTGCAAAAATTCTGCCCTAATAAAGAGAGTGCTGTAAAAACTATTATTCCAACTATACTACCCACAACATTAATCGAATAGGCTTTTATTGATTCAAGCTCGCTCATTAAAACAGCAATTAACTGTCCAAGTGGCAAAAAAAGTAAAGAATTTAATATGAACACAAGCGAAATCATTGAGATTAAATCGATTTTAAATTTTTGTGGAATCAGTTGATTGCCAGTGAAACCACTCCAAACCCATTCATTGTCAGTGCTAACAACTACTTCAAATAAATGGAATGAAACAAATGACATTAAAACAACCATCATTATTAGAGGATAATATTTAAATAATTGTTTCTTCTTGGACAGTAAACAACCTAAACCAAATCCAAAAAAACAAGAAATTAAAACAAAATTTGTATAATAAGCCAAGGATAGAATTTGTGACGGTAGCCAACGAATAAGAACTAGTTCTAAAAACAGAAATAAAAAACTTGCCCAGAATAAATTTAAAACTTTGCTATTCATTAGTGTGGATTAACAATCCTAATTAAGATTATAACTTCAAATAAAAATGCAGCATTAGAGATAGAGGCGTGACTTAGGTAAACTCGGCATACCATTATCTAGACCTAGAAGTTTAGAGTCGTATCTCGACATTCGATAAAATCCAACTAAGTCAAAAATTAGTGCTTATCAACAAATAATTTGACATGCCAACCCGCGACAAACATCAATATGCAGAAGCTGAAGCTATAGTTACTTACGTAAAATTTTTGGTTTATATCGAAAAATATATTGAGAATTACTGGAGATTAGCTAGCTCAATCTTGCGTAGGTTACAGCTAGCTTGCGACAAGATCATCATCAAGAAATATTGTCCAGAGGATAGTAGCCTTGGACAAATTTTAAGAGTAGCCAAAAATAATTTCAATTATCAACTCGACAAAAATGAGATGCATACAGTTTACTTTTGGCTTATTAGAAAATATCCTGAGCAAAAGAAAGTTATTCTTGCATTGATGCTCAAAGTTAATTAACAATGGTGGACGTGCAGTTTCTCACCTTGTAGCTTAAACAAGTTCTTCCAAGATTTTAAAGATATTCAGCCAATGAATTGCTGTCACTTGACTACTTAGTGGAATTTTATTCTTTGTATTACAAATAACTAAGGCTTTAGCACCAAGTAGTAATTTTATTACTTTCTCTAGCCCTGATGCATGGTCTTTTCTAGGACTCATTGTACTTTTAATTTCAAGCAATAAATATTTGCTTTCATGTTCAATCACAAGATCTACTTCAACACCTTGACTATCACGGAAATGATATAAAGGAGGTTTGATTCCTCGATTACAAAAATATTTATAAATCTCGGATACAACAAAGTTCTCAAATAAGGCTCCAGCCATAGGACCATTTTGGATGATTTCTTTATTTGTATTGCCAGAGAGATAGCTAA
>CAZKFA010000025.1:0-29023 GCA_964551925.1 uncultured Gammaproteobacteria bacterium
GCGGATTATTTAGTATACTTTATTTTAATGTTTTTCAGCAAGGGGGGATTCTTGGTGTTAATGTTAATCGGCGATTCATTTTTTTTAATAAAAAATTTAATTTTGTTTTTGAGGGATAAGGATGTCAGCAAGGCTTTTGCAAGATGATTCATTGCCTCAGGTAAGGTTTAAAGAGCATCTTTTAAGTCGGCGGCAAGTAACCATATTGTTGCTTATTGCGGAGGGTTTGTCCAATGCTGATATTGCTAAGATGCTTTATCTTTCTAAGAGAACAGTTGAAACCTATATCAATAGAATCAAACAAACAGTAGCCAAGGTTAAGGGTTATAGGATTGCTGATAGGGAGCTAGTCTTGTTTGCTGTCGATCTTATGCAAGGTTTAAAGCAGTTTCAGTCTCCAATAATAATTGAAGATTGGGATTAAAAACTAACGGTCAATTTAGTATTGGATTTTTTGATACGTCTATTTTCGAAACGTAGAGCATGTTCTTTGACTCGACTACTTGATTCATTTGGTGTGCACACTCTAACCGTGCTACTTGGATTAGCTAGTGGTATGCAATCTCCATTTGGAGTTCGGATCTCACGTCCTTTGCCAAGAGTTTTTTTGAGTTTGAAGATAAACAATTGATCAGGTTTGCTAAACAATGATGAAGTAAAAATCAAATTCTCATCAACAAGGAAACCCACTCTCAGACCGCTATTGAAGTCGGTCTCAGCAAGATTGCGTATTGGAGTTGTATTATTGAGAAGTCTATATTGAAAAGAGTATCCAAAGTTATTAGCACTAATATCCTTGATAATAATGCGTTGCTTAGATAATCTTCCTTTACCAGAGCTTAGCCAAGCACCACTTAACCTGTTATTAACTTTATTCTGGCGACTAGTAAATGTACTATTAGGAGTAGCGGTAGATGGGATTGTTGTTGGATTAATACCTTGCTTAACTAATTTAATATTATTTATGATAGAGTCATTGACCGTTCCGCCATCACAGCGAGCGGAGTCTGTTGATAATCTGCGGCGATTTTTTTTCTTAACCATGCTTTTAGCTAGACCTACTGTGTTGCAGTCGGCAAGCTTTGTGATTACTTGATATCCAGGACCACCACCATTGGTGAAATTTATTTTAGCTATGTAAGTCGTACTGTAACCTAAATTGATGAGATTGAAGACCACTACATCTTCAATTAAAAACCCCTGTAATGCTTCACTGTCAGTGTTAGAATGAGACAGCTGTTGATAGTTGAATCTTGCTGTCAGGGTCTTTGCCACGGCTAAATTAACTTGCACTGAATCTATAAGTACGTTGCTGTTTGTATAAATATCCCAGGTGTCAATAAGTTGCTCAGAGTTAATTGCAGCAACGCTTTTGGCAGCTTGAAGAGAGTTGCTCGTTAATAATAGGATTAGAGAGCAATAAAGGGTCGTTATGAGGGTTTGTCTGAGTTTATAGAACATTAGCTTATCGTTAACTTAGACGAAAATACTCAACTTTTGTTCCGGTTAGTAAAGAATTTGAATTTTTCAGTGGATCCTTAACTGAACCTTAACCTATATTCTGTATACTAAGGCCAAGGGAGATTGGGGAATGGGACTATTAACTTTAGACAAATATAATCATGATGATAGAGTGAGGATCTCTCCTGTCGTTCTGAAATTAATTCAGATGATTGATGACCCTAAGACGAAGCGATCTGATGTCGCTAAGTGGATTTCATTAGATGAGGTTTTATCAACTAATGCGTTTAAGTATGCAAATTCAGCTTTCGTTGGAGCGCTACGTAAATTGTCTTCATTAGATGAGATAGTTAATCTTTTAGGTTTCAATGTTATTAAAAGTATGGCTATTCTTAGTTCTCTAAGAGCGGTTGTTATTGATAAACAAGAGTGGTTTAATACTATATTTATGGCGGTGGCAGCTAAAAATATTGCGGCTAAATCTGGTTATAGTCATTTGGCTTGCGAAGATATTTATTTAGCAGCGTTGTTGCATAATTACACTAAGAGTTTTAATAATGCTGATGACATTGCAAGTGCTCTTGGTGATTATGCTTTGCCTGAAAATATTATTGATATATTGATAGCGCAGAATGGTAAACAAGAGGATTTTGGAAAGATTAATGTTGTTATCGCTCTTGCTGAAATATTGCTTGGTCTTCAGAATGTTTCTGAGACTGATTCTGTGACTATTCAAGCTAATATTGAATACTCTCATCTTAAAACCCTATTTGGCAAGCAGTATTTTGATTATACTTTTATTGATCAAGATTTCTTACATAATATTTGGGGGCAAACCAAAGAGCTGACTAGTTTATAAACTATCCTTTATTTGATTTAGTTGTAGTTGAAGTAAAATTAATACTTTTCGCCAAATTTCAATCTTCTTTATTGCAAAAAATGCCGATTAAAGGGAATATAGTTAACTGAAAGGAGTTGATAAATGAAATTAAAAAGAATGTTTCTAGTGTTGTTGCTTTGTGTCCTAGGATTGAATATAGCAACTAAAGCTGATACCACAGAATCAGTTGTTTCTCAAGAAGTCCAAGTTGAGCTTGATGCTCAAGGAATCTCAGAGCAAGCACAAGTTGAGCCTGATGCTCAAGGAATCTCAGAGCAGGCACAGGTTGAGCCTGATGCTCAAGTGAATACGGAATCTGCTGAAGAATTAGATTATGACGATATGGCAGATGATGAGTTTGATGACGAAGATCTTGAAGATATCGACGAGTAATTAAGATATATAATATAAAACAGCGCTAAGTCTATTGTTTTGGCGCTGTTTTTGTTTTTAGATACTTATTTGGTGGAATAATATTGATTAGAGATGATTTTTAAGCTCTTAAAATTTATTCTCACCGTTTTTTATCGCATTGAAATTCAAGGCTTAGCTAATTATCATCAGGCCGGTGATAAAGTTCTTATTGTCGCTAATCATTTATCGTATTTAGATGCCATACTGTTAGCTGTTTTTTTACCAGAGAAGCCAATTTTTATAATTAATACTTATGTAGCAGAGAAGCTCTGGGTTAAACCTTGGTTGAGGTTTGTTGAGTTCTATACTGTAGATCCAGCCCATCCTATATCTGCAAAGCTAATTGTTAAGAGGCTTAGAGCCGGGGCGAAGTGTGTTGTTTTTCCTGAGGCAAAACTAACTATGACAGGCTCTTTAGCTAAGATTTATGAGGGTCCTGGAATGCTTGCTAGTCAATCGGGCGCCAAGATTCTTCCTGTTAGAATTGATGGAGTTCAATATTCTATATTCTCAGCATTACCAAATAAGGTTCGAGCTAAGCTATTACCCAAAGTAACCATGACTATATTGCCGCCATGTTCTTTGGCTACCGATCTTGTAGGCAGAGAACGTCGTCAAGCCTCTGCTAGAGAGCTTTATGACTTGATGTCAGCCATGATGTTCGACAGCTCGGAGTATCAGAAAACATTATTCACTTCTTTGCTTGATGCACGGCATATCTATGGTGCCAAGCATGATGTCGTTGTTGATATAGAAAAGCAACCTAGTAATTATGATGAGCTTATTACTCGTTCCTTGATTGTTGGTCAGAGGATTAGTCAAGAAACAGAGCAGGGCGATTCTGTTGGTGTCTTATTGCCTAATATGATTGCTACTATTGTGGTGTTCTATGGCATGCAAGCTTATGCGCGTATACCAGCGATGTTGAACTATACGGCTGGCATTGCTAGTGTCTTGAGTTCCTCTCAGGCAGCGGCTTTGCGTGTAGTGTATACTTCACGCAAGTTTGTTGATTTATTGGAGCTTGGAGAGCTAATTGGTGAGTTTTCTAAGATTGGCATCAAAGTTATCTATCTTGAGGACTTAAGAAATCAAATAACTATTGTTGATAAACTTAGTGCTTGGGTTAAATCTAAATTACTGAATTGTATGAATTTTTTACCAACTGTTAGTCCACATGATACTGCTGTTGTGCTCTTTACTTCTGGCTCAGAGGGTAAACCTAAAGGAGTCGCTTTAAGTCATAGTAATTTACAGGCTAATAGGTTTCAGTTAGGGTCTAGGTTCAATTATGGTATTACCGATGTTGTTTTTAATACATTGCCTATCTTCCATGCTTTTGGATTGACGGCTGGTAGTATTTTGCCGTTACTGGCAGGGATTAAAACATTCTATTATCCATCGCCTTTGCACTATAAGATAGTGCCAGAGTTGATATATGAATCGAAAGCAACAATGCTTTATGGCACTGATACTTTTTTGAGAGGATATGCAAGAGGTTGTCGTCCTTATGACTTCTATACTTTGCGTTATGTTTTTGCTGGTGCTGAGAAACTGAAGGAAGATACTAGAAAGCTTTGGATGGATAGGTTTGGCATTAGAATTCTTGAAGGTTATGGAGCTACAGAAACAGCTCCAGTATTGTCAATCAATAGTATGATGCAAAATAAATTTGGCACCGTAGGGCGTTTGTTGCCTGGTATCCAGTATCGTCTTGAGGAAGTTGATGGTATAACTGAAGGTAAAAAATTATGGGTTAAGGGTCCTAATATTATGAAGGGCTATTTGCTGTGTGAGGAGCCTGGTGTTCTACATGCACTAAAAGATGGTTGGTACGATACTGGTGATATTGTAAGTGTCGATGACGAAGATTATATTACGATCGTTGGCCGTGCCAAGAGATTTGCTAAGGTTGCTGGTGAAATGATCTCTTTGACCGCAGTTGAGGAGCTTGTGACATCGATATGGCCAGGCTTTCAGCATGCAATAGTTTCTGTAGATGATAGCAGCCGAGGAGAACAAATTGTTTTATTCACCACCAACCCTCAGGCGAGTAGAGAAGATATAATTAGTTATATAAAAAAAACTGGGCTAAGTGAGCTAATGAATCCACGTCAAATAAAACATGTCGATTCAATAGCACTCTTAGCCTCAGGCAAAGTTGACTATCTTACTCTAGAGAAGCTAGTCTTTGATTGATTTGAGCCATTGTTCGAATTCGCGAGCAGCGATTTCTTTGCAACCGAGTCCAAATGATAATGCAATAGCAACACCAATCGCACCAAATAGGATTGCAAATGCTAGATTAATAATCTCATTTGCAAAGCCCATTTCTCTTAGACCCATCGCACCAGCTAGTATTAGGATACCAACCTTCGCTATGGTTGCTAATGTAGAGTGACCACCAGATGTTGATGTAATTGCTTTTCTAGCAAGGTTTGCCACCACTATACCAATACCAAATATAATTATTCCTAGTAGAATCTGTCCACCAAAAACAACGAATTGTTCAAGTAGAGAGCTAATAGTGAATAATTGCAACATGTTGAAAGCTTCAATACTTGCAAATAGAATTACTGCAACTAAAGCAAGATTTCCAACTAATGTTGATGGAGTTGTTTTTGCAGCTTCAGGTTTTACGCCGAGAGATGCTAGTAAGTTATCAAAACCAACAGAGTGTAGTAAGTTTGTTACTAATTGAGCCGCAAAACGTCCAACGATAACTGCTATGAACAACATTACTAGTGCCGCTAAGACCATCGGTACTACGGAGAAGATGCTGTTGAGAACGTTAGTAGCAGGTTCAACAATAGTATTAAGTTGTAAAGAGTCTAGAGCCGAGATTAATACTGGAAATAGAATGAATACATAAACTATTATTCCAAAAACCTCTGATAGACTGCCTTTGCCAAGTACGTCTCCTAGTCCAACTGTTTTGAGTAGTTGATCTATGCCCATACCAGATAGTAAGTTTGTAACAATTCGTTTTGCAATTCTTGCTAAGAACCAACCCACAAATAAAATAAGTGCAGCACTGAAAATATTTGGAATGTAGACTAAGAAGCCTTCAAACATTTTATTAACAGGTCCAACAATATCAGTTAAGCCAAGTGCGTCTAGAATTGCAGGCAATACTAATAAAAACACCATCCAGTAAACAGTCTCAGATAAAGAGCTTACTAATAGTGAACTATCAGCTTTGCTTTTGCCTAGATCTAGCTTCTCATACAGGTTTGTTGATGTAAGCACTTTTGCCAAAACAGTTTTGACTAGAGTTGCTATTAACCAAGCAAATATTAATAAGCCTAAAGCACCCAAAAGTCTTGGAGCAAAAGCTAGTATCTGACTAAGCATTTGATTTAATGGCTCAGTCAGTAGTGTTAGCCCAAGGGATTGGAAGAATGCTACTAAAACAAACGACAAAATAAAATAGAAAACTATTCCTTTTGTATAGCCAGCTATAGAATTGCCTCTACCTTCAGCTTCACCAAGAGAATTCATCAAAACAGAATCTATTTTTGTTTTTTTTATTAATCCTCCAACGAGTGATGCTACCAATAAAGCAACTAGCCAACCAATAATTAAAATAGCCAGAGCTGCAAGCAAATTCGGTACATAACCACTAATTAGTTGTACTATTTGCTGGATTGCATTCTGACCCAAATCTTGTAAATAAGTCATATCAAAATTCATTTCCATAATCTATACCTCATGGTCTAAAGACTGTCTGTACTAGAAAGTGTTCCGCATTCCTATGCCCCCCCAATCTTCTAGTCGGGCAACTTAGAGAAATGTCTAATGAAATCAAGCATTTTCTGTAAATCATCCGCGTTGTTCGATTCGAGATAAATTCTAGACATTGCTTCAGTACCACTTGGGCGAGCAAGAATCCAAGAGCCATTATCAAGATAAAGCTTGATGCCCTCAGTGCTATCTTTTTTGATTACATTAAAGGAAGCGATTTGTTTTAATTCAGAGAATTTTTTGATGAATTTTTCTCTGGCGTCATCTTCACTACCCAGTTCTAGATCTAAACGTTTGTAGAAATAGGATAAGCCGATCCAGTCTTGTAAATCTGCCCAAAGTTCGTCCAAGCTTTTGCCACTTACTGCAAGAACTTCAGCCATTAGTAGAATTGCTAAGATACCATCTTTCTCTGGGATATGTCCTAGTATGCTCAGTCCGCCAGATTCTTCTGCTGCAATAACAGTATCTTGCTTGCGCATAATATCACCAAGCCATTTGAAGCCTACGGCTGTTTCGATGGTTTCTAAATTAAATTTACCTGCAATTTTATCTAGTAAATGAGTCGTAGCCACTGTTCTAGCAACAACACCTCTAAATGCACGTACTTCAAGCAAATAACGCAAAATGATTGCCATTGATTTGTTAGCAGGATAGAAATTGCCATGAGCATCAAGGAAAGCAAATCTATCAGCATCACCATCATTACTAGCGCCAAAAATAGCTTGTTTGCTAAGAACAGAGTATTTTAATTCTTGTAATCTACTTTCAATTGGATCTGGCATTGATCCTCCAAAACCCGCATCATAATTGCCATGTAATACTTCAAGATCAAACCCAGCTTCCCTAAGTAAACTATCAGTGTAATTAATCCCACAGCCATGTAGTGGATCATAAACGATTTTTTGAGCTTTAATTTGATTTGCTTTTTGGATTGCGCTGAAGTTTATTAATTTGTGCAGATGATTTAAGTAAGCCTCCCTAGGGTTAATTACTTCGTATGCTGCGGTTTGAGAGCCTCTTGCTGTGAAGCTTATAGCAGCCTTATCTATTTCGAGTAAGATAGCGTCCGTTATATCAACAGTTGCTGGTCCGCCATACTCAGGTATATATTTGATCCCCATATATTCTGGCGGATTGTGACTTGCCGTAAAGCTTAATGCGCCGCAGGAGTCATATTGAGTTGCAGCGAAGGCGATGGTTGGTGTTGGTATTGGTTCTGTAATGTATTTCACTGGTATACCCCAAGAACGTATAACATCACAGGCAAATTCTGCAAACTTGTCAGCAAGGAATCTCACATCGTGTCCGATGATTAGTGGTTTATTGGTGCCGTAATGTTCAAGAATGTAATGAGCTAATCCATTTAAGCAAATATTTAAATTTGCATAGGTAAACTCTTTGGCTATCAGGGCGCGCCAGCCATCAGTACCAAATCTAATGTCATGTAAAGGTGATTGCTTGGAAAATACAGCCATTAATCATAGTATAACTGATAGCGTTAGGATACACTGAAAAATATAAATCCTCGTTTTATAGGCTCCTATTTCTTACGTACTGATTCTTCGAATTCTAGTGATTTAACGAATAGCCAACTGATTTTATCAGACCAGTTCTCTTTGGTTAAGTTTAGCCCCAGAGCCTTCAGTTCAGTTTGTACTTGATCCCATAATGCGCTTGGTGATTGTTCTTTATTATCAAAGCCTGCTGCAACTAATTCAGCAAAGTTGACAATATGTGCTAAGGTCGGATTCTCTACTTTAGTTGGATTAAATTCATTTTCCATCAAATTGACGACAGGATTTGGACAGGCATAGAACTGTAGAAGCTTGGCACCAAATTCAAATTCGGTGAATCCACGTACTAGAATCTCAGCTTTTTTTCTCTCTATACCTTGATTCATAATGCGCTCAATCTTTTCTTCTAACTCTAATCCTTCTGTTTTAAGAACTAAAGCTGGAACTGTTTTGAGAAGAGCTGACATAAATGCTAATTCTATATTTGGATACTTAACCCAGTTAGAGATTGCTTTTGCAATGATAGCGGTCTTGACAGCCTTAGACCATTGTTGTTGTAAAGATTCATTGTTTGCGACTTTCAGTGCGGTGAAATATTTGCGAGCACAATCAATCTCTAGTGAGCTTTGAATGAGGTTGTGATCAAGGCTAGAAACTGCCCTAATAAAATCTTGTTTCTCGATATATTTTGTAGCCTCTTCTACAGAGGATAGATTGAGTACTCGAGCTAAAATTTCTTTATCTTTGACTAATTCTTCAGCGATGCTTTGATTGTTTTTTTCGGCAGAATAGGCCATTCTGAGAATCTTGAACATATTTAGTGGCTTGTTGGGTAAATAGTTGATCTCACTAATGATTTTTGAGATACGCCCAATAGGTTTGCTACCAATGAATGGTGATTTGTTTAATTTGCTGTCTAGGCTTTTCATGTTTTTTTATTCCCCTACCTTGCTTTATATCGGACAAGATGCTTCTAAACTGAAAGAGAAAAACATTAAATAAGCTGAATGTACTAGCGCTATGGCTGAGCTACTGCAAATAGAGTAGATGCTTGCTAAAATAGATTTGAGAACTTAGTGAAATAAATGGTAAAAAGAATCAAATCTGCTCAAGCTTCACAAAATATTGCTTTAACTGGTTTAATGGGCTCTGGTAAATCAACAGTTGGTAAATATTTGGCAGATTTGTTGCAAATGCAGTTTGTAGATACTGACGTGTTTATTGAAGAAATAGAAGGTCAGACTATTGAAGAAATTTTCACTAGGCATGGAGAAGAATATTTTAGAAAACTAGAAGCAAAAACTATAAGAGACCTTCTGAAAAAAACAGGTCAGGTTATTTCTTTAGGCGGAGGATTAATTGTCGATGATGCCAATCGTGAGCTCGTGAAGCAGGAAGCTCAGCTCATTGCTTTAACAGCAGATCCGCAGGATTTATATAATCGTATTAAACGTCGTAAGAATAGACCATTGATTAATCAAAGCAGGGATCCACTAGCGACTCTTGAGGCTTTATGGCAGGAGCGTAAACCAGCATATTTGGATAGTCATTTTCAGGTTGATACTAGTAATAAGTCAGTCAATATGATCGCCCTCGAGGTTTTGAAAAAGCTTGGTTTAAGTTTGCCAAGCAGTACTCAATTAACAGTACAGATTCCCAGAACGAATTGCAGTTACAATATTTATTTCCATGAGCTCGATAAGATTAAATTGCAGGAGCTTGATTTAGGTAAGAAAATTTTGATACTCAGTCAGGAGCCAGTAGCTAAGCACTATTTAGAGCAGGTTAGAGCCAAGTTGAGTCAAGGATTTGAAGTGCATACTATGATTATTGATGATGGTGAGGATGCTAAGAATTTCTTTACTTATCAGTTAATATTACAGAAATTGTTGTCGTTAAAATTTGAAAGAAAAGATACGGTGTTAGCTTTGGGTGGTGGAGTTGTTGGTGATGTCGCAGGTTTTGCGGCTTCGACTTATTATAGAGGCATTCATTATATTCAAATACCTACGACACTACTCTCTATGATTGATTCTTCTGTTGGCGGTAAGACTGCAATTAATGTCCCTGAAGGAAAGAATTTGATTGGTACTTTTTATCAGCCGCACCTTGTTCATATTGATGTTGCTAATCTTAGAACCCTTTCTGATAGGGAGTTTAAAAGTGGACTAGGGGAATTGGTTAAATATACTTTACTAGGATCTAAATGGGACGCGGAGCTTGGAGACAATTTTTTTGATTTTGTTTCATTGCATGCTCAGGATATACTGGCTAAAGATGAAGCTATTCTCAAAGATGTTATTAATCATTGTTTGAAAATTAAAAGTGGCATAGTTGCTGAAGATGAGACGGATAAGGCGATTCGCGCACATCTCAATCTGGGGCATACTTTTGGACATGCGCTTGAAGAGGTTACTCAGTATAAACAATTCTCTCATGGTGAGGCTGTCGCGATAGGTTTGGTTTGTGCTTGCTATCTTGCTGAAGAGGTTGGGTATTTTAAATCAAAGCAAACAGAAGCTATAATCCAATTAATGCAAGTCTTTGGTTTGAGTTATCGATTGCCTAAGAATCTTAGCTCTGCTCAAATACTTGAGGCCTTTCAGTATGACAAGAAGTCTTCTTTAGGTAAGGTTAAATTCATTGTGCCGAAACATAGTATTGGTAAGGTGGAGTTGCTGGATTCTATTGACATGAAGATCGTTCAGAGAGCCATTGAGCGTAATTTGGATAGATAGTGTTATAATTTATTAGCCTTGTTATAAAAGTTCGAGAACAAGGCTTGTGAGCTCCGAAGAAACTGAGTTGACTTACCGTCAATTATGGTTCTGAGGAGCGAACGTAACGAAGTTATCGGACTTTTAGAGCAGGGCTAATTTAATGGCTAAGTTAATTTTAGAAGACGGTAGAGAATTTATTGGACAAGCATTGGGCAGAGAAGGGACTGCTTTTGGTGAGATAGTCTTCAATACTGCGATGACTGGTTATCAAGAAACGATCAGTGATCCAAGCTATGCTGGACAGATTATAACTTTCACATATCCAGAGATTGGTAATTATGGTTGCAATCAAGATGATATGGAATCTAAGCAAATTTTTGCTAGAGGAGTAGTTCTAAAAAACTATAGTCCTATTGTTAGCAACTTTAGAGCAGAGGAAGATCTCGATACTCTTTTGAAGCGCTTTGATATTAGTGCGATCTATGATGTTGACACGCGTGCGATTACTCGTCATATTCGTGATCGTGGTGCTATGAAAGCTGTGATCACTAGTTCTGATGATATTAGTAGCACGGAATTGTTGAAACAGTTATCAGAGCAACCAACCATGGCTGGTGCTGATCTAGCGTCTCAAGTAACTTGTGCTAAGGCTTATACTGTTAATCCACAAGGCAAATATAAAGTTGTAGCCTTGGATTTTGGTATTAAGCGTAATATTCTCAATAGACTAGCTGAACATGGTTGCCGTATAGAAGTTTTGCCAGCAAATGCGAGTTGTGAGCAGATACTTGCTTATGATCCTGATGGAGTCTTTCTTAGTAATGGTCCGGGAGATCCAGCTGCTGTAAGCTATGCAATTGAAACAGTCAGAGAGTTATTGAAAGTTTATAAGAAACCTATTTTTGGTATTTGTTTAGGGCATCAGATTTTGGCATTGGCTGCTGGAGCCACTACTTATAAGCTGAAATTCGGTCATAGAGGCGCAAATCAGCCGATTGAGAATTTGACGACAGAGTGTATTGAGATTGCAAGTCATAATCATGGTTTCGCGGTGAGCAAGGGTTCTTTGCCTGATGATTTGGTGATTACTCATCTTAATATTAATGATGATACAGTTGCTGGCATTAGATTGAAACATAGAAGCAATGTGTTCTCTGTGCAATATCACCCAGAAGCTAGTCCTGGTCCTCATGACAGCGATTATTTATTTTTGCAGTTCGTGAATTTTATGAAAGCTGTTTAGTAGTCCAATTAGAGTTAAGGCAATTTCTCTGCCTTTATCTTCTTTTTGTTGAGAAGCACGGAGCTCTGCTTGTTCTGTAGTATTGCAGGCTAGTATGCCATTGATAATCGGCACGCCAGTTTCTAACATTACATTCATGATGCCTCTTGCTGATTCGTTAGCAACGATTTCAAAATGCAAAGTATCGCCTTTGATAATTGTGCCAAAGCAAACGATGGCGTCATATTTTTTGGATTGAGTTAGCTTGAGTGCCATGATTGGCATCTCAAAAGCTCCTGGTACTTCATAAATATCCAGAGTGCAATCTACCGATTCGAGGGCTGTGGTGAAAGAATCTAACATTGCTTGATTGTAGTCACGGTTCCATTCGGCAATAATTACAGCGACAGTCTGATGACCAATTGGTTTAATATCGAAATTTGGTTTGGATTGACGCATAGTTATTTATATTAGCAGCTACGCTACCCATAGTGTATGCACGCTAGTGGTAGCGTATAGGTACTATGGGTAGCGTACATGTTAGAATTGATTATAGTTTAATGAGTAATTACCACGAAGCCCTATTTTTGAAGTATCGCCCGCAGAAATTAGCAGACGTATTGGCGCAAAATTCAGTTAAGGATACTTTAATCAACGCCATTAAAAATAAGAAAATAGCTCAGGCTTATCTTCTTATTGGTCCGAGAGGTTCTGGTAAAACAAGCACTGCTCGAATTCTTGCTAAATCACTTAACTGTCTGCAACCACTTGATGGTATGTCTCCGACTGTTGATCCTTGTTGTATTTGTGAGCATTGCACTAGCATTGCTAATTCTAATAGTATTGATGTTGTAGAGATTGATGCAGCTAGTCATGGTGGTGTTGATGACGCAAGGCTTCTAGTTGAGAAAGTGAACCTCACTAGTATGGCGGGTAAGTATAAGATTTATATTATCGATGAGGTGCATATGTTGTCTAAGCAGGCTTTTAATGCCTTGTTGAAGGTCATTGAAGAGCCTCCTGCTAATGTTGTTTTTATTCTTGCGACCACAGAAGTTGATGCTGTTCCTAAGACTATTAGCAGCCGTTGTCAGCAATTGCGTTTTAAGCCAATTGGACCGAATGATTGCCTCTCTAGGCTTGAATATGTTAGCAGTGTTGAAAAGATTAATATTGATAAAAACGCTCTTAAATTAATTGCAGAATATGCTGATGGTGCTTTGAGAGACGCTTTGAGTTTATTGGATCAGGTTAGTGTTTTTGCTAATGATGAGCAGGCTATTAGCAGCCAAGTGGTGCTTGATATTATCGGCTCTGTCGCAGAGGAAGAGCTTGCTGTTTTAACTGAAGCAATTTTGAAACAAGATAGTGCTTCCTTGATTGGTCGTTTGGATTTGATAGCAAGTAATGGTAAAGACCCAGCCTTAGTTGTCAGTGACTTGCTTGATTATTTTCTGAAAGTGTTAGAGCTACAAAGCACTGCCACTGTGCCTTCTAGTCAGTATCTTGAGCATGTCTTGGCTCTGGCAAAGGAGAAGTCTGTCGAAAATATAGAGCTAGTACAAATTATTGAATCATTAGCTGAACTTGAAAATCGTTTGAAAAGAGGTAAGGGAAACAAAAATCTACTCAAAGCATGGCTGCTTAAGATTACTAATAGAGCGGATATTTTTGTTTTAAGGAATTTATTAGCCAGAATAGAAGCTCTTGAGACTAATGGTTCACGAGTAGAAGTGGCAGTAGCTAAAGCTATAATACCAAAGCCTCAAAAGATTGAAATACGAAGCTCTGCTCCGATTAAAGAACAACCTACTCTAAGTCATACGACGGTAGCATCAAATTCATCAGAAGCCTTTTTGGATTATTTGTCGCCTAGTATTAAGGGGATGTATATCAGTAGTCAAGCGCGTTTGCTTGGAGTCAAGTCTGGGCAAGCTATTATTCAAATGCCAATTAAGTTTAAATATTTGAAATCCAAGTTAGAAGCTAGGAGTGATGAGATTTTAGCGGCTTTAAGCAAGGTGACTCTAGATGAAGTGAAAAATTTAGAGATAGAAATAGTTGATCAAATTGATGACACTGTAACAGAGCTTTTGACGAAACCAACAGTCGTATCCACTGGTGGAGTTAATTTTAGTAAGCTTGATGAAGTTGCTTCAGCCGGTGTGAATATTTTTGGCGGACAAAGTTTAGACTAGGTGTTAACTAACATTGGTCCTGAGATGCTGCCTTCTCTAAATTGCTTAGCGAATGGATTGTTATTTTTAGGGTCAAAAAGCTCATGAGGACTACCCTGCCATACTATATTGCTGTCGTAAAGCATGGCAACTCTTGTTGCTGCGCGCTTAATAGTGCTAGCTTGGTGGGTAACTAGGATGGAAGCTGCTCCGGTGCTTTGTTGTAAGCGCACGACCAAGTCTTCAATAATAGTACTAGCTACAGGATCTAGACCAGCTGTTGGCTCATCAAAAAGAATGATTTCTGGATCGCTGATAATAGCTCTAGCAAAGCTAACGCGCTTTTTCATACCGCCAGAGATCTCACTAGGATAGAGGTCTTCTATGCCTTGCATGCCAACAAGAGTGAGTTTATCCGCAACGATTTTGGCTATAGTTTCAGCAGAAGGTGGATTTTTAATATCCTCACCTACTAATAAAGGGAAAGCAATATTCTCCGCAACAGTTAGCGAGTCAAAGAGAGCTGAATATTGAAAAGCCATACCTAGTCGCCTACTCTCGAGGCAGACTTCTCCAGCTTGGTAATCTTCCAATCCGGCAATGATCTTTAGTAAGGTGCTTTTACCAGAACCAGAAAATCCAATTAAAGCAAGAACTTCACCTTTGTTAACTTCAAGATCAATATTTTTCAGAATTATATCTTCGTCGTAAGCTTTTAATAATCCTGAGACTTTAATCATAATGTGATATTTTAAAGACAGAACAGAGTTTTGGCTCTATCATGAACATCCATTCCTTATTATATCTTGTAACTCTATTTGCGCTAAGTTTTCTTGGTATTAGGTTGGTTCAATTGCAAATAATTGAGCATGATAAGTATAAGATTCTTGCAAAGAACAATACTAGTCGCGCTACTATTACTCGCGCGCCACGTGGGACAATTTACGATCGTAACGAAAATATTATTGCTTCTAGTAAGCAATCATTAAGTGTTAATGTGTCACCGACAATTCTGCGCAAGAAAAGAGACAAGCATAAGGTTGCCAAAATTCTATCAAGATTTATCAATTCGTCTTACGAAGAGTTGATGGATATTTTCAATAAGATGGATCCTAAAACACCCTTGTCTATAACGCTTGATAATGAAATTACAGTTGAAGATGCAATTAAAATTTATGAGAATAGTCAAAGCCTGCCTGGTGTTGTAGTAGAGAAACAGGCAACTCGATACTATCCAGAAGGCGAGGCGATTGCTCACGCTGTTGGTTATGTTGGTGAAATTAGTAATGCTGAACTCAAAGATGGACGTAGTAGGGGGTTGGTGCTTGGTGATATCGTTGGTAAAACTGGCTTAGAGAAGGCTTTTGATTCGATATTACAAGGAGTGAAGGGAGAAGAGCGTGTTACGGTGGATAGATTTGGTAAGAGTTTGAAAATTGGCAATAAGGAGAGAAAAATAATTCAAGAAGCTCGTAAGGGACAGGATTTGCATACTACGATTGATTTGGAAGTGCAGAAGACTGCTTATGAAGCATTGAAGGATATTCATGGTGCTGCTGTTGTTATTGATATTCGCAATGGTGCGGTGCTTACTTTGTTAAGTACACCAAGTTATGATCCGAATATTTTTACTAAACCAATTCCTTATGCTGTTTATAGTGACTTAGCTAGTCGTAAGGCTTTTGTGGACCGTTCTTTGTCGGCTTATACTCCAGGAAGTGTATGGAAAATATTTACGTCATTAGCTGCTCTGGAGCATGATGTGATTAAGCCTGAAGAGAAGCTTTTTGTTAGTGGTAGATTGAATTATGGTGGTTTTGTTTTTGGGGATTGGACTAATAAAGAAGCTACGATGGGTTTTTATGAGGCTTTTGCGTGGTCTAGAAACACATACTTTTATCAGATCGCAAAAAGAATGAAGCCTGAGTGGATTGCTGATACTGCACGTAAATTTGGCGCAGCGAAACCCTCAGGGATTGAGATTGAGGGTGAGGCAGTTGGTATTGTCCCCGATCCAGAGTGGAAACTTCAGAAACTGCGTGAGCCATGGTTCCCTGGTAATACATTGCATCTTGCCATTGGACAAAGCTTTCTTTTGCTGACACCATTGCAAGTGGTGAGAATGGTTTCTGGAATTGCAACTGAAGGTAAAGTGCCAAGATTACATTTGATCCAAAATCATATGAAAGAAGATTATGAATTAGTGACGGGCATTGATCCTAGTAATTATCGAATTATTAAGTCTGCTATGGAGCAATGTGTAGACACTGGTACTGGTGGAGCTTCAAAGATGCTTGAAGTGAAGATTGCTGGTAAAACTGGTTCTGCTGAGGTACGTGGCTTCAAGCGTTCTACCCATTCGTGGTTTGCATCTTATGCACCAGCTGATAATCCTCGTATTGCGATGGTTGTTTTTGGTGAAGGTGAGGGGCATGGTGGTTCTATATCAGCTCCAAGAGCTAGAAAGATTTATCAAAGACTCTACGAATTAGGATACTTTAAATAGATCTATTTAAGCCATAAAGGCAGTTTGTTGATGTCAATATTGCCATCAATCGTGACAGCAGCTTTCATGTGCTGGTGATCAAGTTTGCGATTGTTTAAACCAAGTTTGCGATTGCGATTGTTTTGCAGTTGATTGTTGATTGCTCTAGCTCTTTCTAGAACTGCTTTTGGCAATCCAGCTAATTTGGCTACTTCAATTCCGTAACTCTTGTCAGTAGAGCCTTCTGCTACTTTGTGTAAGAATTCTATTTCTGTTTTGCCAGATTTGTTTTCACAGACCAATACTTGATAATTTTTAATCGAGTTGTATAGTTTATCTAGATTTGCTAGTTCGTGGTAATGAGTTGCAAAAATTGTCCTTGGTTGGAAATTTTTTGCTAGGTATTCAACGATAGACCATGCTATTGCTACGCCATCATAAGTGCTGGTGCCGCGACCAATTTCATCAAGAATGATGAAGCTGCGTTCTGACATGCCATTGAGAATATTGGCAGCTTCAACCATTTCTACCATAAAGGTAGATTGCCCAGAAGCTAGATCATCACTGGATCCTATCCTTGTGAAGATTCTATCAACTAAGCCTATTTCAGCATGATCTGCTGGTACGAATGAACCCATTTGAGCAAGAATAATAATTAAAGCGTTTTGTCGCATATAAGTACTTTTGCCGGCCATATTAGGACCAGTCAGAATCATAATTCTAGTTTGATCTAGAGTGATATCATTCGGTACAAAAGCACCAGGACTTAATTTAGTCTCGACTACAGGATGACGTCCGTTGATTATAGACAGATTGTGAGAGTTGTCTAGCGTTGGACAAGAGTAGTTGTTTTGTTTTGCTAGTATCGTAAGTGCTGATAGAGCATCTAGTTGAGCTATTTGTTGAGCGATATGTTTGATGATGGGTCCTGTCTGTGAGAGCTTTTGGCGGAGGTCGCTGAAGATCCTATATTCAAGAGCATTGCGTCTAGATTCAGCGTGGGTTATTTTTTCTTCGAATTCTTTTAGTTCCGGAGTTACTGCTCTGATGGTATTAACCATGGTTTGTTTGATGACATAATGTTCTGGCAATTTGCTTTGATTTAGGCGTGAGGTCTCGATATAGTAACCATGAACTTTATTGAAGCTGACTTTGAGGTTTTTGATTCCTGATTGATCGCGTTCATTATTCTCGAAATTGTTTAACCAAGTCTCAGAATCTTCTACTAAAGAAAGCAGTTCATCTAATTCTTGATTGAATCCGCGTTGAATAATATTGCCTTCAGTAATATTGATATTTGGTTCTGTCGCTATCGCTGTTTCAATGTTATTGATGAGGTCTGAAACTTGCTTGGGGATTAATTTTAGGCTTGTTAGTAAACCAGAATATAAGTCTTGCATTAGGCTTGAGATTTGTAAAACTATGATTAATGAGTCCTTAAGGCTAATTAATTCTCTTGGGCTGATAATCTCGCTAATTAATCTAGAAGATAGTCTATCGATGTCATAAGTTTCAGCTAATAGCTTATTCACGTTTGTACATAAGGGATAATTTGCTAATAGTTCTTTAATCGCTTCTTGTCTTGCTTTGATTAGGTTGATATCTAGCAATGGCTGCTCGAGCCAGTTACGTAAGACCCTGCGTCCCATTTTGGATGCTGTTCTATCTATAGTATTGAATAATGATCCTGAGCTTGTACCATTGAGATTATTCTTTAATTCTAAATTACGTCGAGTGCTGCTATCAAGAACCATATACTCATCAATATGATAAGTACGGATGATATCAAAATTTTTGCTTATATTGTTAGCAAATTCGTGTGCTTGAGTTTCTTTGAGGTATTCAATTATGGCACCTGCTGCTCTTAATCCAAAACCCTTAGCATTCTCTGCTAGATTGCTTTTGACTAGTTTGTCGGCAGAGTGAATCTCAAACACTGAGCTTAAATTTTGTCGTGCTAAATCCAAATCAAAATTACTTTGATTATAATTATTGAAAACGAATTTGTGATTTAAGCCATTGAGATCTATGATTGGACTATCGTCAGCGACAATTTGTCCAGTTTGTAGTCTGTTCTTTGCGCTGGGCACTAAGATTTCAGCTGCGTTGATACGAGTTAGTTCTTGTTCAAGTAATTCTCTTTTTATTTCAGTGACGTAGAATTCGCCCGTAGAAATGTCTGTATAGGCAATGCCACAATAGTCTTGATGCCGCGGTTCAGAATAAATTGCCATTATGAAATTATTCTGGTAGGAATCTAATAGTTCAAGATCATTGATAGTGCCTGGTGTGAAGATTTTTGTGATCTCGCGAGGCACTAAACCTTTACAGGTTTTTGGATCGGCCATTTGTTCAGCGATATAAACTTTGTAACCTTGTTCTAGAAGTTTTGCGATATAAGGTTTAACGGCTTTGGCTGGTACTCCTGCCATTGGTATACGTCCACCAGCATAGTTGTTTTCGGGGCGTCCGGTTAAGGTAATTTCTAATTCTTTAGCAAGTATGGTGGCATCATCAAAAAAAGCCTCATAAAAATCACCCATACGAAAGAATAGAACAGCTTTACCGTAAAGCTCGCGGCGGGCACGTAGATATTGCTGCATTACTGGGGTGAACAGCTCTATTTCTAAGCTATGGTAATTCTGATTAATAATATGAGAACTCACTTTAGTTAATTATAGCTATATAAATGGAGTATCAATGATTAGCCGTATTTCCTTCCGCAACAGGCCCATAAATAAAAAAACCCCAGCTCGACCATAGCTGGGGTTTTTATCTATCCTATTAACGCTTTAAATTCAAACCAACTTCAACTTTGCAGTATGGTCTACAGTTAAAATAATAAAAACAACCTATCTTTACTAAATTTAACCGAGCCACCTAAATTCATTGAATCTAAGCTTAAGGAGTATTGTAACAAAGTTTGGTTAAAATTTCATATTTTTTTTATTAATTCTCCTTAATCTTTTCTTTAGAATTATGCTGAAAATGAGGTTCTTCAGAGAATTCGCAAAAGAACCATTCTGAAATTTATCTCATTTTGGGTTACAATTTTTATTATGGCTGTAACACTGACTAAAGAGGAAAAAGAGCTAGGTAAATTGGTCATGGCCTATAATGGCTATCTTAAATCTAAAGGTAGCATTGAAGAATGGACAGATAAGTTTCTTTTGTCTGCTCGAGACAAATTCAGGAAACTTAGCCGCAAAACTCGTGGACAATGGTCTTTTGAGTTCTATGAAGCTCTACAAGAGCTAAATAAAGAAAGTATAAAAAGAAATTTACAACCTAGTACCAAGTAAATTACTCAGTTGGTGATTGCGCTGGTTCTTCAGCGGCACGATAGGAAGTTTCTGCGTTATCTGCGAATTCTAAAACGGTGCCCAAATTTTTGAGGCGTTGCTCATATTTCACGATTAGAGAATCAAGTTCTTTTCTTGTTCTATAAAGTGTTCCGAGTTCCTTTGCATATTTCTTGAACTCCTCAACAATATTTTCCATGCTTCCTCCATACGTTAGTAGCAACCCTGTATTCAATAGTAAGAATCGGCACATTGACCTCAAACCTTTAATTAATTTCTGTAAATTACAGGCTTAACCCTAATTGTAACGTTTAAGATAGTCTAAATCAATAGTCTTTGATGAAAATCAACCATTTGATGTAGGTGTTTATTGTATAGCTGTTGAAATTAGCTCATGAAGCTGGTTTGCGCTATTAGATTGGTGTGAACCATCAGCATTTATATTATGACTCTCTAGGTGTAAATGGTAGCCGTGGTCAATTTTTTTACCGTCTTTAATTTCAACTTTGCGAGCACTTCCAGTATTACCGCCTAAGCCTAGGCTTTGACCACATTGTACAAGATTTCCAGCACATGTGTTTTCATCAAGACTGTAGAGGTGAGCATAAGTCGTAGTACGCCCTCCCAGATATCTACCATTCGCATCAAATTCTGGAGTGAAGGTAATTAAACCATTGCCCGAAACTGGACTCAAAGCCTCATCATGAGCAGCTTCCCAGTTGGCACCTCTTGCAATGATGACACCAGCATTCATTGCTCGAATTCTTGGTCCTCGTTGAATACCATCAGCCTCTACTGTGACTCGATCTTTCTTGAAAAATAAATCTATAGCTCCACCATGATTATCATTTAAAGTTTGTAATCTTGGTAATTCTGAGTTGCGCGCGAATTTTTCAATAGGCTCACTACTTGTTGTAGTATCTAACCTTGCTCCAAAAACCCTTTGATAAGCAGCTATAGTCATCCATCGCTCTCTGGCATTGGCTCTGAGAGGGTGAATCTGTTCTAATGTTCTGGGAGGTTGTTCTCTCTGAGCAATTCTATCTATGTAAGCGTGACCCGTTCTGTTATTCCATGCATTATCAGAAAGAGCAAATGCGTAATTGATTGCATGCGAGCCGAACAAACTCTGCTCTACTTGTTCTCTTGTGATTACATTGGCGCAAACCAATCCTTGTAGCTTTCGCATGTCGGTTTCAATTTCTCTATAACTTCTACCATCAATACTTGCTAAATTACTAGGATTAATTTGTTGAAGTAAAGTACGTGCTAATTGAGTTTGAGAAGTTAGATCTTCGACTCTTGTAAATCGGTCTGTCTCTACTTTAGGGCGTGCTGGAGCTTGAATCAAAGTATCAGTTTGATTAGCTCTTTGTAATTTGAGATTGCCATCTGAGTCAATGCTTAAAACATCCCCATTACGAACTGTAATGTTTTTATTTGCATCAGCCAGTCTCAGGAAGTTTGCTGAACGAAATAGTAAAGTAGCAGGAGAATGATTTGTTAGATGCGGAAATTCTCTTTGTTCCCTTGCAAGATTTTTTTGAAGTTGATCAAAAGCACTAATTATAGTATCTCCATCTTTGATGGCGTAACTTAAACCAGTATTGATGGCTGGCTGATAGGCTATTGTGGCGGCTGAAAGCGCGGCTAAAGATGTCATACCCCCTGGCATAATCTGTGCTCCTTGTATAAAGATAAAGCCTGTTTTTGTCTAACTTTGATAAGAGCTTAGTTAACCTAAGCTTAACTTAAGGATCCACTGAAAATACAAATCCTTAAAGGCTAAACACTGATTTGCTTTCAGCTTCAGCGCTAGGGTCAAATTTTGGTTTGTATTGTTCTATATCTTTAGCTGAAGCTAGGCGATTATAGCCACAGCCTTTGGTATCAGGGCAGGCAATCTTATCACCACGTTTCAGGCTCTTGTAAGTCAAGAGTTTATTGCAATCAGGACAATGTTCTTGAACTGGCATATTCCAGAAAACTACATCACATTTGGTTTCAGACCAAGTATTACAGCCGTAGAACATTTTACCAAAACGAGATTTCTTCTCAACAATGTCGCCATGACAGCTTTCACGAGGACATTTGATGCCGACTTTTTTCTGAATCGGTGATGTGTAGACGCAGCTATCGGTAGTGCAGGCTATGTAATCTCCATAGCGACCATATCTTATAACAAGGGAATCTTTGTGGCATTTTGGACAGCTCTCTTGAGTGTAAGGGCGATCTTCTGGTGCTGGAGTACCTTCTTTAGTCAGGTTAATAATAGTCTTGCACTCAGGATACTGTGAGCAACCAAGGAAAGGTCCGAAGCGTCCGCCTTTAAGGTTCATTACAGCGTTACATTTCGGGCATTTGTGTTCAGTTGGAATAACTTCGCCCTCTATTTCGGTGGAAGCTTTTTTGACTATGTCGATGAAACCTTCATCTTGACCTGGTTCTGATTTGAATTTATTCTTGCTTTTTTTCTTCCAGTCTTGTCCGTAATAGAATTCACTGAGCATTGCAACCCAATCAAGTCCAGATTCAGCAACTTCATCAAGATGAGTCTCCATGTGTGAAGTGAAGTCTACATTGATATATTTGCTGAAATGCTCTACTAATAACTTATTGACACTGACGCCAAGCTTGGTGGGAATGAGAGCATTGCCATTGTTTACTTTCTCAACGTATTTGCGATCTAGTATGGTAGCAATAGTTGGCGCGTAAGTAGATGGTCTGCCGATGCCAAGTTCTTCCAATGTTTTTACTAAGCTTGCTTCATTATAACGAGGAGGACCTTCTGTAAAATGTTGTTCTGGATTGGTATCTAGGGCTTCAATTGGGGTTTTAACTTTTATATCTATTGGAAATTTAGATTCTTGTTCTATTGTGTCGCCGTCTTCATTAATTTCTTTAGCACCATCATAGACAATAGAGTAACCTGGGAATATTTTTTTTGATTGGCTTGCTCTGAATAATAAATCTTTATTGCTGCTTGAGATTTCAAGTGTTAAGATTTCAAGTTTCATTGGGACCATTTGTGATGTTATAAAGCGCTCCCAGATTAGTTTATATAGCTTGTATTGTTCTTCAGTTAGGTAAGCTTTGACTGAAGCTGGAGTCTTGTCTGCGTAAGTCGGTCGAATAGCCTCGTGAGCATCTTGTTCATTAGCTTTCTTGACTTTGCCGTAGACGTTAGGTGTCTCAGGGTAATAGTCTTGACCCCATTTGTTGAGAATGAATTCTTTTGCCATCTCTTGTGCTTCTGGAGCAATTCTTAAGCTATCAGTTCTCATATAAGTTATCAAACCAACTGGATCGCTATTCTTGCCGAGTTTGACACCTTCATATAGACCTTGTGCTATTTGCATAGTACGTTTCACTGTATAACCAAAGGCACTACTTGCAGCGCGCTGTAATGTTGAAGTTTTGAATGGGGCTGAAGATTTTTTACTTGAAGGTCTTGTGGAGATATCACTAACAACTAAATCTGCTTGTTTAATTCTGTTAATGATCTTCATAACTTCAGTTTGTGAGCTGATTACGATAGACTTATCTGGGTTAGCTTCTTTACTGGGGCTTGTTATTCGTTTGTCATCAACTTGCACTAGATTGACTGTAAATGAATTATCCTTAGGCTCACCTTTAGCTAATACGTCAGCTGTAATGCTCCAGTATTCTTCTGGGATAAATTTTTGGATTTCTTCTTCGCGTTCACATATTAAACGAACAGCGATAGATTGCACTCTACCAGCACTTCTTCCACCAATCTTGCGCCAAAGTATGGGACTGATTTTGAAGCCAACCAGGCGATCAAGAATTCTTCTTGCTTGTTGAGCGTTAACTAAAGCTTGATCTACCTCTCTTGGTTTGGCAACAGCTGCTCTAACAGCTTGAGGAGTAATTTGATTGAAGGCGATTCTATGTACTTCAGCTTTTCCGCATTTGAGTATTTCTGAGAGATGCCAAGCAATAGCTTCTCCCTCGCGGTCAGGATCGCTTGCTAGATAAACTTTTTCGGCTTGTTTGGCAAATTGATTTAATTCATCGACGACTTTTTTCTTGCCAGTCATAATTTCATAACTAGGCTCAAAATTATTTTTGACATCAATGCCTAAACCCTTGTTAGGTAGATCACGGATATGGCCGATGCTGGATTTAACTAAGAATTCATCCCCTAGTATCTTCGTAAGGGTTTTGGACTTAGCGGGGGACTCGACTATTACTAAATATTTGAAATCGTTGCTTTTAGACATACTTAATGAATAAAGGATATACCACAATTGAATCAAGAAAAAAAGTTTTTTAAAATAAGTATAGGTAAAAACCCTTATCTCTTGCAAAAAAACCTTGATTTTTCTGGATTATATTGAACAAAGTAAAATTTCTATCAATAGGGCTATACAAGTTGTGCGGCATTATTGTATTATTAATACATATTAGTTGTAGATCAAGGAGCCCAATTTATTAACGCTCAGAGTAATATTACCAATAATACAAATCCAATGTTGCGGCCAACTGCAACTGAGGTTCTTGCAGTACCTGCAAGAACACAATTACGTACTCCACTGGGTTCTGATGATCTGAATCGCTTAGTTAGTGGTAAGTGGCCTGATCGTGTGCGTAAGGGTGCTGATGGTGTTAAAGATGTAGCTACTGATGCTGTACGAGCTACTGGAAAGCTTTTGAGTAGTGTTGGTGATATTGGTAAAGAACTTGTTTCTAAGTCAACAAGTAGCCCAGAGATCAGCACTGTACTAACTGGCGGCGTCTCAGTCTTTGCTGGCGTGAAAGGAATAAAGAATGTCCTTAAATCTTTATCAATAATGTTTAATCAAAAAGAAAAAGCAGTGTCTTGGGTTCTTTATACTTTACTTGGAGTGTTGCAATTAGGATTGTCTTGGGTTGCGGCATCACCATTCTTCGGCACTAAGACTCCGTTTACCCAAAATATTAATGGTAAGCCAGTTATACCTATGCATTTAGTTGCTGGTGGAATATTAGCGCCACTTATAACAAGTAGTTTTATTAATTTAGCTGAGGGCGTTTCACCAATTGGTAAAGTTCCTGGACTTGGAACTTCATTGAAGGAATCAGCTAAAATATTGTCTGGAGCAGTGAAAGAAGTAACAACTTATGGTGAGCATAAGTCAGGACACGGTGCTGAAGCTGGTTTCAACCCTGCTACATTAGCTGCTTAGTAGCTTGTTTAATAAGTCGTTTATTAATTGAGGCGCAGCCTTACCATTAGTCGCCTTCATTACTTGCCCAACAAAAAATCCTTTAATTTTGTCATTGCCAGATTTGAATTGTTCGACTTGTTTTGGATTAGCGGCTAAGATTTCTTGGATTATTTTTTCGATGGCACTGGTGTCAGTGATTTGAGCTAGTCCTTTGGATGCAATCAGATTTTTAACAGAAGTTCCATTGCTTAGTAATTCACCAATGATATCGTTCTTAGCAATATTGTCTGAAATAATATTTTGTTCGATTGATGAAATCATCTCAGCTAGTAGCTTTGCTGTTAGTTTGGTTTGTTTGAGAGTTATATTGTTTTCGTTGAGATATGCTGCAACGGGACCATTGATCCAATTGACACTTTTGGTTGCATTGGCGCCTTCTACCAAAACTGCCTCGAAGAATAAAGCAGTTTCTAAATCATCAGTAATTAGAGTTGCTGCGTCTTCAGTTAAACCAAATTCCGCGATATAACGATTGCGTTTTTGTTGTGGCAATTCTGGTAGGCTTTGCTTGGTTTGTTCGATTTGTTCTTGACTTAAAGTGAGAGGCAATAGATCTGGCTCAGGGAAATATCTGTAATCATGAGCGTCTTCTTTTGATCTCATGGAGTGTGTTTTACCACTATTTTCGTCAAATAATCTTGTCTCTTGTACAACTTGCTCCCCCTTGTCTAAGAGTTCTGATTGACGTTTGTATTCATAGTCAATAGCGCGAGAAATAGAACGGAAGCTGTTTACGTTTTTGATTTCAGCACGAGTGCCAAATTTGTCACCAGGTTTGTTTAGAGAGATGTTGATATCGCAACGTAGTGAACCTTCTTGCATATTGCCGTCGCACACATCTATATAAAGAAGTATTTTGCGAAGTTCTTTGACGTAAGCAACTGCTTCTTCTGCTGATCTAATGTCAGGCTCTGAAACTATTTCTATTAGCGGCGTTGAGGCGCGATTGAGATCTACCAAAGAATAATCCGAACCGTGTAAGCGTTCAGCGCCAGCATGCACTAACTTACCAGCATCTTCTTCCATGTGGATTCTTAAGATTCTTACTTCCTTAGTACCAATATTTAACTTGCCATGATTGCAAATTGGTTTGTCATATTGAGATATTTGGTAACCTTTCGGCAAATCAGGATAGAAATATTGTTTGCGGTCGAATTTAGAATTAAGGTCGATCTGGCAGCCCAATGCTAAGCCTGCTTTGATAGCATAAGCGACTGCTTGTTTGTTAAGCACTGGTAGGACACCTGGATAGCCCATACAGACTGGACAAGTGTTGGTATTTGGTTTGGCTCCAAATTTAGTTGAACAGCTACAAAATAATTTAGATTCGGTCTTGAGTTGAGCATGAACTTCTAGACCTATGACTATTTGGTATTTTTGTTGAGTGTCTGTTGCCATATAAGAGGATTTTAACATGGGTATTCTGTTATTATAAGGACTAATGCTTGGCATCTACATTACTGCTGGTTATCCCAATCCTGAAGCTACAATTCAAGCTCTTAGGATCCTTGATGAAGCTAATGTTGATGTGATCGAGCTTGGAGTGCCGTTCTCTGATCCAATGGCAGATGGTCCAGTTATACAACTAGCTTCTCATTCAGCTCTTGAGCAAGGAATGAATCTTGATAAGATTTTTGATTTAATCAAAGAAGCTCGTAGTCAAGGAGTCAAAGCTAGCCCTGGTAAGGGACTATACAGTGTATTGTTATTCTCATACTACAATCCATTAATGGCGTACGGCTGGGATAAATTAATTAGACAGTGTATAGTAAATGATGTGCGTGGAGTGTTAATTCCTGATCTACCAGTAGATGAAGCGGAAGAATTAAGTGCTAAGTTCAAAGATTCTGGACTTAATCTTACTTTACTTGCCGCGATCACCAGTAGTGAAGAGCGTTTGAGAAGAATTTATGATTTGTCTTCACCCTTTGTTTATTTAGTTAGTCGCATTGGAGTCACTGGTAGTGATAAGGATATAGCCAATCTCAAAAGCAGTACTGATGAGGCTTTGCTGTTATCGCAGGCTATTAGTAAGTTGAAATCTTTTGGTGATAAACCTATCGCACTTGGCTTTGGGATTGATTCACGCACCAAAGTAGAAGAGGCTTATAGAGCTGGTGCTGATATGGCAATTGTTGGAAGTAAGGCGGTTTGTTTAACCGAAGATATTAAGGCTTTTGAGAGCTTTATTTTTGACTTAAGTCAAGAGGCGTCTTTGCGAAAACGCTAAACTTAGAATATGAGAATTTTGTTTTATAGTACTCAGGCTTATGATATTGAGTCTTTTGATTCTGCAAATAAAGATTATGCTTTTGAGTTGAGCTATGTAGAAGCACATTTGAATGAACAAACGGCTTTACTTGCAAATGGTTATGAAGCAGTTTGTGTTTTTGTAAATGATTCTGTTAATGCTGAGGTGCTTAGGATCTTGTCAGAGATTGGAGTTAAGTATCTTGCTTTAAGGTGTGCTGGTTTTAATAATGTAGATCTGTTCGCTGCAAAAAAATATAATATTAAAGTAGTGCGAGTGCCAGAGTACTCTCCTTATGCAGTGGCTGAACATTCTTGTGCATTAATACTGACCCTCAATAGAAAAACCCACAAGGCTTATAATAGAACAAGGGATGCGAATTTTAAAATCAATGGACTTAAAGGATTTGATCTAGCTGCCAAAACGATCGGTATAATTGGCTGTGGTCGTATTGGGCAAGTTGCGGCAAAGATTTTCAATGGTTTTGGAATGAAGGTTGTAGTTTATGATCCTTACTACCAGGACAGTTTAGAGTTTGCTACTAAAGTTAGTTTTGAAGAGCTTTTGAGTTGTTCTGATATCGTTAGTCTCTATTGCCCATTGAACAAAGAAACCAAACACTTGATTGATGCTCAGGCTATTAAACAAATGAAAGATGGGGTAATGATCATTAATACAAGTAGAGGAGCTTTGGTTGACACCAAGGCAGTTATTGCAGGTCTCAAGTCAGGCAAGATTGGTTATCTTGGTATTGATGTCTACGAAGAGGAAGCGGGTGTTTTTTTTGAAGATCATACCGATATGATTATGCAGGATGAAGTTTTGGCTCGCTTACTTACTTTCCCAAATGTCTTAGTGACTGGGCATCAAGCCTTCTTTACAACTGAGGCCTTGAGCCAAATAGCCGCAACCACTCTGGCTAACTTGGATGCTTGTTTTAATCAAAAAGAATTGTTTAATCTAGTCACAATTGTGGAATGATATAATTAAGATCCCTTTGTAGAAAGGCTGTAGATTGAAAATTGGATTTGATATATTCCCTGCGCTTCGAATTATTTTCTAAGCCGAGTGTTTAGTTATAAGTCGAGAGCGCAAAAACGATTATCAATCGTTTCTACAAACGCGGTTATTTTTCGCAAGTACAAGGAAGATGAGATTTTTGACACCGAAGTTTACTAGAACGTAAATGAGGATGTCAAAAATTGACGATGACACAGTAATTGCGGAAAAGAACAAGTTTGACTAGGGGGCGTTTAGATTTGACAGAGGTCAGAGATGGTAAAACGCGAGTCCAGGTAGTCTAGATCCTGGTAAAATCAAGGCAAAAAACAAGTGCAGAATTCAATACTGAATTAGCAACTACTAGCACTGACGCAAGTCAGTATGCATTAGCTGCATAGTCCCGACAAACTGTGGACGATTCCTCACTACCGAGTGGTTAACCAGCTTGGTAACTGAGGCACAAATGGTTAGTGCGCCGATTAGAGTTTGATAAGTTTACTCTATGAAGCTAAGAACATAAGCTTAGAACCCGTTGAGTGTCTGTGCTCTTGAATACGGCAACAATTCAGATTTACAGACTACGCTCGTAGTGCTTTATTGTTGAAAACTTTTGGACG
>CAZKFA010000026.1:0-26134 GCA_964551925.1 uncultured Gammaproteobacteria bacterium
TTTCTCCTCAATTTATAATTATATCATTTTTATAATATGAGAGATCGTTAACCAATATCACAGCAGAACAAAAACAGCCAAAACCCAAGATTAGATATATTTAATAAAACAAAGGTTAAGGAAAAGTTAAGTATGTGTTACAATTTATTCTAATTAATAGCAAAGAAGCTGTTAAAATAGAGGTTAAGACAATGCAAGTACAAGAAGAGAAGTTTCAAGAGCTAATCAACAAGTTTTCTAAGGAAAATGAGCTCGAAAACGCTGATACTAGTATCGAGAACCTCTGCAAGGTTGGTATTCGCAAACTAGGTATAAGTAAGGAGTTTGCTCGAATTGATGATGCGATCCTTAATCTTTCTCTAGAACATAACGATGCCTCTATTAATTTTCTTAGCGCATTGCTTAATTTTGAAACTACCAGGCTAAGATTTAAAGAAGAAGTCAGCAAATGTCTAAAAAGCAAAGCGAAAATCGGTTAGTCAAAAAGTTTTGGGATAGTTTCTTAACCGATAAATTTATTGAAGCAAATAATGTTGCAACCGAACTTCGTTCTGAGAGTAAAACTCAGAGTGAAATTGATCTCGCTACAACCATGCAAGCTAAGATTCTGTTGCGCCAAGGGCAGTTCAAACTAGCCTATCAAGTAATGCAAGATCACAAGAGCTATAGTGCTTTTAAACTTTTTCTCGATTTTTTGGTTAATGGTAATCCACTAGCACTACTACAAACAACCGCGTCAGATGTTGAGTCTCTACTCTATCGTGCTCAGTGTCTGAGTATTTGTCGATTATACTGGGGAGATGATTACCTAAAACAAAATCACATCAACTATAATCCTGATGAACTGATTGAAAAAGTTTTCGATACCTATATTCAAGAAGAAGAGTATGACAAAGCAATACTAGCAGCAATTCAAACTATAGAAATCAGCCTAGAAGATAATTTACTTAGTCATGATATACAACTACCAGTAATTGATACTTACCTAGAGAATCTACTGACTCTTTCAAGCAAAGCGGAGTTCGATTCAACCAGAGCTAGAATCAATCTACTAAAAGCTAAATTATTCAAAGACAAAGATGCTGCCGAGATGGCAGAAATATTATTCGGCAAAGAACAAAATCACAATGGCTTAGGTGAAGTCTATCTATTCTACGCAAAAGATTGTAATGAATTTGAATATTTCGAGAAGTCCGCTCGCGAATTCAACAAATGCAACAACAAACTGGCTCAGGGATTCATTTATGAATCATTAGCTTCTATAGCTCTTACTAGCGGTGAGATTAGCGAAGCTAACGAGCTATTCAAAAAAGCAGAGGAGCTACTAAACACTGGTGGTTGTTTTGAACATTATGGATTGGAGATTCAACGTATCTCCTTACTTGCAATTCGTGGTAAATATCAAAAAGTCAAAGAATCAATCCACAGCCTACTCAACTCAGAGCCGCCTAATTTCTTCTTGGCGCAAGCCTATCAAATACTCGGCAACACATTAGTACAACTTGGTGAAGATATGGGTTCTGCGAAAAACTATATCGCCATGTCTTGTGACATCTTCAAAAAACTCAAACGCTATAACCAATTAATCCACACACAAAATATTTACTTCCAGTTATTATTACTTGATGACGATCTTGGAAAGATAGATAAAGTCGGACAGGAGATAATCCAATTAGCGACAAGGCTTGGCAATGAAGAGATCAAAGCAAGTAAGTATTTAGATCTAGCCTTCGTTACCATCAGGGTGAGTGTTGAAGATGGCTCTCTCAATGAAGAAAAACTAGATCAAGTCTCAAACTACTTCAAAAAAGCGATCACTCTCTTTCAAAGTCAAGGCAATATAGTTGGTGAAGCTGACACTTATCAAGCTATGGGCAATATGTTCACAGGTATTGGCAAACTTGAAGATGCGCTCAGCTCCTTTCTCAAAGCCAAAAAGCTTTATGCTCAAGAAAAAGCTTATCTACAATCCGCGATTACTGATACTTTGATTGGAATATTAATGCTTAACTACGTAATGCTCAACGAGCAAACTTACCCAATCGCACAACGCCATCTAGAACAGGCTTTGGTCTATTTCGCTAAAGAGAACTTACTCGACCTACTCTGGAAAGCAACTTTCTATCTGGCTGACCTAAATCAAAAATACTACTTAAATAACAAAGATAAAGAAGATACTGAGCTTTACAAAAATAGAGCCAAATCTTATTTTCTAGAGATGCTTCTAGCAATTCAGGACTACCAAGAAGAAGCACCGAACCCATTCAATAATGAAACCAACCTTGTAGGAATCACTATTGATGATGCTTACAACCAAGCTTATAGATTTTTTATTGGCATTAATGATACTCAAGCAGCTTACAAATTCAGACCGCATGACAATAGAAATTAACCGAAAACCTTAGCCACAAAATCCTCAAGTGAGAATTCTTCTATGTCTTCAAGCTGCTCACCAGTACCAACGAAGCTCACTGGCAATGCTTCAGAATAAGCCAGGGAACAAATCACCCCAGCTTTGCTAGAACCATCGTACTTACTGAGAAGTACAGAATTAACGTTCACTACTTCTTTAAACTTCTGCGCTTGAATTATCGCGTTCTGTCCCGTACTCGCGTCTAGCACCAATAAAACATGCAACCTATAATCACTATGATTTTTCTCAATCACTGACTTAATCTTAGAGAGTTCATCCATCAAATCTTGTTTATTATGCAAACGTCCAGCCGTATCAATTAACAACAAATCAACATTAGAATTCTTCACCTGCTCTATTGCCTTATAGACAACAGTACTAGGCTTAGAGCCTTCTTCTAACTGCACTATCTTAACTCCAGCACGCTCTGCCCAAATCGACAACTGAGCTTCAGCTGCCGCCCGGAAAGTATCTGCTGCCGCGATTAAAACTTTGTGACCTTGTTGTTTGAATTTATAAGCCAGCTTACCAACACTAGTAGTTTTACCAACACCATTAACCCCAACCACCAGAAATATATTCAAGGTATCAGAAGCTATAGCAAGCTGTGGCAAGTCTGCAAAAATCGTTTTGATAATTTTCTTCAGTTCAACTTCAACTTCAGTCAGTGTATAGGACCTATGCTTAGCACCTAATTTACTAATTAATTCTGCCGCCAATTGCGGTCCAAAATCTGCCCGAATTAATAATTCTTCAATATCCTCAACTGTTAGTAACTCGTCTACATTAGAATTCTTGATAAATTTAGCAAAAAGTTTTTTGAACATAAAAGCTTACAATGACGGTTATTCTAGCACTTTTGCTATAATAACAAGCAACCTATTTATGAGCCAAAACTTAATTCAAATCTATACTTGGGACCACTGCCCTTACTGCAAAAAAGCTCTAGCCTTACTTAACAGCAAAGGCTTAAGCTATGAACAAATCAAACTAGATGGCAAGGAAGCTGAAAGAGAAGAACTCGCCTCAAGAACCAAAGGCAATCGCAAATCAATGCCACAGATTTTTATCAATGGCATCTCTATCGGTGGTTGCGATGACTTGCATGCTCTTGATAGCGAAGGCAAACTTGCTGAGCTGATTTATTCATGAATGATACAGATTTAGCTTTTAGGGCAAAGAATTATCGCAAACAAAAAGCACTAGGACAATGTTTCTTAATCAGTGAGAAGGTTTTGGACAGCATCGTCAAATCAGCAAACCTTGACCCTGAGCAAGATATAGTAGTTGAGATTGGTCCTGGGATTGGCTTCCTGACTGAGCGCTTAGTAACTCAATGCCGTAGCCTTTACGCCATCGAGTTAGATGCTAATACCGAAATGCACTTGAAGATTATCGCTGCTAATCACAAAAACTTCAGCTACATCAGAAAAGATTTCTTATCGCTCAACCTAACAGATATAGTAAATCCAGAAGAAGTCGAAATGATTAGATCTGGCAAATCACCCAAAATAAAAATAGTCGCTAATATTCCTTATCAAATCACCAGTAAAATCCTACTACACTTACTTGGCGAGATAGGCGAAGCAAATCCAAATAGAGAACTGATTTCAGAGATCCACATCATGGTACAAAAAGAATTCGCTGAACGACTAATCGCCAAGCCCGGCACAAAAAGCCATGGCGCCATAACCTTACTAACTAATTACTGGGCAGATACAAGTATCAGCACAGCAGTCCCAGCCACTTGTTTCCAACCACAACCCAAAGTTGATTCTGCTTTTATCAAAATGACCCTTAAAGAACCGAAAGCTATCGACAATCCCAAAGCAATCCGTCGTTTCATCAAGGCAATCTATGCTAATCGTCGCAAAAAATTACACAATGGTTTAAAGGCTGCTGGATATACTGATGAACAGATCGCAAAACTAGAGCTGACTGATAATCTTCGTGGCGAAACCCTAGATCTAGAGCAGATAATTCAACTTGTTAAAAAGATATCAGTTATGGGAATAATAGACTAATGGTCGGTTCTAAGGCTGATTTTAAGATCAAAGGCGATCGCAAATATTTTTTGATTTTTGATATTGATGGGACGTTGAGACCCGATCAAGTTACCAGTCTAGATCATCGTTATCCTAGAATTAATCCAGAAACTGCAATGAAATTGCAAGAGCTTAACAATCACAAACAAGTTGATGTGGTGATTCTCACGGCAAGAAGCTATGTGGATATATTTAGATCCAACATACCCAAAAGCATTACAAAATATTGTGGCTTCGGTAAGCAAATCATCGAGAACGATATTCTTAAATATGCACGCGAAGAGTTTGTCAAAGCTTACGACGAAACAGTTTGTTTTATAGATATCATCAAAGACTTACTAGGATTTGATTTGATCTCAGAGTTAGATTTCCTCACTACGCCAGGTGATTTTGCAATTTACTTTGAGAGTGCAAACTACCAAGCAAAAAAAGATAGGATTCTTGAAATAATACAAATGCTACTCAGGAATTCTAGTCGCTGGTCTTTATTAGATTTTGGTAAGGAGTTAGTTTTCAAGGATAATAAATACAAATACAACAAAGGTGATGCTGCTAGAGATATTATCGACAAGTTAGATTTCACAGAGACGACAGAGGTTTGTCTATTTGGTGATTCAGAAGCTGATTACGCTGGGATGCTGGCACTGCGCCAATATCAAAGCGAACACCCCAACAAACGCATTAAAATAAAGAACTTCAGCGTTGGCCCCCTACTCAATGGTAAAGAACAGATTGATATTGCCTTAGAGTCTTACAAAGAGACGATAGAATTAGTTAATGAATTTCATAGCTTTTTCTGCAAATGACAAAAACACAAACTGCAAGTAAAATACCTATATGAACTACTCGCCAGCTACTTTTCTTGAGCGTTTTGCAGCATTGTCTTTAAGCCTCATTATCTACCTATTGGGAGTTGCCATTGCAGTAACCACCATCTCTAATATTGGCTCTTACGGGATAGAACTATATAGTTATGCTTTTCTTGTTCTCTGCGGCAAAATTTTTCTGATTATTCTTATTTGCGATAATCTCTTACAAGCCTTCGGTGGGGCGAATTTGGCTAAGTTATTATTGGGCTTAAGATTGGTTCAGGATCATAACCATAGACCACTAGGCTTCATTAGATCCATTCTCAGATCAATCCTAGCCTTAGCTTCTGTCGCATTACTAGGGTTAGGCTTCATAGCACTTGCTTTCAACTCTAAACGCAAAACACTATATGACTTGATCACAGACTGTATCGTAATCTCTCCAAAAGAGAAAAACATCTTCAGGCAAAGCATCTCGGTCATCTCCTCTATACTCGGTCTTGGAATAATAATCACGTTATTATTCAGCTTAGTTTCCGTGCCTACAGAAATATTCAAATCACTTTATAATGCTAACGAATTAAGCACGTTTAGCTCAGCAGCCTTCAAAGACAATCCCCAAGTAACTCTCAATATCCCAATAACTGCAGGACGTATTACGGCAATGAGCGAAGACCAGTCAGCAGAGTTCGTCGAATTAACAATAGACAGCTCAAGCATTGAGAACTATATCAGCGAAGCCACAATCAAACGCTTACAACTAAATAAAGATAATTTTAGCTTCAGACTCAAAGACAAAAAACTCGAGAAAGTAGTTTACCTTCCTAAACTTATACTTAAAGACAAAGAGCAAAAAGATATCGCGGTATACAGACAACGCTTCACTATTAATCAGTCCTTAGATCAGCTTGGCAAGCCATTTCTAGAGCTTTTTGATTATAGCCTAGACAAAGAAGAGCTCGCTCTAAAATTACAAGCAGATGAACAAGCGATCTATGGTCGTGAAGGCTTAGACGAAGTTTCGCTAAATTATCTAATTGCAATCACTCGACGCCTACAGCAGGAATGGACTTCGTATCTCAATAACTTACCAGTAGCCCAAATTGCAGCATTTAATGAAGTCAAAACTAAACCAAGTAATCATATAGAAGTGGAGATTGATACTAGTACCGGCTATATCAAACATATTATTCTCACAGAACCCAGTAAGGATAGAGAATTCAACGAAATCTGCAAAAAATTCTTACAGAATACCAGCAAGATTACGGGGATACCTAGTGTATTAAAAGAAACACCAGTGATAATGATAGAGCTAACCCTTAGTTATAGTAATATTGAGTAAATAAAATCACATTCCCGAAACAGTAACAATATTCATCTTCTTGAGACCCAATCCAGCAGCCGCGTCCATAGCACCGACGACGAATTTTTGTTTGGTCTCAGAGTCAGTAACAATATTGAGTGGTGAATCTTTATAACTAACATCAGTAAGAATTTCTTCTAGTCGTGCTGTTACAGCCGTAGCCACTTGATCAGCCTCTAATGGGCTCTCAGAGAGTCTTTTGCCATTAATAGCAACAAGTCCATCAGCAGATATCTCTAAATTAATTGCTTTAGTTTTAGTAGAAAGTGCTTGTCCGTGTTGAGCCTTAGGCGGATCTAGCTTAAGCGCCGTCTGATTAATAAGAGGTGCTATTACAATCATAATCAAGAATAGGATAAGAAATACGTCCGTTAACGGAGTAATATTTATATCCGAGAATTCATCCGCTGCACCGCCAACATTAAAAGCCATAAAATCTACTCCAATTTATTTTTATCTCAAGAACTCTGGGTAGCTAGGTTTGGCTCCCTGAGATTGTTTTGTCATATCCTTAATCATATCTTCTGGGTTAGCGTGATTATGAGCATCTTGTTGAGAATGAGCTCTAACCAAACCTTCAACACCAAAATCAACATTAGAGAAACTCAAGAATAATAACTTCAATAACATGAAGTCATCACCATAACGTTTCACAATATTAGAGAACAAGTTATAAGAAACAACCGCGATAATCGCAATTGCTAGTCCATAACCAGTCGCAATCAAGGCATTAGAGATCTCTCCAATCATTCCTAATGAAGCACCTTCAGAACCAAGGCTCATATGAAACAAAGCTTTAATTACACCAGAAACAGTACCAAACAATCCTAAGAAAGGTGCGACGGCACCAACCGTTGCTAATATTGGTAAATATTTTTGCAACTTACGTACAACAAGATTAACAGTGATGTCATAAGCTCTAGAGAAATCTTCTTTCTGCACTGCAAGCAATCGAATACCTTCTTCAGCAACCTCACCAACAACGCTGCCCAATTGACTAGCCAGCATTTGTGCGGCTTCAAGATTACCCTTCTCTAATTGAGACTGAAGCGCATGCACAAAAGCAGAGATGTCTCTATGGTTACGAGAATAAAACATCAAGCGCTCTATAATCACCGCTACTACCAGAAAGGAGCAGATGGTAATTGGGATAGATGATATCAAATCATTCTGAAAATATTGCCAGAATGATTGAGTCAAATTAAACGGATTAGCTGGCTCAGCACCAGTTAAACCAGCAGCTTCAGCTAAACCTAATCCTTCATCTATTGCACTACCTACATCTTCAATTGCCATAATTTTTTATCCTTTTTATATTCTACCATCTACTTTTTTGAAAGACATTATAATCAAACGTGAATTCGATATCGATCGCTGGTCCGGCACCAGGCGGCAACGGCTCAAATGGAGCGGCATTAGTAACTGCATCTAACGCAGCAAGATTGGCTTCTTGGCTAGCAGATTTATAGACAAGCGACAAATCCGCTAGAGAACCGTCTCTCAATATAGAGAAGTTCACCACAATACGATTAGACTCCGTTCCACGTGGCGGTTTCCAAGCAAGTTTAATTTTACGTTGTAACGTAGACATATAAGGTCCAAAGTTCACATCTGCTGCTGCTGCTGTACTAGGAGCGCCATTAGGATAAGGATTCGGACCAGGATTGCCCCAATCACCTCTAGCTCCACCTTCACCACCAACACTGGATGAATCTGGTGCTCGTGGAATATTAGAAAGCCTAGCTACTATATTTGAACTGCGACTATCACCATTAGCATCAGAACCTGAGACCTTTGGACTCGGCGCAGTGCCAGTTCCTGATTGCCTTGCAACGTTACTATTAGGGTCATAGGTAATAAGCTTAGGTAAATTCTTGACTTGTTGATTATTATCAGGTGCTTGAGTAATTGCGTCCTTCATTGTCTTAGGCTGTGGAGTCATAACCCTAGGACTAGGACTTGGGATTGCTGGTTGAGGACTAGCTTTCTGCTGATCTGCCTTCGGTAGAGGCTTAGGGCTAGGCTGTATACGACTTGGTGGCTCTGGGACTCGCTGTTGAGGAGTTGGTTTAGTTATTTGTTGCGGTAATTGTGGCTCACCAGGCGGCTTAGAGACCGGTTTGATTTCTTTCTTTGGATCATGTTTACCAGAATCAATTGATTGTTTCTCTGATCTAAATTTAGGTTTCACTGGCTTCACCTTAGATTCTATTTGCGTCGGAATAAATTCAATTGACGTAACTTGCACCTGTGGCTTAGACCTAAAGCTAAACAAGAGAACAATAAGCATTAGAGCAAGAATAAGAAAGTGAATAGCGTAAGAGATAGCTGTTGATTCTTTGAATAAATCCTTGCCAACTATTGACTCGATATAATCCTTACGTGAAATATCGAAGACAACAAAACTTACAAAAGTTACCGCAAAGGCAAACAGAGTACTGGTTAGCGGATTAAAAAGTTTGATCTCTTTTATCAAGTCAAGTGACAAATAAATATCGTGATCATTAAGAAAGCTGACTAGTTTAGCAAGATTGGCATCACCAATGTTCTGCAGGGCAGAGATGCCCAAAACCAAAAGAAAGACTATCGCAGTAACAGAGATGGCAACAATATATAAAAAAACCTTATTAGAACGCGAGGCATAGAACTCTGCCTTAGTCGCACTATCTGCCGCTAAATGTTCTTTACTTATTAATTTGGGGTAGCGTAGGTCGACAGTAGCCATCTTTAGAATATATTACAGTGAAATTACGATTTTAGTAGTCACTCATTCTAATGATGTCCTAAAAATAATATTGTTCCTTAATTAGAATTAACATAATCCTTAACCGCATCTTAACCAGAATAAAGTACTCTAGATTTGCCTTGAGCTTATTACTCAATTGGCATCACGCTTATCGGCGGATAATAAAAAACAAAAGGACATCCCGGAATGATAGATAATAACGACGAAAATGTCGCAAATAAACTTATTGAAAAGTTCTTCCCTAATGGTGATTATCACTTAATGTATTCTCTTTTAACTTCTACTTTTGATAATGATGAAATCAAAATTATTTATGATTTTGCCGTTAAATATGGCGACGAAATACTTAACGAAGAAGCACCTAAAGAAACAAGTCAGAGCGAAATTTTTAACGACAAAGAATTGCCTAAGGACAAAATCTACTGGGAAACAAAAATAGATCGTCATAGTATTTATAACTATGAGTTTGATAAAGAGACCATGGAGAGAGTTTATGAAGAGATGTTCAAAAAACATCAAGAAGAATTCCAAGCGGCTGCCGCAAAACCACCTGTGGACGACGTTCTAGCCAACGATCCAAATTGGCAAATCCAGCATAAATTATTCTGGGACTATATAGACGAACATTTTATGGCAGATTTCTATCGTGATCTCATGGGAGTAAGGGATCCAGCAGAAATCACCAAATTAATATACGGTAACAAAGAAGCTCCTGAGGGCTTCAAAAAGAAAATGCTCTTAGAATATGGTTATGAAGTTCCATATCAAGAAACTATAGAAGAAGTATTACCTGAAGCGCTATCCGAAACCCCCTCTAATATCCCAGAGATCGAAGAGTATATAGAACCCCTTACAGCAGCGGATTTTGAGCCAGGCGAGCTAGAAAAAATTCATGAGACCTTCGACAGATACAAAACAGTCAAACGCCACGTCGAATCTGATACTAATTTCTTAGTGAAACTCTGGCACTTCCAAAAGAACCGCTATCAGCGCAAGCAAGGTTAGGGACAAGCACCATAAAAATATGCTAGAATTTATCTTAATTCAATGGGAATTGAACCGATAGCCAAAGCATATTTAGATGATTACTTCATTAAATATGGCTTCAATGGAGAAGATCGCAAATATCCATCTGGAGCAGTAGCTTTACGTGATAATTCTGGTCTAGAACTCAATCTGCATAACAGCCCTCGTATCTCTAAATTTGCAGCAAATATCACAAGCAGCGAAAAATTTCAACGCTTCGGTAGCCATGGTCCAGTTGTTATCAGTATCCTAGAGGATCATCAAGAGTTAGTACTCAACTTCTTGGGTACCCTACAAAGATTCTTTGGAATGGAGTTAGCTACACATCAAGAACCTTATCACAGACAGCAGTTTCTTTCTGACTCACCAGTCTATGTCGCTTGGGCAACCAGCCCACAGGACCTCAAAAAAGTACACAGAAAAATAGTCCGCAATCTCAATGCTAAAGGCTGTTCAACCGATCAAATAAATTTCTTAAATATCCTTGACTATAACACCAATATTAGACAGCCTAACGGACAGATGATGGCGGCTGGACAAGCGCAAGGAGAAGCTGGCGGATTGCAAGCAATGAGATATCTGGCGCAATATTACCAAGGCAACCCTTGTAACGCAACATTACTACAGACAAGCTTCTACAACGCAAATATGGACAGAGAAAGCAAAACTGTTTTAAGTCAAACAAAACCAATGTTCAATTGCGTTTACGAACAAGAGAAAGAAATACACCATCCTCACCGTTGGAGTCTAGGTCCCAATGGCAATGCTTATTTGCACACAGAATTACATGACCTCTGGGAAGCAACTGATATCAATGGTGCTCAGCAAATCCCAGTCGCTGCACATAAATTATTGTGGGCCTCTGATTACAATGCTATATTCAACGCTCCGCAAGCAGAAGCGACTAACAATGAACCTTTAATAAAAGTGCTACAGGCTTTTGATCAGTTCATCAGAAACGTCAAGCCGACACTAATCCGCGCAAACTCGCTGACAACAGCATCTGATGGTCAGGCATCTTCGTCGGAGCAAACCTGTGTGAGTAACACAGGACTGTAATTCCATACAAATTACTCCACAAGAGCCTTGCTTCTAAACGCGGGTCGGCAACTCCAATCTTCTCAATAACGCCTTCCCATAAACTAAAAATTTTATCAATGCGCTCTTGATACCAATCAGGCAGTGATTCTGTACCATAACGATGATTAAAAATTGCAAAAAACAAATTACGATTATCACGCGCGTATTGCAAAAACAACTCAGAAATTTTTTTGATTTTTTCTTTTGGACAAGTCAGTCTATGCGTCGCCAACACAAAAATCTCATTGAGCTCCTCAAGCGTCTTGGCATTGATACTCATAATCAAACTATCCAAACTTGGATGATAAGAGTAAACTATACCAGCGCTGTAACCAATGAGCTTGGCTAACTTACGGGTGCTAAATTTCTCCACACCATCTTGCGCAATTGCGTTACGCGAAGCCGCGTAAATCATATGCTTCAATTCTTCTCTACTATGATCGCCTCGTCTAGCCATAATTTATAGCTGTTTAGGAAGTCCGATAACTGCGTTACGCTCACTCCTCCTCCCTTATGTACGTCTAGTACACTACGCTTCGTCGTCGTTTCGCAAGCCTTGTTCTCGAACTTCCCAAACAGCTATAAATATTATATCATAAAAATTAAGCACTGTAAAATTAAAATAATTCCTTACCAAGTTGTTGTTTAAGCCCAAAGCCAGAATCGCTCTTGGCGACTTCTTTAGCTACCGCTTCATCAAAGAATTGATAGAACATTTCTTCAGAATCACCAGAATGAAATAAACCATCTTCAATCTTTGGACGCATTTCTTTTAAGAACATCTGCACAAACAAAGCCTCAAAATCCTCAGCTGCTTGGGCTTCTCTAACTCCAGCCTGATAGGACATGCTGTTTAACTCAGAACTGTTAATCGCTGGATTAAACTCCATAACTAGAATATCTCCTTACGAAAATATTCTTGCTTATTAAAACTATCAGTCAGTACTAACCAATACTTAGCTTTATCAATACTAGTAGTAGGGTTAAACTGAAACTCATAAGTCGAAGATGACTTCGCTGGAATCACCTTAGTATCATGATAAGCAAAGGCCATATTTGGACTAACCGTGTAACCTAATCCATCAACGATTTTCAGATTAGTCAAAGGAATAGAATGTCTAAGATTATTCTCTATCTCTATTGATAATTTATTCTGGTTATATTGCAAGATTACAGCATTGACACCTGGATTGTCCATCACCAATTGTTCTTGTTTGTATTTTTGCTCGTCCATAGCTACTATATTGAGAGTCATTGGTAAGCCTGGGTTAATCTCAACTTCATCGCCTTTCTTACTCAAGAAAGTAATCAGAGAGATACCAGCTCCACTCATTGCTCCAATCGCTAGACTAGAAGCTGAGCTAGTACCAGTACCAATAATGCCACCAAACTTAAAGCCAAGTAAAGATCCCAATACAGCACCCTCAACAGCGCTAGCACCAGCTCCAGCAGCAAGCTTCATCTTCTCATGATCATCTTTAATCAATAAGCCATCAGCATTAATAGTAAGTGTCTGAATATTATCAGGGAAAATTATCTTCTCAAAACGAATATCCACTTTGGCATTACGACGAAAAGTTCTAGCCGTAGTCATATCAACAATAGTACCAACAACTCTACTATTCTTAGGAATCAAAACAATACCATCATCTGTAACGATATCTTCGACAATACGCGCTGAGAAGTGCTCACCAACTTGAGTATCAGAACTCACTGGCCACTCAGCAACAATAGGTACTGGAGTGTTCTCACTAACTCCAACCTTGATAGTCTGTGAATAGACTGGCTTGATAAAACAAACCAACAATAAAGCAATCAACAACTGCAGAACAATCATCTGCCATAGAGAAAATTGCACTGGCAAAGTAATGGAATCATCTTGTTTACGATTTCTAATTTCTTGCTTCATCTTATATTATCTCCAACTCTGCTTGCAATGCACCAGAGGCTTTTAGGGCTTGTAGAATCGAGATCAAATCTCTTGATGTGATTCCAATTTTATTAAGCTCATTCACTAATTGCGATAGCGTCGAAGACTCTTGCATCTCCACATAACGTGTCTCTGTATCTCTATAAGTAATCTCCGAATTAGAATAAGGTGTGGTTTGTATACCATTAGCACCTTCACCACCACTGGTCGCTTGATTAGTATTAATAGTAGTGTTATCACCGGCAGCGTTGAGATTAGCTAGAGTAGTTACATTTGGCTGAGAGACTGCATTTGTCGTCTTAATAGTAATCGAGATAGTACCATGCGCCAAAGCAACTGCTGAGAGCTTCACATCTTGACCGACAACAATAGTACCGGTACGCTCCATAATAACAACTTTAGCTTCGTTCTCTGCATCAACCTTAATATTACCAATATCAGCCAAAGCCTCTACTGGATTATCTTCTGGTCCATTCAATTCCAGACGCACAGTACGTCCATCAACAATAGCTGCTCTACGATTAGTAGCTGAATTATTAATCGCATCGACTATTTTTTTAGTCGTAGCAAAATCTATTTTCTCAGTCGTTAAAACAATCCCCTTCTCTCTGTCTAATACTGTCGGCAAAGGATACTCAATAATACCGCCTTTAGGAACACGTCCTGAGTTTGGCGAGCCCTCTCTAACCAGGCTACCATTAGCCTCTATCTCATAACCAGAATTAATCACCGGTCCCTGAGCTGTCGCATAAACCTTACCATCAGAACCTTTTAGCAGGCACTGGAGAAGCACTCCACCAGTGAGATTGCGAGAAGACGAGAAAGAAGATATATCGATATCAAAATGATCACCTTCTTTTGTATAAGCACCAACCTTCGCTGTAATCATTACAGCAGCGACGTTACCAATCGCACCACCATTAAGCTGCTTGAGAGCTGAAAGTATCTGTTGTCCAGGGTTATTGACATCAATATTATTAACGTTGATTTGGTTATTAGTCAAAAATTCTTTAATATCAACTCCAAAATTCTTGAGAAGATTTATCTGCGCAAGATTAGTTGCAACGCTATTCTTATCACCACTATTACTAGGTAAACCAGCCACCAAACCATAACCAATTAAATAATTATCTCTAAGTCCTTGAACTTTAGTTATATCTTTGATACGAACATTAACTGCTCCAATAGAATTAAAACTACTGATTAAGCAAAGGCTTAATAGTAATAAATAACGCAAAAAAGATTGAGCGGACTTATAGCCCATATAATAGTTTTATGCGTCTATTTGGTAAATCTTATATCCATCTGTAAGACTAGCTTCTACAAATAGCTACAACAAATAGGGGAGTTAATTACGCGCTATATCGCGCTGCAGCGCAAAACCAGCTCTTTGAGGTCTATTAATCTCAATATTCCTCAGTTTAAACAAATGAAAAGCCTTATCAGATTCAACCACTGGACTAATATTATTAGAGACAAATAAACTGTCTCCTGCTAAACGCAATACAGCTTCTTTAACTGGAGCAGCATATAAGTTACTATCAGTACGCACCGGTATAATTAAGTCTTCAACCTTTATTTGATCAAGATCAGCAAACTTAGCTTCCGCCAAAAACTTAGTTCGCGCCGTTTCTAATTTCTGTAAAGCATCAGGTTCAGATTTAAAAATAAAAGCCTCACTAACATAATAAGCTGGCTTAGAAATACGATGGAAGCGTGTTACTGATGGCACTGTGCGAGCAACGATATTGCGTCTCTTAGGAAATCTTGCTAATTGCTTACTATAACGATCTGAGAGCATGTTTGATTGCGCCATAAACAGCATGTCTGCAGCAGTCAAATTATAATTAGACATAAAAGCATTAAATCTCTCCATACCACCAAAATACTCTACAAACTGCAAGAAATATTCTCTAAAATCAAGTTCTGTGATCTCCAAAGGCAACCCTTCAACCGTAGTTAACAACTCTTTACGCTTCAGGATATCAGCTCCAACTCGCTCAGTGACGACACTGTTGAAATAGTCAGATAAATAAAGATTTTCTATGAATTTATTTTTTACCTGTATGCGATTGAGATATAGACGTTTTAGTTTCTCATTAAAAACCGATTCATCTTGATAGAAAGTTGTTATATACTCATCCCATTTTTGCCTAATTGTATCTTTGGAAATCTCATGACCAGTGGCTTTCATATATTGCAAAATACTCTTACGTAAAGGATAGGCACTTTGATTCTCAGCATTAGTTGCAAACAAGTCAGCGGCAACTTCTTTCTCAAAAAACTTTCGTGCAATAGCAACAAACTTAGCTTCGTCAATCGCAGCAACATCCACAAAAGAAATATTATCAGCCGAAGCTGGCAAACTAACAATAATGCCAATTATTAAACTTAACAGCTTGACCAACAACTTGCTTCTCGTTAGATAATACATTCCAGACTTTAGCTCCATTTATAATAAATTTGCGACCATCACTAGTAATTCTAATACCATTATAGTCCTTTATCAAGCCTTCCTGATAAACCCGCTCTAATAATAGCTTTCACGATGTCTATTTATTTTTAAGCGCAAGAATAATATCTCTTAGGATTTCAACTTTCTCGGAAGATTCAAGATTGACAGCTTTAACCATAATCATTGATTCAGAGTTGCGCGAACCAACCGCAGCAGCCTTGAAGCTCAAACGCGACTGCAAATTAGCTCCTAAAGAACGTTGTATTTGTAGCCACTGCTGCAATCTAATATCAGTAACAATACGAAACACATCAACATCTTGATTAATACTCTTAATGCCAGCTTTATTAGCAAGAATCTTCAATCTGCTAACTTCAATTAAGTTAATAGCTTCAACTGGCAACTTACCAAATCTATCTTGCCACTCATTAACTAATTGATCCAAGATTGCTTCATCACGACATAATGATAATCGCTTATATTCATTCATACGCTGACGTTTATCAGAAATCCACAATTCAGGGAAGTAAGCATTAATCTTAATATCAATCACACAACCAGATTCAAGAGACGAGGCATCTAGATTACCTTTCATCTCTTCTATAGTGTCAGAGAGTATCTTACAATAAAGATCAAAACCAACAGATAACATATGCCCATGCTGCTCAGCACCAAAAACATTACCAACCCCACGAATCTCCATATCACGAATCGCAATCTGGTAACCAGAGCCAAGATTAGTCAATTCTCTAATAGCTCGCAAACGCTCTCTAGCATTGTCTGACATATCCTTCGCTGGATCAAACAACAAATAAGCATAAGCCTGCTGATCAGAACGCCCAACCCGACCACGCAATTGATACAACTGCGATAAGCCAAAGGTATTAGCATTATTAATAATAATTGTATTAGCATCAGCAATATCTAGCCCCGTCTCTATGATTGTGGTACAGACCATCACATCAAACTCATTATTCACAAACGAGAACATTACATCTTCAAGCTCACGCGCTCCCATTTGCCCATGAGCTACACGAATCTTCGCCTCTGGAACCAATCCCTGAACCTTAAAAGCAATCTCATCGATATTCTCAACTCTATTATGTACAAAAAATATTTTTCCACCACGCTCCAATTCATGCAAAATAGCATTAGTGATAATCGAGTCACGACTCTCTCCCACAAAGGTTTTGACCGGCTTACGATTAGTTGGTGGGGTGCCTATCAAACTAATATCACGGATACCAGAAAGGGACATATGCAAAGTACGAGGGATTGGTGTCGCCGACATAGAGATCACATCCAAATCACGACGAATCTCTTTAAGTTTCTCTTTATGAGAGACTCCAAAACGCTGCTCCTCATCAATAACAAGCAAACCAATATTATGAAATTTAATATCTTTTTGTAATAGTCGATGCGTACCTATAACTAAATCTAATTCTCCAATCTTCAACTTAGCAACAACTTCAGCTTGTTCCTTAGGAGTCTTAAATCTACTCAATAAACCAATTCTAATTGGATAAGGCGCATAACGATCACTAAAAACATTATAATGCTGTTGAGCAAGAACTGTAGTCGGCACCAAAATCGCTGCTTGACGCCCTTCCATAATAGTCTTAAAAACTCCACGTATAATAACTTCTGTCTTACCAAAACCAGCATCACCACAAATAAGACGGTCCATCAACTTAACAGACTCCATGTCATCTTTGACCATATTAATAGCATGCAATTGATCTTCAGTCTCAGTATAAGGAAAAGCATCTTCCATTTCTATTTGCCATGGAGTATCTGGTGGATATTGATAACCAGTTTGCTTCTGCCTTACCGCGTAGAGATTTACAAGGTCTTGAGCTATCTTCTTAACAGATTTTTTGACTTTTTTCTTGGTGCGCTCCCAATCAGAACTACCAAGGCGAGACAATCTAGGCTTGACTTCCTGATTGACATTGAAGCGAGAGAGTAGATTAACCTGATCAACAGGTAACAGAATTCTTGCCTCATCAGCATACTCAATAACCAAATATTCATTACGAATACGGGCGTAATTAATTTCAACGAATTCCGTTCCCTGATAACGTCCAATACCATGTTTATAGTGAACAACATAGTCCCCAATTTTAAGATCAGCAATATCAGTATAAATCTCTCGTTTATTAGCAGCAGCAAGCTGTTTCTGAGTCTTTTGCCTCGCGATCGCCTGCCGGCTACGCCCAAAAAGCTCTCTATCAGTAAGAATCACAAGATCAAAAATCGGTAACTTACAACCTTCTTCTAATCCATCACGTTGAACAATAACTTGCCCTAGAGTTGGATTCAACTCTGCATCTGCTTCGTAATAATTCCCTTGAATATCCCACTCTCTAAAAATCCCCATCACGCGCTGAGGCTGCTCACTATAAACAATCACTGTTTGTTTCTCTCGGAGCTTGTCTTTAATAAAATGCACAAACTCTTCAACCTTGCTAGCAAAGCGCTCAGTTGGATAACTCATCAACTCATAACTTAAAGAATCTTGCTTATCCAAAACCATACCAGGCTCTAAAACAGTCTGCAGATAAAGCTTTGACTTAAATTGAGTAACCTGCTTAGCAATTTCAGAATGCCCTAAATGCAGGACTTGAGTTAGAGGAATTAATTTATTAGCTTTAACTCCAGCTTGATATAACTCATCTTGCTTATTCTGCCAATCTTGACTCAGATTAGCTAAATCTTGCCATTCATCACAAATCAAAAAACTATGTGACGGAATGAACTCAAAAAAAGTACTGGCTCCTTGCCCAAGAAATTCTCTATAGTACTCAATTCCTTCCCAATACAAATCTTGAGATAAAAGCTCTTGATATTCTGGCTCCAATAATTCATTAACCTTATGTTTAGCAGCAAGCCCTTGAATCTTATCAGCCAAGCCATCTTCAATTGATCGAACTAAAGAATAACGTGGATGAATTAATACTGAATCAAGCTTCTGAATTGATCTCTGGGATTGAATATTAATCACTCTAATACTTTCAATTTTGTCGCCAAAAAACTCTATACGAATCGGCTCACCAACAATAGGATAAATATCGGTAATATCACCACGCTGACTAAATTGTCCACGGCTTTCTACCATAGTATCTTTGTGGTAACCTAACATAACCAAATCAAGAGCTAACTGTGAAGGTTCTATCTCTAAATCAACCGATAATGTGATTTTTCGGGAGTTAAAAATCTCTTTATTAATATAAAGCTGCGACAAAGACTTAAACGTCGCAATCACGCAGCAGATCTCATTAACAGCCAACGCCTCAAAAACCTCATACTGACTACTTAAGACACCTGTATCAGAATTTATTTGATCATAAGGCGAGACCTCATGACTAGAGAAATTATAGACTTTACGATCTGATAGATTAGTTACTTCACGATAGAAATCCAACGCTTCATGATGATTAGAGCAAACAAAAATAATTGGCTGAGTTGCTTTGGCTAACAATGTTGCAAGGACAATACTCTTAGCTGGATTAGTCAGTCCATGAATTATCTGCCCAGTCTTATATAATTGAGGATAAACAATTGGATAATTATTATTCTGTTCTAAGAGCTTAATCAACATTACTATACTTCATTAGCAAGCACAATCACTGACGGCTTCTTACCAATCTGAGTTTTGATAATCCTATTCATATGTTCTTTAACTAAATTTTGATAATCCTCAACTGTCGACTTAGGTTGATCTTCAGTCAATAAAGCAATCGAATCAATAATATCCTGAGTATTCAACAAACAAAAAGCTCGCCATTCTTTATTGTTTGAGAAAGTACAAGCCTTAGCAGAGAATACAGGACCAGAAACGACCTTACGCTGCTTATTAAGAGAGAAGGCAACCAATACAACACCATCTCTAGCTAAAGCCTCACGCTCTTTAATTATCTTATTATCAACTTGAAAATCTTTCGAATCACTGAATAATATATTACCAGTGTCAATCTGATCAATAATCGCTGCGTTACCAGATTTAATTTGGATTCTATCGCCATTCTCAATAATAAAAATTGAACCCGGATCAAAACCCACTTCCACAGCATGTTTAGCGTGTCTTACTAACTGACGCGTCTCCCCAAAACCTGGAACAAAATATTTTGGACGTACTAGATTAAACATAAATTTAATCTCTTCAGACAAAGCATGATTATCAGCATTAGCACCAGAGTCTCGACCACCAATCACAACAGCTTCCTTCAAAAAGAATTCATCAGAAATCTGTGCCATCACTCTAACAGTACCTGGGGGCAAATCACCACTATTAACAATCACGTCGCCTTTTTTGATTTGTATCAAAGGACTGCGATCATAAGCAATCTCTATCAATTCCTTAAGAGCATCCCATTCTGGAGCAGTCACTATAACTAGAATCTTCTCATCAGGATAATTTGCAATATCTCGAATACTAATCACGGTATCATCTTGACACTGAATATAACCAATATCCTTAGCTGCCGTGAAAATATCTCTGGCAGTACGATTTAAGAAAGCAACCTTACGCCCTGTTTCCTCAGCAAGTGTAACTAGATTACGTATACGTAAAGTGTTTGAGTTGTAAGTATTAACTATTACTCTAGCTTTATGCTTATTAAAAATATCTCGAAACTTTGGAATCAAGTCATAGTCTGACTTAGAATAACCATCCTTCTCAGAATTAATCGAATCACCGATATAAAGATCTATCTGCGTATTATTATCGGCACAGTAAGCCGTGATACCAGCTAAATCTGTTTTATGTCCATCACTTGGAGTCTGATCTAACTTATAAGTACCACTGTAAAAAACTCTTGAGCCAGCATATTCAACAACCAGAGCATGAGAATAAGCAGCACAACTAGTAATTTGTAATGGAGTTACAGTAATTACACCAAGCTGCAAACTCTCTCTAGAATTGAATTCCTGCCACTCTATTGCTTTTACCTGAGCTTCAGTCAAAGATAGTTTTAACATGGCTAAAGCTATCTTACTACCAACAACTTTCTTGACACCAGTGCGATTAATGAAATGCACTGCACCAGCGAAATGACTATCATGGACACTTGTCAATACCAAAGCCTTGAGCTTATCCACCTTATCCAGCAAAAATTTAAAATCCGGCAAAATATAATCAACACCAGGCGATTCAGTACCAGGATACAAAACTCCAGCATCTACAACTACGTATTCGCGCTCGTCATTATCACGTGCCTCAAAAAGCCACATATTCTTGCCCAGTTCATATAAACCGCCAAGCGCAGTCACCACTAAAGATTTTGATTGCATAAGGATTAATTATACTGTATAATCAGCTCAGTTGAAGTTAATGCTTCATCTGTTTTGTCGCGCACAAATGCAAGAGAATTCAAAAAACCTACTAGAAGTTCATAATTTTAGCTTAAGATTTCCGGCTAACAGTTTCGTTGCTGTCAACAATATTAGCTTCGACATTTACCACGGCGAGATACTAGCATTGGTTGGTGAAAGTGGTAGCGGTAAATCCTTAACCGCACTCAGCATACTTGGCTTACAGCCACAAGATGCTATCACTAGTGGTGAGATTATTTTTGCTGGCACTAAATTGGATTTAAATCACTACCCTCGAAACCTGCGCGGCAAGCGGATCTCATATATACCTCAAGATCCACTTAGCGCACTTAATCCAATGTACAACATTAAAGATCAACTCGAGGAAGCTCTCACTATTCACGATCATAGTCTCAGCAAAACAGAAATTACCGACAAACTTCTCAACGCCCTCAAAGAAGTTGGCATCAGAGATCCAGAGCAATGCCTCAAATCCTATCCCCATGAGATCTCTGGCGGCATGCGACAAAGAGTAATGATTGCGATGGCAATTATAAACGCCCCTGATCTTATAATCGCCGACGAGCCCACCACCGCGCTTGACGTAACGGTGCAGGCAGTGATACTAGAATTACTTAAATCACTGAACAAAACTATTTTATTTATCACCCATGATTTAAGTGTTGTCGCTGAAATAGCCGACAGAGTACTAGTCATGAAACGCGGACAAATAGTCGAAGCGAATAATGTCTATGAAATCTTCGACAATGCTCAGAATGCTTATACCAAGAAGCTTCTAGCCGCGATACCTAAGCTATGATAGAATGGAATACTTAATGAAAATCAGACTAACTAAATCAGACCTCAGCGAGAGCGACCTAGAGTACTATCTATCAAAAACCCTAATTGCAATCGATTGCGAAATGATGGGTCTCAATGTTCACCGCGATAGATTATGCTTAGTACAAATTGGTGACGAAGATAAAGAAGTAGTACTGGTACAAATACTACAAGGACAAAGCAAAGCTCCTAATCTTAAGAAGCTACTTGAGTCCAATAAAGTTCGTAAAATTTTTCATTACGCGAGGACTGATCTATCCTGGCTTAAAGCGTGGCTAGGGATCAGTGTTAAGAATATTTTCTGCACCAAGATTGCAAGCAAATTAGCCAGAACCTACACTGACAAGCACGGATTAAAAGATACCTGCAAGGAAATATTAGGCAAAGAACTCAACAAAAACCAACAGGCTAGCGATTGGGGTTGCGACGATATAAACAAAGATCAAATGCAATACGCTGCAAATGATGTGCTGCACTTAATTCCACTCTATCAACATTTAACAATGATGCTAGAAAGAGAGAAGCGCTTAGATCTAGCTGAACAATGTATTAATTTCGTAGAAGTGCTTGCTGAGCTGGATACGCTTGGCTACCAAGGAGTACTAGAACATTAAATGAAAGCCAATCTTAAGCTAAACCAGATTAACAAAGAATCTATCAACAAAAATAGATTATTAGAGATTATTGCGAATTTCAAAGAAGCCAAGGTTACTGTTGTCGGAGATCTTATACTAGACGAGTTCTTACTAGGCTGTCCATCAAGAATCTCGCGCGAGGCACCAGTAATTATACTTAAGTATCTTCGCTCCTCCTATGCTCTAGGAGGCGGTTCTAACGCTGCTAACAATATCGCAAGCTTAGGCGGACAAGTGGATTTAATTGGTATACTCGGCAAAGATCCTAACGGCGAAGTTTTTGCTCGTATCTGTAAAGAATCTGGCATCAATTTAATCACAGTCAATCAAGAAGATTATTTCACCACCACTAAATCAAGAATAATCTCAACATCTACTAGCAATCCAGATAGTGGCACTATATTACAACAACAAGTCTTAAGAATAGACAGAGAAAGCAAAGATGGCTTCAACAACACAACTTACAAAAAATTAGAAGAATCTATTAGCACTAGCTTAAGAACTAGTGATATCACCTTGATCTCCGACTACAGCAATGGCGTCGTTACCAAAGAGACGGCACAGTTTACGATAAAACAAAATACAAACAAGTCAATCATTGACTCCAACGGAGACCTAAATAAATTTCATGGGGCTTATTCAATGACTCCTAATCAACCAGATCTAGAAAACTTCTACTCTAGTTCGATTAATAGTGATCAAGAACTAATAGATAAATCACTAGAATGTATAAAAGAGTTAGAGCTAAATGAATTATTAGTTACTCGAGGCGCCAAAGGTATGCTTGCAATAAATAATAGCGAGGCAACTGCGATACCAGCATTCAATCTCAGTGAGGTTTTTGATGTTACTGGAGCTGGTGATACCGTCTCCGCTGCTTACAGCTTAAGCTTGGCTGTTGGAGCGAATCCCATTGAAGCCGCCTTACTAGGTAATCTCGCTGCCAGCATAGTAGTACGCAAATATGGCACTGCAACTTGTAGTGCTGATGAGTTAACAACTTTAATCAAAAGCCTCTGATGCGCCGTCTATTAATATTAAACTTACTACTTGCAGGATACCTAATCTTACTACTTTGTGTTAGCCTACCAGCGAGCGCCAAGTTTGGTGATTTCTTCAAAAAATTATTTACTCGATCAGAACCAAAGGTAAGCACCGAAAAAAAACTTCCTATAGATTTCTACATGGCATTTGCCTCACAAGCAAATCTCTACCCAACCCCCAGCAACCACGAACAAGATGAGTTCAAAAGCGCTCCTAAAGCAGACCTCAGCGGACCGATACTGTATGAGGTAAGTCAAGTGATATTGCAAGAATTTGTAAAAGAGCAGTTAGGATTATTAAACAAGAATCAAGCTATTGATTTAGTCCTATTTGGTGGCAACCAAACATATTCAAATGAATACTATGATTTTTTTAGGGAGACTGTTTATGACCTACAGAAATATTACATACCTTCATATATCATCTTAGGCCCCAATGAATTAAAGGGTAAACGCGATCTAAGCAAGCTTGCAAAAAATAAATATTATTTATTAAAAACTAAAGGTATCAATATTCTAGTGCTGGATAATGTAACTGATGTGATTGTGCCAGAGCAGGTTCCAGAAGAAGCTAACGAACAGTACATTTGGCTTAATAAAGTTCTTACTGAATTAAACAAAAACAAAGAAGATCTTTTGATATTCAGCTACTACCCACTGGATGAACGCACAAAAGGCTTATTGTCAGGTTATACCCATTTACACATAAAACTAACAGCAAGCTCAGAAGCTAAGGTTTTTGGCTATAATTCTAATACTCTAAATAATCCCAGCCTAACTTCTTATCCTTGTAGTTACAGTGTGATCACCAAAGATGCACATGCCGTGTATAAAGTTGAGCAGAAAGTACTTAATCTGAAAGCTATACAGCAATTGGCTAAGGCTCGGAGTGGCATTAGAAGATAGAGTCTAAGGCTTATTGGATCTACTTATTTCTACCCACTGAGTATCGTCATTATTGAACATCAAAGTTAAAGTATCACCATTATTCATAGTAAACCCTAAACCCTCAGCCAAACTCAGACCAGCACCATCATCAAACTTAACCATATCTGTAGATGTATTATCAAGAACAATAAGAGTAATAACCTGACCATCAGTAGCTCCAGAAGTAGCTATTTGTGGAGAAGTAGTAATGTCAACGGTGCCAGTGGTATTGGCAGCTATTTTGAGGACTGCATTAGTAATAGAACTAGCAGCAATACCACTAGTACCTACAGAGATTATGCTCGATGGCTTATAAGCTAGAGTACCATTAACATGTAAGGTAGTAGTTGGAGTCTCTATACCAATACCGACCTTACCGCTTTTTTTGATTGCAACTCTAGGAGCAGCAGTCTCACCATTGACAAATATTCCAAAACCACTACTATCATCATGTAAAATTCTACCTTTGTAGTCTGAACCTAAATTACCACTACCAACGAAATCAATAAGAGACCGTGCATCATCACCACTACCAAGCTGTAAAGCACCATCATTAGCATCTAATTGGACAAGTCCACTATTACTAGCTAAAGAACTTCTAACATCAAGATTAGTAGATGGACTTGAAGTACCTATACCGACTCTATTATTAGTTGTATCAACTACTAATGCTATGCCATTAATTACTAAAGCGTTACCAGTATTCAGAGTAGAAGTAATTGAACCTGTAGTAGAAAAATTATCGAATGATGAGCCAGTTATTGATATTCCCGATTCTTTTACTATCTTTCCTGTGCCATCTGACATCACAAGTCCATTACCACTAATAGTAGTAAAATTGCTCGTTGCCGTTACACCATTCGCTGCTGTTACACCTGTCAAACCTGCTCCACTTCCTGAGAAGCTTGTTGCTGTAACTGTTCCAACCACTTCCAATGCAGAAGCTGGGATAGCATTAAGAGTCGTACCTATTCCAACATTACCACCAACATCAATTGTCATTCTAAGTCCATTATTTGTATAGAACTCTATATCTCTACCGTTAGTAACATTACCTGATAATGGAGCTCTTATCTCAAGATCCTCCTGTCCAGAGATACCAATAAGAGCACCATTGTTTGTCGTTGCAGTTGTATCAGTATTAGTAAAAGTTACATAACTAGTACCAGCACCATTTTGATGAAGGTGAAGTCTTTGCTCTGGATCTTTGATACCAATACCAACTCTATAAGTACTCTCATCAACATAGAATGTTGCTACTGTTGGAGTAAGAGTATTATCACCAACCATAAAATCGCCACCATTTACTTCAAGTAAAGCATCTGGAGTTGCATCAACACCAACACCTACATTACCAACAGCATCTACCCTGAATCTCTGTGCCCCTTCTGTTGATAAAGCAAGGACTCCATTTGATACACTATATAAACCAGAATTATAATCGCTAGTAAATGTATAAGTAGGGGCAGAAGCAGAGCCTGAAGCTGATCTAATCGTTCCTACTCCAGT
>CAZKFA010000027.1:0-9478 GCA_964551925.1 uncultured Gammaproteobacteria bacterium
TAGACTTAAAATACTAAATCTATCAGGACGCATCTTTGGTGCAAGCTCAATAATTGCTTGCATATCATGAACCCCAATAGCCGCAAATGTCTCAGGGAAATGAAAATAACTCAAGATTTTCTCTAGTCGCTGCTTACGCTCTTGATTAGCACGATAGCCTTCAAGAAACACTGTCGCCAAGAGCACTTGAATGCCATGGCTAGCCTTCACTCCATGACCAAATAATTTATCAATCGCATGTGAGATCAAATGCTCAGCTCCAGAGCAAGGTCTAGAAGAACCAGCAATACTCATAGCAATCCCAGAGAGAGCTAGAGCTTCAACCAGAGCTTCAAGAAATTCATCATCATACAAAGCCCATTGATAATCAAGTCCTCTTGCCATAAAGCTTTCGAGCTGGAGAATAATATTCATTGCTGAATTCTTAGCTAACATAATCGCAAAGTCATCAACAGATTCATTAGAATGTTGAGCTGCCAGATACCAATCATCAACAGCCGATAAATTAGAAATTAAATCCCCAACTCCAGACTTGATATGATCAACATCACTTGCTTTAATCATATACAAAGGAATTAATAAAGCTTTTGGCATTACAGCAGCCAAACTCTGTCCACGCAAGACTGCCACTGGCGAACAAATGCCATCATGAGAGATCAGAGTAGGAATACTAATAAATTTCGCCGAGATTTTAGCTGATAGATATTTGGCATAATCCAAAACCTTACCACCACCCAATCCTATAACGCAATCATAATGTTGAGTTGAAGGTGATTGCAGCAAATCGCCAATTGCTTTATCATCAACAAGGCACAAATCAACGAGTGGGTCAAATTGCTCAGCAATCATCAAAGCCTCACTATCACGAGTATAAAGTCCATGACAAAGTAGTAATTTCTCAATTTTATATTCATCAATAAGAGCTTGCAAAACAACAATTAATTCTGCTGAGGTTTTTGCTATTTGCAAATGACTTGGAATGACTATATTGCGCAAAACAACTCCTTGGCTCGCTTATAATCCTCAACAGTATCTACTTCAGACCAAATATTATCCCTAGTTGAGACGAAACTTAATTTTATTTGCTTAGCAATGGCATCAAGAGCATCCTCATAATACTTAGTAAACTGCCCCTCATTAATAAACTTAACTAATGATTCTGCGAATAAATAAGAATCACTTTCATTAAGATGCATAATACCAATATACTCCCCTAAAGCTGAAGCATTATCCAGATTCTTACTAATTGCTGCAATAAATCCATTCTCTAATACGACCTTCATGTCCTCATCATCACAGGGTTTGGTGTCATCTACCACCAAAAAACTCTCTCTAGAATCTTGATACTTATCAACAGCAGCTTTCAAAATCAAAGGATCATAAACAATATCAGAATTAAACAAAAAAGTCCTATCATCAAAAAATTCACGTAAAAGATAAGCACTATAAATATTATTCTTAGTAAGATATTCTGGATTATAGATAAACTTGATATCCCTAAAATGCTTTTGCCATTTGGCATTGATTGCCTGTTCTATAACTTCTGCCTTATGGCCAGTCATAACAATCAAATCCACAAAGCCATGATGACGCATTGCATTCAAAGTAGCATCTAAAAAAGTAATACCAGACTTAAGTGGCAAACAGCATTTTGGTAAATTATCTGTTAATTCACCTAATCTGGATGATCTACCCGCTGCTAAAATTATCGCCCTCATAACCTACTATTATATACCTCCTATAGATTATAAATAGTCTTTTCAGAGTAATTCTTAGTAATGAAGTTAGATTGATTAAATTACAGGGAATAGCTTAACTGTAATTTACTTAACCCTATATTAATCAAACCTTGATAAAACCTAATTAAGCCATGACAAAAAAACAATATAACTTAGTTCTTCTCGGTAGCTTACTATTCTGCTTTAGTGGAGTTCAAGCTGCTAGATTTATTCAAACCAACAAACTTGCTGGTAGTGGACGAGCCGCATTACAGCTTAGAGAAGGTGATGATATTGTCTCACTAAAAATCAACAATGGCGTTCCAATAGCACGTATGCGTATAACCAATCTACAAGAACTAATTATTGAACAAGGTAGATATATCAAAGTTGAAGTTTTCAAAACTACAAATGATCCAAAAGAATTCGTTGGTATTTTTAGTTATAAAATCAAACCGAGACAAAATGCACGTAGAGTAAGGATTCCGCTACCTCGTTTCGAGAATCAATCTGAAAACTTTGAATTTATAGTTTATGATACAGCAGGCACTCCTAGAGCAAGATATGCCTATTCTTTTGCTGCCGGTGAATTAATAAATAATGAAGAACCTACCGATCCTATTGATCCAGAGTTGAATGGAGCAGTCACACCAGAAATGATGGAGGCCATTGTTAGAAATATAAACGTCCAAAGTGTTCAATCAACTCAATTAGCTGGTATCGAAAAAGTTGGTGACACTAATTATACGATCAAGATTCCAACAGGAAGAAGAGAAAATTATAATTCAATTGGCAAAAGAGTTTCAAGCCTTAAAATTAATGGTACTGGAACTCTAGCAGAAAGATCTCGCTTTGATGATGCTTCTATTGGCTTTGTCTATTTTGATAAAGAAACTGGTAAGGTTTATATCAAAGGTAGAGAGACTGGAGCTTGGTCAGAACCCGTTGACTTAAGTGGCAAAAATCTTGATCTAAGCGCGATTGATAATGGTCAAATCTCCATAGATAAACTAAGCAATGGAGATATTCTACAAACTATAATCAATAATCCAGTTGTTGCAGCAGACTTGGGCCCTATCAACCAAAGCATAAACAATCTTAGTGAGATTAAACTAAACGCTGATTTATCAAATCTACCAGCTGAATCAGTAGATGGAGAGAAAATCATGAATGGTAGTATCACAACTGATGATCTAGCACCTGATGCTATTAGTTTCACTGGAGATAGATATATTACCCTACTACCAGGAGTTAGTGATATCTATTATGATAACCAATTCTTTATCAACAAGGGTTGTGGCATCATTAACTCTAGCCAATATCTAAAATTTCTATCTAAGCGTATTGCCTATGCTTACTGCTTACCAACCTACTCAGTATGGAGCTTCCAGATACCAACAGACTGGGAAGTTGGAACAGATATGGCTGCTGAACTCGAGTGGTTCACGACAAGTAATAGCGTACTTGGACCTGTAAGCTTCATAAATAATACCTCTTGGTCTATCCTTTATAAGGATATAGCGCCTGGAGATAACTTACCAAGCTCATTTGATGCAAGCACTGCAAACAATGATACTGAAGCCAACACTAATTTAATTCAAACACTCAATACATTTACAAGTAAGTCTTATACTCAAAGCACTCCTACTGTATTTAATGAAATCACAAGCACAGGTACAAACCTCATCATAGATGGAGCTGATATCGTACCTGGCTCAACGATTATTATTGGAGTAAAGCGTGATATTGACAATGCTGAGAATAATTTCTTCAATGCAATTAATCTACACAAGGTAAAAATCATCTACAAGAGTAAACACGTCAAATAAGTGGATTAGTCAGTAGTCTCTTTAGATTTCTCTGGATATTTAATACGCTCATGATTTTGCGAGCGCCAGACGTTGAGAAAAGACTCCGCCACTTTATTAAGATCAGCTCTTGACAACCCAGTGTACTCCAATTCACCTTCCTTAACACGAGCATCAATAATCTTATCTATCATGTCTTTGGCATCATGCTCATCAGCTAAATCTTTTATGCTTCTTAAGGCTGCTTCTGCACTATCTGCGATCATAGCAATCCCTGTTTCTTTGCTATTGGGTTTAGGACCAGGATAACGGTAGTCTTCTGAGTTAACATCTGATTTATCAAACTTATTTAAGGCTTTATGATAAAAATAATTAGTAATAGTCGTACCCTGATGCATAGGAATAAAATCTATAATCACTTGCGGCAAATTATATTTCTTGGCTAACTTAATACCCTCAGCGACATGAGCAATAATAATCTCAGCTGACTTCTTTGGATCATCCAAGGTTGTATGTGGATTAGGCTTGCCAAAATTATTCTCAATGAAATAACCAGGGGCGTGCATTTTACCAATATCATGATAAAGCAATCCAACTCGGATCAAATCAGTATTCAAACCAAGGATACTACCTGCTTCCTCGGACAATCTCGACACATTTAAAGAGTGTTCATAAGTACCAGGCGCTTTATCACGTAAGCGCTTGAGTAGAGGCTGATTAGGATTAGCAAGCTCAGCTAATTTAAATGGTGTTAATAGTCTTAATGTAGATTCCAAATACGGTAATATTGCAAGAGAACTAACTCCAGAAGCTAAACCACTTACCGCATAAAAAGATGCCACTATCAAGACAGGGATTACTTCGAAATCAGATACTGCAATAATTACCGTCAATAAGAAAGCTGTAACTTGAGCAATTGCAGTCTTTGTACCAGCGTTAGTTAAATCGTCTCTCTGACTAGCTTTGCGAACAAGGAAGACAGAATATATAGATCCAATATAATGCGGCAAAACTTGCCAAAAATTCATATCTAGACTTTTAATCATAAAGAAACATACAATGGTAGTCATCACCATAGCAATAATTGGCGCATAAAAAACCGTAATCAAAATCGCCATCGTCGCAACAGGCGCCAACGGTAATTTATCCAGATCCCAAATAGTTATAGCTGCAACAATGGCAGAGACACCAATGGATGCTAAAAAGGTCATTAATATTTTATCGACACTAAAATGAGCTCTCTGATTGAAAATATAGAACAGTGCACTTGCAAAAACAAGGAAAAGCAAGATATAGAAATTGTTTAATATCTCACCCCAATCAGATTGAACATGCAACATATTCAAATCTTCCAAATAATAATATTGCTGCTCAGTAACAATCTCCCCTTTAGTTGCAAGTACCGAGCCTTGCTTCAATTCAATAATCACAGGCTCGACAAGACTCATAGCATCATCTTCAAGCGCCTGTACCTTAGTCCAATCAATTTGCATATTGGCATAAGTTGATCGCTCAATTAACCTATCAATCAGAACCCTCTCCCTGTCAGTAAGAAACGGGAATAGTATCTTAGTATTTTGCTGTATCTTTTTGCGCGGCAATCCATGTACAATCCCTAAATCCAGAAGCCTTTTTTGAATGGCAAAAGCCTTCACAAAAAGATCTTCATAATTCATTGCACTTATCGCATCGAAGAAAGCTTTTCCAAGAGCTTCTTTCTCTTCAGCAACACGACGTTGCTTTTCACGAAGTTTTCTTAATTCTTCAAAAAAACTTTTGCGTTCAAATTCTGTCAACTTATTTAGCTCTTCAACAACAATAGGATTGTCGGCAATTATAATGTTGGCAAGGGGTCCTGTTGTTAAGTTATCACTAGGAAATATCTCTCCAAAATTGCGACTCAATAATAACTGATTGAATTTTTCAGTATTTAGTTTAGTTAAATAATTCTGAGTTTCCATGCTAATTTTTTGATTAATCGGCATATCGTAATAGCTTGGCAATGGAGCAATTTGTTCTCGGATCATCTGCACCAAGAATCGCAACTTTGCCAAACTCTCTTGAGAAGCATTATCATCTACACTCAAAATCTCTTTATTACCAACATTGCGAATAGCGGCGAGACGAGCTTTCTCTCTAGCTTCATTGGTCTTCAATCGATCTTCAACCTTAACATCATGACCTAAAATAATTGTCACTGGGCTAACTTCATTGAGCTTAATCGCCGGCTTATACCAAGAGCGAATACTTAATAGAGCCGTTAATGAGACGACTCCAATTGAAACTACAATTAGCAACCAAAAAATCTCTAAAAGCTTGGGGTTATTTCTGATCAAAAGCTTCATAACTATATAGAATAGCGCAATTTCTAGCTATAATAAAGATCAATTGACCCTAGACCTCACTAAAATTCATGAACTAATAGCTTCTTCCACAGCACGTCTGATAACAATCGTTGGACCTACCTGTAGTGGCAAGACCGCTCTGTCACTAGCATTAGCTCAAAAATTACAGCTGCCAATAATTAACGCTGATAGCAGATTAATTTATGCTGATATGAATATTGGCAGCGCCAAACCAAACTCAACAGAACTAGCTTTAGCACCTCACTATCTAATCAACTTAAAACAAGTCAACCAAGGCTATTCTAGCTCTGAGTATCGGGATGACTTTGATAAAACTATGGAGAAATTCTCGCGAGCAATAGTAGTTGGTGGAACTGGATTATATATCAAAACAGCTATTGCTAATTTAGATCTACCGCCCTATGCTCCAAACCCAGAGCTAAGAGCAAAGTTAGCAAAGTATTCTATTCAAGAGCTACAAGAACTATTAACACAGTTAGACTCTAATGCGCTTTCACAAATCGACAAGAATAATCCACTGCGTCTAATTAGAGCAATTGAGATTACCTCTCAAAGCAACAAGCCACTAGCTCAGTCAATCAAAACCAAGAAAAGTGACAGATACTCTGCTTTATACATTGGTGTCAATTTCAATAAACGTGAAACCCTCTATAACCTAATTGATCAGAGGGTTATATCAATGATAGAACAGGGATTGATTGAAGAAACTCAAAACCTCATCGATCGCTTCGGCATAACACGTGCTCTAACAAGCACTATTGGCTACAGAGAAATTGTTAGTTTCCTAAATAACGAAATCTCCAAACAAGAAGCAATTGAATTAATACAAAAAAGAACCAGAAATTACGCTAAGCGTCAATTGACTTGGTTCAGAGCACAACCCAATATCAATTGGTTCTATCATGATGCCGAGGTACACACTTAATGAAAATCCTATTTATCGCAGATCCAATAACAAATTTCATCACCAACCATGACAGCACTTGGGCAATAATAGAAGCAAGCCTTCGTGCTGGCAATGAAGCTTACTATGCATGCGACAATACTCTAGGATTCAATCAACAAACCTTTTGTAGCGCCGTTAAACTAGACTGGGACTTCATAACTCACAACATCAACTCCGAGCGAATCCGCTTCCCTAATAATTACAAACACCAATACAAGATCACAACTGTTGATAATTTCGATCTTTGCTTTATGCGCAAAGATCCACCAGTAAACATTGATTACTATAATAAAGTTTTACTATTACAGCATTGTTCAAAAGCACGCATCATCAATAGCGCTCACGCTCTATTAACCATAAACGAGAAGCTCAGCATATTAAATTTCCCAAACTTAATCACAGAGACACTTGTCAGCCAAGACCTTGGGACTATGTTAGAGTTCATCAACAAACATCAAACTATCGTTCTCAAACCACTTGATAGCATGGGCGGACAAGGGGTGACAAAAATCACAGCTAACGATACTAATCTCAAAGAGATACTCTCAACACAAACCCACTATATGTTACAAAAATACATACCTGCGATCAAAACAGAAGGAGATAAAAGAATCATTATTATTAATGGCAAACCAAGAGGAGCTTTACTAAGGATCCCCGCGGAGCATGACTTCCGCGCCAACCTTGCTGCTGGTGGCAGTTTCACCAATTACTCATTAAATCAAAGAGACCTCGAAATATGCAAAAGACTAGAAAAATATTTAATACAAAACGGCATTGTTCTAGCTGGCATCGATGTTATCGGCGATTATCTAACAGAGATAAATATTACCTCACCAACCTGCCTGCAAGAAATCAATCGCCTTGAAGGTTACACCGCAGGTAATAGACTTGAGGATATATTAATAAAAGAATTAGAACAAACTATGAAACTATAGTCCATTTTGCAGGGAGTCCTTAGAGTAAACTAAAATCGCCAATATCTTGCAATAGACTACTAGCATAAGCTAATAGCTCTTGCCTATTAGAGCGCAATTTAGTATCTTCAACATTCACCAAAACATTATCAAAAAATCCATTAATTGGGGCGACCAAGCCAACTAACTCACTAGGCTTAAGAATCGGCTCATAGAGAAAGTTCTGCCTTGCCAAGCGATCAAGCCCTTGTAGAGTCTCATACAAATTCCGCTCTTGCTCCAATTCAAACAGAGCCGGATCAATCTTACTTACAGGCTTAATTGTTTTTGCCAAATTCAACACTCGAGTAACTGCTGCCACAAAAACCGGAAACTCTTTACTTTGTTTTAAATCATTCAATAAGTGCAACATCATATGGCGTTTATTAAGATCAACTAACGGATTAGCTGGGGCAAGCACTGCTTTGTTTAGCTCCAAATTCTTATGAAAAATCTCAAATACTGATGGCAATCTTTGAATCAAGAATTCCTTAACTTGTCCAGGAGCCTCTTGCCAATTGAGCTCTGACACCTGCACTTCTTGACGTTTATCGCCACGCCCTTTGACCTTGGTAACAATCTCACCATCACCAAAATCAGCTTGCTGCAAGGCAACAACAAAATCAACAAGAGCATCTAAATTAATTATAAGATGACTATGTAAAACGACTTCAAGCAAACCATTAGCTTGCCTTCTCAACGCAAAAGGATCAGCAGATCCAGTTGGAATATTACCAAGCGCAAACGCACAAACCAAATTATCAAGTTTATCAGCTATCGAAAGTATTTTACCAGCAATAGTCTTAGGAAGCTCATCACCAGCGAATCTTGGCTTATAATGTTCAACGATTGCATTAACGACAACACTAGGCAAACCTTCTTTAGCCGCATAGACAGAACCAATCTCACCTTGTAGTTCAGTAAATTCAAATACTAGATTTGCCGTCAAATCAGCTTTAGACAATAGAGACGCTTCAAGCATCGCAGCTATAGCTTTAGGCTCAAAAGAATCATCAGGATTGCTTGCTGGGTTATTGGTGTAATTAGGTTGAATTTCATCAATCAAATACTGAGTGATTTTTTGCATGCGATAGACCTTTTGCAAAAAATTGCCTTTCAGAAAATTCATCTTCTCAAGCTTCAGAACCCTGTCAGCAAGCTTAATCTTAGCGTCTTCCTTAACAAAGAATTCTGCGTCATTAAAACGCGGCACTATAACTTTTTCGTTGCCAGATTTAATATTAGCCTTCGCCTCTGGTAATGGATTATTACTCACAGCAATAAAATAAGGCATCAACTTAGCATCAACCACTATCGGTATATAACGTTGGTGATGCAACATTACCATCTGCAAGACGCAATCAGGGACGGCAAGAAACTTAGCATCGAACTCACAAAGAATTGGTGAAGGATTCTCTGTTATCAACAATAATTCATCAAGCAATTTATCCTCGACTACAATCTGACCACCAACAGACTTAGCTAATTTCTCAGACTCTGAGATTATCCGATGCTTACGATCTTCCGCTGAAACATAGACCCCATGCTCTTTTAATCTTGTAACATATTCATCGACAGATCCAAAATCAAACTCTTGTGGGCCGAGGAAACGATGTCCATAACTAAATTTGCTAGCTTTCAGTCCAGCTATCTCAAAATCTAGAACTTGTGTTTCTTTGGCAGC
>CAZKFA010000027.1:9578-23220 GCA_964551925.1 uncultured Gammaproteobacteria bacterium
GCTTGAGTCCAGGCACCAGTAGCATCCTTCACTAAATGCTCAGGCGGTCCTTTATGAATAATTTCTTTACTAATTGGATCTAAATTAATACCCTCAAAAGCCCAAAATAAGCGCCTTGGTGTAGCAAAAACTTTGGTCTCTGGTATTGTGCCAAGGCTGTCTTGAAACAGCAGTTCAAGCTTAGTTTTGATATGATTAGAGATAGCAAGAATCTGACCAGCAGGTAACTCTTCAGCACCAATTTCGAGTAATAAATTTCCTATGTTTAAAGCTACCATCAAGAAAACAATTCTAACACTTATAAAGTTATACCAATCAACTGCTAGTTTTCGTCATCCTTGTTGTCGTTTTGAGCCCAGCTGCTCTATTTATAGCTACCAAGCTATAGAGCAATTTGGCATAGTCAAAGGCAGTTCTATGGCACTAAAGCGTATTAGCAAGTGCCATCCATGGGGTAAATCTGGCTATGATCCAGTTGAGTAAAAACCCCTGTTATAAGTATATAAATTAGGGAACAATCTAGAGATAGAGCATGAAACGCACGTCTCTTATCTTAATAGCAGTTTTACTGTTTTCCACTTTGGCCACACATGCCTTGAATGATGGTCGTGGTAATGAATATTTCAGTAGTAATATTGGAGTTGGAACCAAAACTCCAAATTCCAAATTAACAGTTAATGGAGCCATCTTAACTTCTCAACCAGGCATCACACTTAATACATATAGAAGCGTTGCCACTTATTCATCAGGAACTTTAACTGGTACTCTTAAAATCGCCCTGCCAAAAAGCTGGTCTAATACCATGCTACAAATCAAAATCAATGGTTACAACTATAGTAGCAATCTAGGTCCATGGGAATTATTAGTTGGTGGTTACAATCATACTTCTACTAATTGGTACAACTACTCTGCTACAGTTTCTGGTAAAGCACCATTCTCTCGAGTAAGGTTAGCTCATGATGGTAGTGTCAATGTAATTTTACTTGGAAATACAACTACAGTTTGGTCTATTCCAAAAGTTCAAGTTACAGAGGTTGTCGCTGGCTATAGTAATGTTACTGGCTGGGGAGATGGTTGGACTATTAGTATCATAAGCGACGAAAGTGGCATTAGCAACATCTTTGAGCCAAATCTCGATATCTACAGAACCGCTACTGGTAACGTTGGCATAGGCAATAGCGCTCCAGCATCTAAGCTTGATGTTAATGGAACCATTACAACAACCGGGCTTAAGCTTACTACTGGTGCAACTGACAACTACGTCCTAACTTCTGATGCTGTTGGTAATGCATCTTGGAGTGCAGCACCATCAGGACCAATAAGTTCTGTTTTTGGTAGAACCGGTGCGGTAGTAGCCGCGAATAATGATTATACTTGGGCACAAATAAACAAAACTACTTCCAGTATTGCAGACATCACTACTAGGGATCATGGGGACCTACAAAATATTGGAACCAATACTCACGCACAAATCGACACTCACATTGCAGCAACAGCTGCTCATGGAGCCACCGGTGCCGTTGTTGGCACTACTAATACCCAGACTCTTACTAATAAAACAATACAAGCAGCAACAGGCTCTGCTTCTGCACCAACATTAAGCTTTACTGCAGATCCGACTACTGGACTTTATTATATTGCCAACAATAGACTAGGAATTTCTACGGCTGGCTCAGAAAGAATTCGCATAGATTCTAACGGCAATGTTGGTATCGGGACCACCGCTCCAAGTGCAGAACTTGAAGTTAAATCTTCTAATAATGGTTATGTAGTCTTGAGAGCCAATGATGGAGCTTTAGAACTTGGCAGCGGCAATGATGGACTGTCTTATATAGATTTCAAAGGTAGTAGCAATCTGGCTGCAGATCTTAGAGGCAGAATTTTATATAATGATGCTAGCGGGTTTGCTATCTATACGGCTGCTAATTCTACTACAGCCAAAGTTGCTATTAGCGAACTTGGCAATGTGGGGATTGGTAGTTCAAGTCCTACAGCCAAACTCCAAGTCGCTGGTACTGTAGAATCTACCTCAGGCGGTTTCAAATTCCCAGATGGTACAACTCAGACTTCAGCAGCAGCAGATGCTGCAAGCTCTGCTAGCTTACGCGACACAACAAGAAATTTAATAATACTTAACAATACCACCACTCCAAACTCTCAGCTTACTATTACCGCTGACGAGGTCATAGTACAGAAAACAACAGGAGCATCAAAACGTGTATCTGCCATAAATCTTACTGCTAATATTGCAACGACAGGAGCTAATGGACGAGACAGCACTGTTGCTGAGGCTGCTAGTACTTGGTATCATATTTGGCTGATAGCTGATGACTCCACTGGAGTAGCTTCATTATTATCTACATCCCCGACAACGCCAAGTCTAACCCTAGTACCGACCTATACCTACAAAGCCTATCTAGGAGCGATTTACAATGATGCCTCAAGTAATTTTATTACTATTTATCAACAGAATAAAAGAACTACGAGACTTCCAATTGCAGTACTTAATGGAGGAATAGCTACTGCTTATACTTCATTTAGCCTTGCAACCGGCATACCTACAACCGCTCGTGTTGTACATGCTAATGCGGGGCTAAAACAAACTGGATACATTTGGTCAAGACAGGGAGCTTATTTCAAGTCAAGATCTAGTGATAACCTAGGTGAAACAGCTATTATCTCTTATAACGAGGCTGTTGGAGGTTATAGCACTACTCAAGGGGAAATTACGGACACCATTTCTTTGCCAATAATTGAACCCCAAACGCTTTATTATAAGTGTTTTCACATTAGTTTATATTCAGCAAGCGGCGTCAATTGTGACAACGATCCTCCAGGCGTTGATGCTGCCGAAGGTGGTGGTGCTTCTGTATTGTTTAGAGTAACTGGTTGGAGTTTTGAATAATTCATCATTTCACGCTAATATGATAAGCAAATGCCCATTAGCAAACTAAAAGTCGCAGCAATTCAAACCAAAAGTGGTGAAGATAAAGAACAGAATCTAGCTAAACTAGCTAAACTTATCGAAACAGCCGCAGCACACGGCGCTAAGCTAATAGCGCTACCAGAAGTTTATAATTTTCGTGGTGAGGTCAAGGACTGTATCGCAAATGCTGAGCCGATTCCAGATGGTCCAAGTACACAACTACTAATTGAACTCGCCAAAGAGTATAAAGTTTGGATTATTGGTGGATCAATTCTAGAAAAGAAAGACTCTGGCTTGCCTTACAACAGCTCGATTGTGGTTGGACCTTATGGCAAAATCCTTGCAAAGTATCATAAAATGCATCTTTTTGATGTACGCCTCAAAGGACAAACTATCTCTGAATCTTCAAAGAGCCAAAGTGGCAGCAAGCCTGTTATCGCTAAGCTTGATGATGAAATTCAAATAGGCATGAGCATTTGTTACGATCTACGCTTCCCAGAACTTTATCGTTACTATAGCGACAAAGGAGTGGAGATACTTTCTATCCCTTCTTCATTCACGAAGATTACTGGACAAGCACACTGGCACGCATTAACTCGAGCTCGCGCAATTGAGAATCAAGCATTTGTCATTGCCGCTAATCAAGCCGGCAAAGCTGGTCAGGTAGCGACTTTCGGGCACTCCATTATAATTGATCCTTGGGGTGAGATTCTAGCCGAAGCTGATGACAAGAGCGAAACTGTCATCTATGCTGATCTTGATTTCAAAAAGCTACACGATATCAGGGACAAGTTTCCTAGCTTAGAGCATCGTAAGCTATAACGACAAGAGCAAGACAATTATTATACACTGTATAGTAATTTGCTGGCATGGAACTATTTATTCAAACAATACAAACCCTTTTAACTATACAGTGTATAGTTAAAATTTTTCAGACATCCAAAATTGCAATATCAGCGTACTCTTCAATAAAGGCCTTACGTGGTGCAACTACATCACCCATCAACATATCAAAGATACGACTAGCTTCTTGAGCATCTTCTATCTTCACTTGTTTGAGAGTTCTAGTCTCAGGATTCATAGTGGTTTCCCACAATTGCTCAGGCATCATCTCTCCCAAACCTTTGAAGCGCTGTACAGCCGCCTTCTCTCCAATCTCAGCAAGAGCAAGCTCCAACTGACGGTCAGAATATACATAACGAATTTTTTTCTTGTGTTCAATTTTATAGAGAGGTGGTTGTGCGATAAACACATGACCATTAGCAATTAATTGACGAGAGTATCTAAAGAAAAAAGTCAAAATCAAAGTACGAATATGCGCTCCATCAACGTCAGCATCGGTCATGATAACGATACGTTTGTAACGCAACTTAGATAGATCCAAATTCTCAGCATCCATCTTCAAGACCGCTTCAATCTTACGTCCTTTCTCATCTTCCTCTTCATTTGGAACCAGACCAATAGCCTGAATCATAGATTGAATTTCTTGGTTGTCATAAAGCTTGTCAACAGTAGCTCTCTCGACGTTAAGAATCTTACCGCGTAATGGCAATATCGCTTGGAATACACGGTCACGACCTTGCTTCGCTGAACCACCCGCTGAATCTCCCTCAACTAGATACAATTCACAGAAATCAGGATTAGAATCAGAACAGTCAGCAAGCTTACCAGGGATACCAGAACTACTCTCCAAGGCTGATTGACGGCGAACCGCGTTACGAGCCTTCTTCGCTGCTTCACGAGCCTTCTGAGAAAGAATAGCTTTATTAACGATAATCTTTGCGTCTTTAGGATTTTGATCAAGCCAATCAGAAAGATGATCTGAAAGCACTTGCTGTACCGCAGAACTAGCTTCATTATTAAGTAGCTTAACTTTAGTCTGGGACTCGAATTGCGGGTCTTTGACCTTAACAGAAATAATCGCTGTGATACCTTCACGCACATCATCACCACTAAGAGTCTCATCTTTATCCTTAACCAACTTGTTAGTCTTGGCATAGTCATTAACAATACGCGTCAATGCTGTTCTGAAACCTTGTAAGTGAGTACCGCCATCAGGGTTAATAATATTATTAGCGAAAGCAAGACAACTCTCATTATAGTTCTCGGTATATTGCAATGACACCTCTACAGCAACATCTTGACTGACACCTTCACAATGAAAAACATTCTTATGAACAGGCACTCTTGATTCGTTCAAGTAATTAACATAGCTAATCAAACCATCCGGATTATGATAAGTCTCAGTATAATGAGGATCTTTAGGATTAAGTCTCTCATCAGTAAAATGAATCTTCAAACCTTTATTCAAAAACGTCATCTCTAGAAATGCGTGAGCAAGAGTATCACGAGCAAACTTAGGAGTGAACTCAATACCATCAGCATCAGTCTCTTTAAAAATCTCAGAATCAGGCCAGAATCTTACTTTAGTACCAGTCTTAGTAGTTTTGCCAATAACTTTCAAAGGTTCCGTCGATCCACCAACCTTACCGCCTTTCGGAGTTCTACCACGAAACTCAACGAAATGTATTTTGCCTTCACGATAGACTTCTACATGCATTTTCTCGGACACAGCATTAACACAGCTAGCTCCGACTCCATGCAAACCACCGGATACTTTATAACTAGAATCTTCACCGCCAAACTTACCACCAGCATGCAGAACTGTAAAAACAGTCTCGACTCCAGAAAGACCAGTCTTAGAAACCATATCAGTCGGAATACCACGTCCATCATCTTCAACACTCAGAGAATTATCAGCATGTAAAACGATATTAATTTCAGTACAGAATCCAGCCAAAGCCTCATCTACAGAGTTATTAACTATTTCATAAGCACAATGGTGCAGAGCTTTGTGGTCGGTACCACCAATATACATCCCGGGTCTTTTACGAACTGCTTCTAAGCCCTCAAGGACTTCGATGTTCTTAGCTGAATAGCTTTTATCTGCCTTAGTATTTGATTTAGTTGTTTTAGGGGATTCTGTCTTAACCATTGTTGCCATGTTGTGTTTGTAATTAACATTCTAGCATTAATTATCGAAGTCAATAACCAAGTCACATTTTTTTAAAGAGTTTGGTCTATGAGCAATAATCATTAAAGTTTTATCACCTTTAGCCATAAAATCATCTAATAATTGCTCTATACTAGCTTCGCTATGAGGGTCAATTTTAGCAGTCGCCTCATCAAGTATCAACAACTGCGGATCCAAAACCAATGCCCGAGCCAAATTGATCAACTGCTGTTCGCCAGCAGAGATATTCAGCCCGCGCTCACTAAGATTCGACTCCAAAGTACAAGAAGTGTGCTCTAAGATAGGCTGGATTCTATCCCAATCTACATCTTTACCTAGAGAGATATTGGCGGCCAAATCTCCAGCAAAAATATATATATCCTGATGCACAATAGCAATCGCTTGCCGCAAAGATTCTTGCTTAATTTGCTTGATATCCACACCATTAAATTTAACCAAACCTTCATCAGCCTCATAAAGACGAGTCAATAATTTAGCCAAAGTTGTCTTACCAGAGCCAGTTTTACCTTTAATGCCGACTCTCTGCCCTTTAAACACTTGTAAGTCAAAGTCCTTCAGAATCCAATTACTGTCATGATTATAGCGAAAAGATACTTTGTTGAATTCAACCAATGGGATATTATTTTTGGAGCTAATATCAATATGATGAAGCTCTTGTACGACAGGGTCCTTAATCATAATGGGCTCATCAAGCAATTCTTGCATACGTTCCAAACCAGTCATCGCACTCTGTATCACGGTGAATCGCTCACTCAAGTTACGAATAGGATCAAACAAGGTCTGAGAATACTGCAAGAAGGCAATCACCACACCAATACTCAAGCCATACTCAATAAGATTAGAACTTAAGTAAATCATCGCCGCTAAAGCAATCAGGGAGAGTAATTCAATCGCTGCGGTCAGTTGCGCATCAGCCTTAATGCTAATATCATTAGCCTTAAAATAACTGGTATTTTTCTCGGCAAATTTTGCTTTATTTTTTTCAGCACTATTAGACAAATGGATAACCGGTATGCCAATGATATTTTGTTGCAATATTGAATTGAGATTGGCAAGTTGCTTACGTGCCTCTAAATTTGACTTCCGGTACAATTCTTGGAAATAATCAGTAACCCAATATATGGGTAATAAGAAAACTAGCAGCGCCAAAGAAAGCTTCCAGTTCAAATAAAACATACAAACAAGTATGCCAAGTATGTTAAAGACATCTAGCGCAAGCAGTACAAGACCACCAGCAAAACTCTCCGCCAGCTGCTCTATATCACTAGTTAAACGCGACACAGATCTACCCACTGGAGTGCGGTCAAAGAAGCTCATAGAAAGATACTCCAGGTGAACAAACAACTCCGTCCTTATATGAGCGACTAAGGTTTGTCCAAGGAAGTTCATCACTCTGAACTGCAACACTTGCAAGGTAAAATTCAAAACAACAAAAGCAATCAAAGCCAGTACATAAAATTGCAAACCATGAATATCTAACTTAGCTAGAGGTCCATCAATCGCTCTCTGTATAATCAATGGCTGCATAGAATAACAGAATGCTGTCAGTGGCAATAGAATCAATATAAGCAGAACTTGACGCCAATAGGGTTTTAGGAAATCAAGAGCAATTTTAATCAGCTTAAGATCTGTCATTGACCGACCTCCATAAAGCAGCATACAAAGAATTTTCTTGTGCCATCAAAGCCACATGAGAACCAACTTCTACAATCTTACCCTTATCCATCACCCAGATTTGATCAGCGGCTTTTGCAAACTGTAATTTATGAGTTATGAATATAGTTGTTTTACCTTGACGATATTTCGTTATATTAGTAAGAATCTGCTCACCAGTTACTGTATCTAAATTACTCAACGCATCATCAAGTACGAGGATCTCTGGATTAATTGCAAGGGCTCTGGCAATAGTAATTCGTTGCCTTTGCCCGCCTGAGAGCGTTACACCCCGCTCACCAACTACGCTCTCAAAAGCCTCTGGTAATTGCACTATCTCATCATAGATAGATACAACCTTAGCTAATTCCATAATTTCTGATTTAGTTAGCTCTCGAGCATAAGCGATATTCTCGGCAATAGAGATCGGAAATAGAAAACTTTCTTGCGGAACCAAATTAATTAATTTACGCAAAGATCCCAAATCAATCTTCTGCAAATCAACGCCATCAAGCAGAATCTCACCAGGTGTTAATTCTTTTAAATGTGTCAACTTATAAGCTAGAGTAGACTTGCCAGACGCTACAGTGCCCACAATGACAATATTTGAGCCTTTTGGCACTACCTTATCAGCAATCACCAATTGCTCATCAAAGTTTTTTTTGATGACAGCTTCCGGGTGATTAGCAATCTTAGCAGGATAGGAAAGAATATCATCGATACGCTTATAACTAACTTGAGCTCGATATACTACCGTAATCAACCAGCCCAATGTTGAAATCGGCCAGATCAAACGATATATATAAAGTGAATAAGCAGCAAACTCTCCCTTAGTAAAAGTTTCAGCGATAATAGCTTGACCACCCCAAGCAAGTAAAATGATTAAACCTAAAGAAGCGACTACGCGCATAATAGGACCCATAAGGCTTCTAAACTCTATAAGCTTCAAGTATGATTGCTTCAAACCATTATTATAAGTTTCAAACCTTTGGATCTCAGCCTTCTCCTGAGCATAGGATTTAATAATATGAATTGCACTCAAATTCTCTTCCAGAAAATTACTCAACTCACCAAGCTTAATCTGCACATCTTCCTGATAATCTTTAATCCCCTTACTTAATACATAAATAAAAAATAAAACCACTGGGATAGTAAGAACAAAAATCAATGTGATAACAAAATTCAACTCAAACATTAATGGCAATATAATGACAAAGGCGATCAGTGTATTCAAAACATTTAACGCCGCAAATCCTGCAAAAGCTCTCAATGACTGTACATCATTAGTGATGATAGACATCAAATCACCAGTGCGCTGTTTAGAAAAAAAATCTACTTCAAGAGTAAGCAAATGATCAAAAATAAGTTTTTTGAAATCAAATTCTACTTGCCGTCCAACACCAAAGATAATTTGTCGAGAAAAAATCCTTGCTATCGCCATAATCACAGCAAGGACTAAAACGGAAATCAAGATATGATTAATTGCTTGATGATTCAATCCTGGCAATTCATCAATCGCACTCTTAATTAATTGTGGGATATATGCCGCCAGTAGATTGACAAGCAGTAAAAGAATTGCTCCAAAAAAATAAGCTCTATGATATTTGATTAGATACTTAAAATTCATACAAATCAAGAATAATGAACAACATCAACAAGCCTGAAATAGCGCTATTAACATCAAAGAATGCCGCTTCGACTTTACCTTGTCTAACCAGTAAATGTTCATAATAAAGAGCCGCCATAACAACAACGAGTCCAATTTTATAGAACAAACCAAGTCCCAAGACCTTGCCACACAGATACAAGCAAATCAGCATCAACAAATGTAGCGAGCGTACAATCATCAAAGCTCCTTCCTGACCAAATCTTACAGGAATAGAATGTAAATTCTGATCTCGATCAAATTGATAATCCTGCAACGAATAAATCACATCAAAAGCAGCAACCCAGAAACTAATTGCAAGTGAGAAATATACAATAGCGACAGAATTAACAGCACCAGCAATTGCAATCCAGGAGCCTAACGCAGCTCCACCCAGTATAGTCCCCAAGAAAAGATGACAGAGCCAAGTTAAGCGTTTAAGCCATGAATAAAGAAACAGCCATAATAGAGCCACTGGCAGTAATTGCTGACACAGCAATGGCAACTGCAAAGCAGAGTACACAAAAATCACTAAACAAATAATCGCAAAAATCCAAGCTTGAATTTTGGATATCTTACCACTTGGAATCTCTCGCTTTTCGGTGCGCTTGTTAACAGCATCAATCTTGGCATCAAAGATTCTGTTAAGAGTCATACCAGCAGCGCGAGCAGTAATAAAACAAAGTAAAATCCAAATCAAATTACTTGTAAAAATATCAGTAATGTAAAAAGGAATATTAGCAGCAAGAGCAAGATTATACAAAGAAAGCAAAGCGGCACTAATAACCACAGGCAGAGCAAACAACGTGTGTTCAATTTTAATCATTTGCAGCCAGTGTTTGAATAAAGACATTTAATCCTCAGTTACTCAGCTTAACAGAATTTTACTGAGAATCTTTCTCAATAAAAAGCCAACCACCAAGCCAAGATCTTTAATCTTTAGATAAATCTAAAGATTAGGCTATAATCAATACTTGCTGGCTAGAATCTAAGCAGCCAAGTTACTAATAATGAAAATCACCGCCTACGAAGAATACGGACTACGAATTTTACTCAGGATCGCCAAAATCCTGAAAACAAATCCTTGCAGCCTAGTTTCATTACAGGATATCGCAATAACTGAAGGCATTAGCATAGAGAATAGTGCTGCGATTCTAGCCAAACTCAAAGATGCTGGACTAGTCGAAAGCGTACGCGGCAAATACGGTGGTTACAAATTAAGCAAAACTCCTTGCCAAATAAATTTACATCAAATCATTCAAGGCTTAGCAAAAGATACCTTCACTGATGATTTCTGCGAGCAGCACAAAGGCACTCAAAATCACTGCGCTAACTCCACAGACTGTGCGATCCGCCCTGTCTGGAATGGATTGAATTCTCTAATCACAAACTTTCTTAGTTCTATAACATTAGAACAACTCATGCAAGACGAAACTTGCATGACAAATAAAATTGCAAACAACTTGGAGCTACTAAATTATGGAAGCTAATCTAGAACGACTGCAATCACAACAGTACAAATACGGCTTCACTACTGAGATTGAAGCAGATCAATTCCCTAAAGGTTTAGATGAGAATATTATTCGTAATATTTCTAAGATCAAAAACGAACCTGAGTTCATGCTCAAGTTCAGATTAGATGCCTTCAAACAATTCAATAAGATGCAAGAACCAAAATGGTCGCAAGTACACTATCCAGAAATTAATTTTCAAGATATCAGTTACTATTCAGCTCCAAAGAAAAAAATCAGCAAAGATTCTCTAGACGAAGTTGATCCCGAGATTCTCAAAACTTACGAGAAACTTGGTATACCAATACACGAACAACAACGACTTGAAGGTATAGCTGTAGATGCTATCTTTGACAGTGTTTCAGTAGCTAACACTCACAAAAAAGCCCTTGCCGAAATTGGGGTTATTTTCTGCTCGATATCAGAAGCAATTCAAGAACATCCAGAATTAGTACAAAAATATCTAGGCACTGTAGTACCAAACTCTGACAACTTCTATTCTGCTCTCAACGGAGCTGTATTTAGCGATGGTACTTTTATCTATATACCACCCAACACTCGCTGCCCCATCGAACTCTCAACCAACTTCAGAATCAATACCGAAGGCTCTGGTCAATTTGAAAGAACATTAATCCTCTGCGATAGCAACAGCTATGTATCCTACCTTGAAGGCTGCACAGCACCAGCCTTTGATAGCAACCAACTACATGCTGCAGTTGTTGAACTCATCACTTTAGACAACGCTGAGATTAAATATTCAACAGTACAGAATTGGTACGCTGGTGACGAGAACGGCAAAGGCGGAGTTTATAACTTCGTCACTAAGCGTGGCAAATGCCTAGGACACCATTCAAAAATATCTTGGACTCAAGTTGAAACCGGTTCAGCAATTACATGGAAATACCCGAGCTGTATTTTACAAGGCGACAACTCTGTAGGCGAATTCTATTCAGTTGCTCTAACAAATAATTTGCAGCAGGCTGATACTGGAACCAAAATGATACACATTGGCAAAAATACACGCTCAACAATAGTCTCTAAGGGCATCTCAGCAGGCAGGTCTGAAAACACTTATCGAGGCTTAGTCAAGATACTAGCCTCAGCAGAGAACGCTCGCAACTACACTCAATGCGATTCGATGTTACTAGGCTCTAAGTGCGCAGCTAACACTACTCCGTATATTGAAGTATCAAACAACAGCGCCAACATCGAACACGAAGCGTCTACTTCAAAGATATCAGAGGAACAATTATTTTACTTACAACAGCGCGGCATCAGTATAGAAGATGCAATCTCCACTATCATCAGTGGTTTCTGCAAGGATGTGTTCAAAGAGCTGCCTGGTGAATTTGCCGCAGAAGCCAATCAGCTAATGGCTCTCAAACTGGAGAATAGCGTAGGATAATTATGTCAGAAACAATCATAGAAATAAAAAACTTATTTGCCAAGATCAATGGTGAAGATGGTGAGAAAGAAATACTCAAAGGTTTAAACCTAAAAATCAGCTCTGGCGAAGTACATGCCATTATGGGACCTAATGGCTCTGGAAAAAGCACCTTATCTAAAATATTAGCTGGTCATCCTAGTTATGAGATAACTAGCGGCTCGGTAAATTTCAACGGCAAAGACCTAACAACCCTAGAACCCAATGAAAGAGCCAATTCTGGATTATTTCTTGCTTTTCAATATCCATTAGAGATACCTGGGGTTAATAATCTTAACTTCCTACGCATGGCATACAACTCTAAACAAAAATATTTAGGCAAAGAAGAAATGGACCCACTAGATTTCGATGATTTCATCGAGACTAAAATAAACCTACTAAAAATGAAAAGCGACTTCCTTGATCGCAATCTTAATGAGGGCTTCTCTGGTGGTGAGAAAAAGAAAAATGAAATACTCCAAATGTTAGTCCTAGATCCAAAATTTGCAATACTAGACGAAACTGACTCAGGACTTGATATTGATGCTCTTAGAGTAGTTGCCGAAGGTATCAACTCTTATCGCAACGCTGGCAACGCAGTATTGCTCATAACACACTATCAAAGATTATTAGACTACGTTAAGCCAGACTACGTACACGTACTAGCCAATGGACAAATCACCAAAACTGGCGACGCGAGCTTGGCGTTAGAATTAGAGAAAGAAGGATACGCAGTTAAATAAATGTTCATGGTTAAAGACAAAATAGAATTTAATGAATTTCTAGCTAAAAGCGATCTTAGCTCTAGCGTTAGCAGCATTGAACAGGCTAAGCACCAAGCACTTAAAAGACTTACAGCAATTGGATTTCCCAGCAAGAGAAACGAAGACTGGAAATATTTTAACTTCCAAGACATACTTGACAATCAATTTGCATTCACAGACAAAAGTGGCAGCTTAGATGCCAGCGAACTTAATAAATTAATTGAACGCTATAGTTTCCCTGAGACCTTAGACAATCTATTAGTAACTATTAATGGTTGTTATGCTAAAGAATTATCGAATTACAATTTTGATAACGAGCAAATTCAAATTATAAATTTTCACGATCAAGCAGAACTAAATGCCAATCCTGAACTACAGAGCATAGTCAATAATCATTTCAAGAATAATCCCCAAACACAAGATCAATACTTCAAACTAGCAAACACTATACTCGCTAAGAGCGGCTTCTTACTAGCGGTCAAAGCTGGATATAAAGGAAGTAAACCATTACAAATACTACATATATCAAATCAGGAGAGCTTCAACCAAATCCGCTCTCTGATTCATCTTAGCAAAGACTCTGAGCTAGATATCATCGTTACTTATGTTGGTCTTCAAGACAGTAAATATTTCACCAATGCCGTAATTGAAGCAGAACTTGAAGATAACGCTAAACTCAAATTAGA
>CAZKFA010000027.1:23320-25395 GCA_964551925.1 uncultured Gammaproteobacteria bacterium
AGAGCAGAGTTCAATGGCTCTATCGATGTCGGGCTTAACGCGAAACAAACGAATGCTAAGCAACTCAACAAAAATATATTACTATCTAAATACGCCCATGTGGACTCTCGACCTCAGCTCAATATACTCACTGATGACGTCAAATGCTCTCATGGAGCAACTGTTGGCAGATTAAATGACGAAGAATATTTCTACTTAAGATCACGTGGCTTAAGCGAAGCTGATGCCAAAGTAGTGCTCACTTATAGCTTCTCACAAGAACTAGTAGAGTGTATCAAGTATGACTCTGTGCGCAACTACGCAGCTAACCTAGTGTTCGCAAGCTTAGAATCAGAGGATGTTAATTTTGACGAGCAAATATTAGCAATGCTTGCTAATAACTCTAAATTCAAACAGGCTCGCTATCAATAATGCAAGTAACCTTCGATATCAACAAAATTCGCCAAGATTTCCCAATCTTAGATAGCACTATTAGCGGCAAGAGATTAACCTATCTTGATAGCGCCGCTACAGCCCAGAAACCAATCACCGTGATCGACAGAATGAAGCAATTCATGCTCGAAGAAAACGCTACCGTCAGACGTGGAGTCTATGATCTCAGTGCTAATTCAACCCAAGCTTTTGATGAGGTAAGAATACAAGTACAAAAGTTTATTAACGCCCAATATAGTGAAGAAATAATCTTCACTCGTGGCACTACTGAATCTCTTAATTTAGTAGCTAGTTCACTCTGCCGTCACTTGGGTCAAGATTTAGGTATATTAGTTTCTGGATTAGAGCATCACGCTAATATCGTGCCTTGGCAATTACAAAATGGCATGCAGCTTAAATCAATCCCAGTGCTTGATAGCGGCGATCTTGATCTAGAAGCTTACGCCAAGATTATCAAATCTGGACAAATCCAAATCCTAGCTCTCACTCATATCTCTAACGCGATCGGCACTATTAATCCAATCAAAGAAATGATCGCTCTCGCTCACAAACACAATGTTATCGTAGTTATAGATGGCGCTCAGGGAGTAACTCATAGCATAGTAGACGTACAGGATCTTGATTGTGATTTCTATTGTTTTTCAGCCCATAAATTATACGGACCAACTGGAGTTGGCGTACTCTATGGCAAAAAAGAACTATTAGAGAAGCTACCTCCTTACCATGGTGGCGGTGAGATGATAGAGAGGGTAAGTTTCACTAATACGACTTTTGCGGGCTTACCATTTAAGTTTGAAGCAGGCACCCCACCTATAGTCGAAGTGATTGGCTTGGGCGCGGCGCTTAGCTATCTAGATAATATGGGCATGACTAATATTATCCAACACGAAAAAGACCTACTAAACTATACTTTAGAAAAATCTAAAGTATTGAAAGGCTTACGGATCATAGGTAATCCAAAGCAGAGAGCGACTTTGATTAGTTTTGTATTTGATGATATTGGTAGCTTCGATATTGGTACTCTTATGAATGAACACGGTGTCGCTATTCGTACTGGTCATCACTGCGCTCAACCTGTGATGGCAAGATTTGGGATTGATTCTAGTTCAAGGATATCTCTGGGCTTGTATAATAACCGAGAGGACATTGATAGATGCTTCGCTGCTTTAGAGCAAGTCGTCAAAATTTTCAGATAATTTATGTTACTAACAGCAAACGATATAGAACAAATACTCCGCGAGAAACTTCAAGTTAAGTCTGTAGAGGCTATTGACCTTAAGGGTGGCAATCACTGGCAGGTAAATATCATTGCTAGTGATTTCAATAATCTCAATCGCATCAAACGCGAACAATTGGTACAGAAAGCACTTGCTGACTTACTTAGAGATGAGACTATACATGCTCTAGTTATTAAGGCTAAGGGTACGGAAGAATAAATAATGCTATAATAACAATATGACAACAGAACAATTAGCCTCAGAACTCAAAGCCAAAATCGAAGATATTCTTAGCAAAGATAAGGTTGTGCTTTTTATGAAAGGCAACAAAGAAGCGCCTCAGTGTGGTTTCTCTGATGCTGTTGTTAAAGTTCTAAAGTTTTACGATACGGAGTTCACAACTTATGATGTACTCTCCAATCCAGA
>CAZKFA010000028.1:0-22123 GCA_964551925.1 uncultured Gammaproteobacteria bacterium
TAAACCTTCGGCAATAATTGCGCTAGCCACTCTATGCGTATCAGCAAGACTATTACCGGGTTTGACTGAAGTGATAGCTTGTTTGTTGGCTGCTAACACTATGTCATAAATATCTTGCTGTTCTTTGGACATATGATCAGAAGCGTGATGCACGCGAGTGATGTCACTAGCATAATATTCCCATTCACAACCAGCATCGATCAAGATCAAATCATCACTATCAATGCGTTTGCTATTTTCAGTGTAATGCAGTATGCAAGAATTAACCCCAGCAGCTACTATCGGCGGATAAGACCAACCACTAGCTCCTTGTGATCTGAAGACCGCTAATAGAGCGGCTTCTACTTCATATTCATAAATTCCTGGAGTGATGATATCATGAGCCACTTGATGTGCCTGTATGGCAATGGCAGCAGACTTACGCATAAGATCCAATTCAGCAGCGGATTTGATACTACGCAATGAATGCACGAAACTATTTATATCTTTAGTCTTACTGCTTGCTTTATTAGAATCAGGTTCAAGGTTTTCGTCATAGTCATCAGCTTCATAAGCTATGTCAGCCTGATAGTCTCTGATAGCCCCTTCAAGCCCAGCTCTATATCCTTCCCAGATTTCATATTCTGGATCTTGCGGCTCTACGTATAACGCGAAAGGATTTTCAGCATTGGGATCTAACACGGCAATAGCATTGGGTTCTTTGAATCCAGTCAGGTAATAGAAATTACTGTCAGCGCGAAAAGTATAATGGACATCATTGCTGAAAATTTTACGTTCACCACTACGGAAAACAGCTTTATAGGCTTTGTTGTCGTTAGCACTTAGCTCTGCTAAATAACTCAGAACTTTATTACGGCGTAGCGCGAATTCTTCGTGGGATATCATATTTGTTTAAACGCCTGCTCCAAATCCTTAATCAGATCTTCTACATTTTCTATGCCGATAGACAAACGTACTAGATTATCATTGATCCCCAACTCCAGTCTACGAGCGCGTGGTACAGCAGCATGGGTCATGCTTGCTGGATGTCCGATCAAACTTTCGACACCACCAAGAGACTCTGCTAACTGGAAAATATTAGTAGCACTAACTAACTTCTTGACATCGTCATAACTACCATCGAATTCAAAAGACAACATACCGTTATAAAGATCCATTTGTTTTTTGTAGAGTTCATGTTGTGGATGTGATTTCAAAACCGGACAGTGAATGGCTTTAACCTTAGGGTGCTTTTCTAGCCACTCGGCTACAGTAACACAATTATTATGATGCTGACGCATGCGTATGGCTAGAGTCTTGATACCCTTCATCAATATCCAACAATCAAAAGGACCAGCCATAGAGCCAGTAGCGTTTTGGTGATAAGCCAATCTCTCAGCAAGTTTTGGACATTTGACTGCAACAGCTCCAATCAATACATCAGAGTGTCCACCAAGATATTTAGTTCCACTGTGCACCACAATATCCACCCCAAAATCTAAAGGACGTTGCAAGAATGGACTAGCAAAAGTATTGTCAAAGCCAACCAATATTTGACTTTGAGCATCACGACTTTGGTTGATTTGTTTAATTGACGCTATGATAGCAGCGATATCACAGAGTCGCATTAATGGATTGGTTGGTGATTCTAGCCAAATCAATCTGGTATTAGGTTTGACAGCTGCTTCGATATTGGCGATGATACGAGCATCAACAAAATCATAACTAAAACCAATCGGTGTGAGGATTTGATCAAAGAGCCTATGGGCGCCACCATACAAATCTGAAGATGACACTATATGATCGCCGGGCTTAAATAATTGCATCACTGCATGAATAGCCGCGATACCTGATGGATAAATAAAAGCATTAGTGCCATTCTCAAGAGAGGCTAGCACTTCAGCAACAGCAGTACGTGTGGGATTGCCGCTACGAGAGTAGACGTAACCTTTATTGTCATCGATCCCAGCTTGAGTATAGGTAGAGGTTTGATAAATAGGGAATATTGTTGCTCCTGTCGCAGGGTCAGGCGCTTGTCCAACAAGTATTGAGCGCGTTTCAAAGCCCCAGTCTTTTTCTAGGTTTTTTTGTGCTTTGTTAAGCTCTATTCTGGATTTGTGGTCAGAGCGTTTCATATTTCGGAATTGTAGCATTGAAATTTTAAGATAATAGCGAATGTGATTTAATTTGCTTTAAAATGGGTAGAATAGATCTATAAGTGAAGCTGGGCTTTTATGTTGCTAGAATTGGTTCTTGAAGTGGTTAGATTTATTCTTTTCGTTATTAGCGCGGCTTTAGGATTTTTGGTAGCGATATTGATTTTGCCTTTTCCGGGTAAGACTTTTTTTAATAAGATGTATAAGCTGCCTAATCGCGCGAAGGTTTTTGTTGATGATAGTATTGCTTTAATTAGTTCTTTTTTGCGTGTTTGTTTTAGTGTTCTGTCTTGGCTTGCTCGTGCCTTGGCGATTATCTCTCGATCAATGAAACAAAAAAAGACTAAGCCACAAGGCACAGCAGAAGAGGATACAATATCAGTATGATGGAATTAAGTAACGTAGATTTGGTTTTTGTTATTAGTTTGGGCTTGCTCGTAATTTCCATGATAGTTTTTTTAATTTTCTTTATTCCTGTCTTGCAGCAACTTCTACGTGTTTTGAAAGCAACTGAAATTCTTCTCGACAATATTAATGAATATACTGAGGAGATCAAATCTAAAATTAACGCAGCTGGTAGCGGTGTTGCAAAGGTCTTGAATCATGTCACGTCCTTTATGGCAAATGTTAAGGATACGGTTTCTGACTTATTATTTTCTAAGTAATTTCTTATTAAGTATCCTTACGCTTGATGATATTTTTACCTCTCTGCGTGGTATAATATAGTTATGTCAACAGAAAACAAAGATAATGGTTTATTGAAACTTCTAGCAGGATTAGCTATTGGAGCTTGCGCTGGCTATGCAATCGGCTTGTTAAATGCCGAGAAACCAGGAGTTGAGCTTAGAAGAGATTTAGAGAATAATTCAAGAGATTTTTTCTCGAGTTTGCGTGATAGAGTTGAGGATCTTAGAGATCAAGCTTCTACTACGATTCATGATTTTCGGGAGATGGCTGATGAGAAACTAAAGGCATCGGCGCGTGATATTCAGGAGCAAGTGAATTCGTTGGGTAAGCAACTTGATGATTTAACTAAGAAGCATATTAATCGTTAATCAGTGTCATCAACCGTTTATTCTGTCAGTCCAATAAGAGAATTTTTTTCTCGTCATAAGCTGGTGTTATTTATGTTAGCCCCAGTGGTTTTGGGCTTGGCTTTCTTCATTTTCAGTCTGATTTATGGATTGATTGCTGTTAATAAAACCCAGTTGCCAAGTGAGTTTGATAAGATCCCGTTAGAGATTGCTAATTATGAGATTAAGCAGATTGATCCTATTACCAATGAGATCAAATGGATTTTACGTGCCAATAAATCAGAAGCAAGTTCGGCTGAAGATGAAGCTAAGATTATTGATCCACATCTTGTATATTATAAGAACTCTCAACCAAGTTTCTATATTAAATCTAAATTTGCTCATCTCGAAAGCCAGAAGCAAGAAGTCCAGATGTTTGATGGAGTCAAGCTGATTAGTGCAGACAAGAGATTCGTGATTGAATCTGGTGCTTTGTTTTTTCAAGATAGCCGTAAAGAAATTCTCGTCGATAAAAGCTGGACTCTGAGTATTGATAATGGTTATAAGGTTTTTGGTGATAGTGGTGTGATCGATAGAGATTTTGGTCATATAGTAAGTAAAGGACACGCGCAATTGCGCAAAGATGATCCGAAAGATCCGATGCTATTAAGTGCTGGTAATATAGTTGTCGATGTTAAGGGTAAGAATCTGACTGTACAAGCCAATACTGATGCTAGTTTGAACTTGCTTGAAGATCATCTACTTAAAGCTCAGAATATTACTATTAATGATGATTCTACTGTGGTCGCGCGTGATCAAGTATCGGTGGCGACTAGTAAGCTTTCTTGCTACTCCGCTAAGATGCATGTTGTAGTTGACGCAGCGAAGAAACCTCAGCAAGCGATCTTTGAAGGCGCGCCTTATGCCATACAAAAAGGTAAGAAGATTTTTGCTGATGTAATAATTTATGATTTCAACACCGAAGAACTGGTGCTCGAAGGTCGTGTACATTCGCAGTCTATCTAAAGGCTTCTGCTGATACCGCTGTTAACAATTGAGTATCAATCTTATGTTTCTGATGAAATGGTAATCTGGCTGCTAACGCTCTCAGCAATTGCCTTCTACGTCTAAGTGTCTCTGGTAAGTACCAATCTTGTTGGGACTTTTTTACTCTACTGTTTACTTTTACTTTGCCACTATTGAGATACTCTGTTTGTAAGCGACAGGCATTATCTATAAAGATTTTTTTCACTGTGGGTCCATCTAGCAGATCCAGTTCTGTGACTGGTACTTGAGTCATCATTTCCACAACTCGTCTACCTAGTGGGAGGAGAGTTGCTTGCGGCAAGTCTGTGGCTGGTCCAAACTTTATTAAATCCATTGCAAGCCAATCAACAACTTCTTTACCTGTCATCATTCGTGTGATTGCTGGTGCAGCTTCTATTTTGCTGATCATAGCAGCAAGTGAGGCGGCTTCACTTAGCGCCACGGGACTTGCGGCCATTGCTTGTACTGCGATCCTGCGGCTAACCTCTCTAAACATCAGACTATTATCTTATCATGGCAATATTCTTGATTCATTGACTTGAATTGAAATAATCTGACTTGATGTAATGATGATTTGAGAAGCTCTTTCATTCCGGTTGAGATTCCATGAAAGTAGCTTCTCGAATCAAAATTAGGAATACTTTATTGGAGTACTATATTTAGCTGATGTTAGAATGCTTAGCAGTGAGAGTACTTTTAACTATTATATTTTTAAGTTGTTTGCCGGTACTAGCCGCCGAGAAATCTAAGGTTAATTTCCTTGAGGAGATAACGATTATTTCTGCTGATAAGCTTGAGAGTACTAAACAGATTTCGATTCTTACCGGCAATATTGATATCGAGTTTCAAGATTATCGCATTAAGTCTCCTCACGCGCGTATCCTTGCGAATGCTAATGGTGAGTTTGATTTAGCAAGTTTTATTAATGGAGCAGTTCTAGAGTCTGATGGTTTGAAAATTATCGCTGAGAAGATAGAAATCAATCTAACAGACAATTCTATCAATTGCTATAACAATGGTTCTAATCTTGTAGAAACACAAATTCTTCAGAAGGGTGAGAAGAACGCTAGTTTGTTTTCGCAGTACCAGCAATACGATTTGATTACAGGTGCTGGTCATGGAGAGAAGGACGTACATTATGTTGGCAAAGATTTAGACATTACTTCTACTGTCGTTGATATGACTTCTGACGAGAACAAGAAACTTAATTATATAAATTTTCAAGAAAAGGCTATTGCTATTGGTGAGAAAGAGCGTGTCGAAGGCGAGGAGTTGATTTTCTTTCCGGCGATAGACCTGCTCAAAGCCAATCGGCAAGTGAAGTTCCAGTATATTAAAGACTCTGAGAGTACCTATGTTTTCGCCGATTATATGGTTTATGAGAAGGCGCAGAAATTACTTTCAGCATTTTCTCGTAGTATTAATGATGTCAATAGTTTAGTTAGAGTTTATAGTGATGATAGTTTCGGGCGTTCTCGACAAATATTATTATCCCTTGATGACACTGATAGTGTTGATAAAGCGATTCTCACTGGTTTAGCTTATTCACAAAATAAGGATAAGTCTTTAGTTGGGCATGAAATCATTTTTGATCTTAAAAACAAAACAATGGAATCCAGTGTTGATAGACCTAAAACACTAGTCCTAGTAAAAAATAAGCCCGAGGGTAAAAAAAGGAGCTGAATACTTCAACTTTGAAGTATTCAAGCTTTAGCTAGCCTGCATTACGCAGCTAATTGCTTAGCGTGCAATGCAACGACGTCTCTCGAACGTCCTGATTGTGGTTCTAAACCAAGTAGGTTTATTACCGCATCTTTTAGAACGTCACCTAAGGTTGTCGTTCTAGCTAAATGACCCGCAGGATTATTACCCTGGGCTCTAGTTCTAGCTTCATTGATAGGACCGTTGTTGTGATTTCTCACAGCTTCAGTTCTCATCATTAGTAATACTAGCATTTTTGGGTGCTTTGCTGCAAGCTCTATCTTAATATTTTTTTAATATTTGGCGGGCTGAGTAATTACGGTGCTTGTAAGTTAACAGTGCTGTTCTGAAATCTTGTATGCTTTTTGTAGCAATGACGATGAAATCAGAGAAATATTTTGGTGAATTTGGTGGACAGTTTGTACCTGAGACTTTGATGCCAGCGCTGGAAGAATTTGAACAGGCCTTTTTCAGATTAGTGAAAGATAAGCAATTCCAAAATCAATTACAGGATTTATTGCAAAATTATGTTGGCCGGCCTTCGCCACTTTATTTTGCTAAAAATTTAACTGATTATTATGCAACAGCTAAAATTTATCTTAAGCGTGAGGATCTGAATCATACTGGTGCTCACAAAATTAATAATGCCATTGCGCAAGCCTTGATTGCTAAAGCACTTGGCAAAAATGAAATTGTTGCAGAAACTGGTGCTGGACAGCATGGTGTTGCTACAGCGACTGCTTGTAGTTTATTAAAACTCAAGTGTAAGGTTTTTATGGGTGAAGTAGATATTAAGCGTCAAGCGGCGAATGTCTACCGCATGGAATTACTTGGGGCTCAAGTGATCCCAGTAACGAGTGGTACGAGAACTTTGAAAGATGCTACCTCAGAAGCAATCCGCTATTGGGTTAGCAACGTAACTACTACTCATTATATTATCGGTAGTTCTGTAGGACCGCATCCTTATCCAATGATTGTGCGTGAGTTTCAGAAAATTATTGGTGAAGAAACTATTGAGCAAATTAAAACTTATGAAAACCGCCTGCCTGATTATGTTCTGGCTTGTGTTGGTGGTGGGTCTAACGCTATTGGTATGTTTTATCCTTTTATTGAACATAAGCAGGTTCAGATGATTGGTATTGAAGCAGCTGGCAAAGGCGTGAACACTGATCAGCACGCAGCTTCTCTGACTAAGGGTAGACCTGGTGTTTTACATGGCTCTAAAAGTTATCTATTGCAGGATGAATACGGTCAAGTGCAAGAAGCTCATAGTATCTCTGCGGGCTTGGATTATCCTGGGGTGGGACCTGAGCATAGTTATCTCAAAGATATACAGAGAGTACGTTATGAGTCTATCGATGATGATCAAGCACTTGCAGCATTTAAGTTGTTGTGTTTACAAGAAGGGATTATACCAGCACTTGAGAGTTCTCACGCGCTTGCCTATCTTGAAATCCTCATGCCAAGCCTGACTAAAGATCAAATCGTTATTGTGAACGTTTCTGGGCGTGGTGATAAAGATTTAGACCAGGTCCGTACTATTTAAACTTTTGAAACAATTCTATTATAAATTAATTATGGTCTGTAGAATCTCGTCAGAAGTAGAGATTGTTTTTGCGTTAGCCTGAAGACCTCTTTGGAAACCAATTAACTCAGCAAATTCATTAGCTAAGTTAACGTTAGAAGTCTCAAGAGCGCCTGAAACAATCTGGCTACCTGTGATTGAAGGAGCATTCTTATCAAATGGTCCACCAATTACCGAAATACCGGCAAATCCAGAGTTAGAAGATTCTGAATACTTGTTCCCGCCTTTGTTAATCAAGCCATCAGGGTTAGTGAAGTTAGCTATAATAATTCTGCCTAGCTTTAACTTCTCTGAGGTTGGACCAATAATTGATATAGTTCCATCTCCATCTATAGTGAAGCTAGATGTTTCGACTTCAAGATTGCTATCCACTGTATAGAAGAACGAAGGTATTTTAATTGTGTCTTGCAATGAACGCACATTTGCTAAGCTCATATACCTGAAATCATCGTCAGCAACGGTAACTTCACTACCTGTTTGAGTCGAAGTATCAGCTCCTCTAAAAGTTAGAGTATCACTACTTGCACTAACAGAATCATAGTCAATATCCTTGAATACTTCTTCAAACGAACTAACTCCAGGTTCAAATCTAATCCTCATCTGTAATTTAGAGCCATTAATATTTGTTAATTCAAAACTCATGACACCATCAAGGATTTGGTTGCTGGGATCAATTGCAATACTAAACTCACTACTGGAACTGCCAGCATTAGCATCATCGAAGCTAAACAAAAATCTTCCATCTTCTAATCTACTAATACTAAGATCGCCGGGAGTAATTGTGCTCAGACCAGTTGTTTCAATCAAATCTCCTCTAATACTCAATTCTGATATTTTAGTACTGTCGAAACTTGGCACCGGACCTGTAACGTTGGTAGCGGAAGGAGTGGGGACTGGTAAACTTGGTGATAGACCACCATTCGTCGCCTGAATTAAATCACCAAATTTCTGATCAGTAAAGTAGGTTATAGAAGAATAGCCATCAACTGCTTTGATTGCTTGAGTAAGATCACTATACAAAGTTGCACCAACAACCTTCTCACCGGTTGGGGTAACTAAGTTATTATCAGCATCTAGTTTGAAGTGTCCAGAACGAGTATATTGTACACCTTCAACATTTTCACCACTAATGGTTGAACCAGTTACAGCAAAGAAACCTGAACCAGATATAGCTAAGTCTGTTACTGAGCCAGTGTTTTTGAGTGAACCCTGAGTGAAGACAGTGTTGATATCACTTACTCTTACTCCAGTACCGATTTCACTTGGGTTAGTACCACCTCGAGCTGCTGTTGGTGAAGATGCTGATTTAAAAATATTATTAGTTTCTTCAGCGAAGTGCACCTGAGAGGCTTTGAAGGCTGTGGTGTTAACGTTTGCTATGTTATTGGCGATAACAGAAATAGCAGTCTGTTGATTGGTTAGAGCGGCTGCTCCTGTAAATAACGATGGAATTGGCATAATGTGTTCTCCTAAATTTTTATCTTATTAAATTCAACGTTGTATCTAGTAGATCATTGGCTGTGGTTGCGACTTTGGACACAGCTTGAAATGATCTTTGGTAGGCTATCATATCGGTCAACTCTATACTTAAATCAGCATTAGAGCTTTCAAGAGTACCTGATACAACGGTTGTCTCTGCCGTTGATGTTCCCGAGGCAAGTGCGTTAGAGAATTCTGCTGGACCGGAGTTCAGGCTTTCTCGATAAGCATTACCACCAATATTTTCTAAACTTTGAGGATTAACGAAACTCGCTAATTGGAACTGATCAAAGTATTGAAATTCTTGTTGCCCTGGGTAAAGTATATGGATTTCACCGGCGGCATTTATTTCCATTGCTTCAGCATTTTTTGGTAGAGTAATTCTACCACCACCTACTGACAGGACGTAATTGCCATCCGGGTCTACCACAGTACTAAGGCTATCAATTTTGAAATGTCCAGCTCTTGTAAATATCAACTCACCGGCAGAATTTTGTAGAGTAAAGAATCCCCGCCCTTGTAACGCTAAATCAGTTGCCTGACTTGTAGCTTTTAATCTGCCTTGACTGAAGTTTGAGCTTATAGAGTTCACTGCAGTACCAGAGAAATGTCTATTGCCACTACCATTGATAACGCTTTCAAAGTTTACTTTTTTTGTTTTGTAAGCTGTTGTGTTTACGTTAGCAACGTTGTGAGCAACAATATCAATTCCAATTTGAATATTCTTCATTGATGATCCTGCTGATTGTACTGCTTGAAGTGACATTATTGAACCTCAGAGTATTTATGCTCAGAAAAGCAAAAGATACAATCCGATTCTATGACGTATTTACTTCAAATAATATGATCTTGATAGTTGAAAAAATAAGCTAATTCACGTCTTTAATCTAGGCAAAAGCTTTTAATCAAGCTATTAATCTAGCTAAAACCGCACCTAGACCTAGAGCCAAGCCCCATGAGCTAATCCAGATAGCAAGAGCAGTTTGCCAGTTTTTTTCTTTGATCATGACAGCTACAGTCGCAATACAAGGTACGAATAAAGTCAGTACGACGCAGGCTGTAATCAGCTGTCCAGCAGTCATTGGTATATTCAGTAGTCCAAAAGCACCAAAATCCCTACGTACCATACCTAAAATAAAACTTAGAGTAACTTCTTTAGGTAATAGTAGGACTTTACTAACAATTGGTTCGCAGAGCTTGATTACATGACTTAATAATCCTGTGATTTGTAAACTAGCAACGAGAGCTGCAGCTATAAAAAAAGCTGGTGTTGCTTCTTGTAAGAAAATATTTGAGCGTAGAACTGTCTTTTTGACTAGGTTTGCTGGTTTAGGTAATCTCAAAGGTGGGATATCAGAAATAAAATGACCACAATTACCAGGGACTAGTTTGTTAAGAATAGAACCAACTGCAACAAAGACGACTAATAATGTACCGCTCCAGATTAACCATGGTTTGATACCACCAACATTGCTTAATAAGCCTTGTATCACGCCCAGTTGAGCTGAACATGGGATTGTTAGTCCTAATAATGCCATGGTGATAATTTTTTCTTTGTTACTTGTTAGTAAGCGCGTAGTAACCACTGCCATCGTGACACAGCCGCCGCCTAAGATGAGTGGAATAATTGCTCTACCATTCATGCCAAGACTGGTAAGCACACCATCGACTAAAACCGCTAGGCGAGGGAGATAGCCACTATCTTCAAGAATGGCTAAGCCAAAATAGAAGCCAAAAACCAAAGGCATCAGTAATCCATAGAGGTAAGTAATAGTCAGTGTAAGTACGCCGTAATCACCAGCCAGAAAAGTCCCAATGGCTCTTAACGGATCACTGAAAACAATATTATTTAATTCACCATAATTAATTGGGAAGGCAAGATTAACCAATGCTCTGATTGTTGGTTCATAATATTTTTGGAAGAAAGACTTCTCGAAAATATCAACTACTGTTCCAGCTATAAATACACCAAGAAATTGATAAAGAAACAAATATAAGACTGTTGCAGCAACAATACTACCAATCCATGGATTCAGCAATAGATTGCCAAAAAGCACTCGCTTAGAGAATTTACCACTACTGATAAGTCCGTCTAATATCTCATTTACCTCTTTGCGTCGTATCTTGTAGATGGTCTCACGCTGTTCTATCGCATCGTCTGCTAATATAATGTTATTTTTTTTGGCGATGACTATATCTGCTTCAGCAATCATTAGTGCTTCAGTTCTAGTGAGTACTTGATCTATGTATTTGTTAATATAGGGTTCGATTTGTGTAGAAACGGCTCCTGGAGCTATAATTGTATCGTCTGAAAGGCTTGCTAGGATTGCTTTTTGTATATCATCGAGTCCAATGCCATCGGTTGCTACTGTTTCAATAATATTAAGTTTGAGTCTTTCGCTTAGTAATTTGCTGTTGATTTCTACTTTGCGGAGCTTAGCTTCATCACATTGATTAATGACCAGCAGCATGGGCTTGCCCAGATCACAAAGCTGCTTAGTGAGAAATAAATCACGTTGTAATGTTAGAGCTGAAACTACGTTGATAACAATATCTGCTTCTAGTACATAGTCTCGTGTTGCGCGTTCTTCATCATTGAGACTAGAGATACCATAAACACCAGGGGTATCGAAGATTCTAAAACAAGGATCTAAGCTCCCTTTCATCGCAGCATTAGCAATCTCAATAGTCGTGCCTGGGTAGTTACTTACATCAGCATAAGAGCCTGTTAAATAGTTAAAGATCACAGACTTGCCGACATTTGGATTGCCAACTAGAGAAACTTTAATCGTTTGGGTCAAGGTGTTAGTCATTAGTTCTTATATCTATACACGCAGCAAAATCTTGTCCAATAGCGATCTCGAGTAGATCTTTTTTGATAACCACTGGTCCTCTAGGGATCTTAGCTATGCATTGCAAGGTATCCCCTTCACAAATACCTAACCGAATTAATTCGCTGCGTAATTGACTAGGTAGAGCAGTAATAGTAAAAACCTCTTTTGTGGCTATTTGATTTAGTTTTAATATCGCCATTGCTATTGAGAATAGTTCTCAATAATTATAACCATTATGAGTAGAATTGTAAGAATTTTAACAAAAATATAGTTTAACTTCCTTTAAGATTGAGTTATGATTGAAGCCCGATGGAAAAACGCAGTGCAGCCCGGGAATTAGCGTTTCTGGCAATTTTCCAGCTGCCACAGAAAACTGAAAACATCAAACTCGAGAAACTTGCAAAAACTGATTTGCATGCTCTCTGCTTATCGTCTTTGCGGACGCTGGCTGACTATACTCGCGATAATCTAAAGGTCGCAGAATCTTTTTTTATTAAGGTAGAGCGTTATCTAATGGAATATCAAATTAATCATCCTGATAACGAAGGATTGGATGAGGCCGTACGTGGTGTGCCGCTGCCTCAATCTGATGAATTTATTGAACATTTGAATAATTGCTATACCGCGATTGGTTTGATGCGAGAATCTTTACAGCTGCCAGAAGTTTACTGGCATTATCATGATGAGAGTGTACAGGAGTTTGTTGTTAATTTACTTTTACAATATGCTAATAACCGTGATGAGATCAAAGCTACTATAGCAGAGGCTTCTGACTCTTGGGATATTACTAGAATGCATAAGATCGACAGAATACTTATTGAACTTGCTGTAACTGAGATGAGCTATTTTGATCTGCCACACGCAGTTGTAATTTCTGAAATTATAAAAATAGCTAATAAATACTCAACTCCACAAGGAGTCAAGTTTATTAATGGAGTGCTTGCTGATATAAGTAAGAGTCTTTCTGTAACTAACTAGGCCAGCATCTCATTATTTCTATTTGCCCAATCTGGTTCTATTCTAGGAGGCTCTTGTGAAGGAGGTTCTACTGTGCATTCTTTACATTCATCTAGGTGAGCGAGTTCTATGCTGCCAGTTCTTTCATCAATAGAACCATGGATTTTATTACCATTAATTGGAATTTCAAAACTACCATTTTTAAAACTTCCGGTGACGTCTATGTATTCACCTGTACTTGTTTTGTAGGTTCCAGTAATTCTGTCTCCTTGAGCACTAAAAGCTAATTGTCCAGCAATGCTACCATCTTGTCCCCCAACCTCTCCGCTAAAGCTTCTTGTCGCTGGTGGTTGAGATATCGGAGGTTGTGATATTGGTGGCTGTGCTCCGTGTCCACCTTGCCAAGGATCGGGTCTATTATTAACTATTGGTATGCTAGGAGTTCCTGGCATAATATTGGGTATTCCACCACCGGTTGTTGGTGTATTGGGAGTTGTAGTATTTGGTGATTGTGCACTCTGTCCATTTTGATTGTAGAAACCTGGTGATGGTGGTAATCCAAATCTAGCTTCCAATGTTGCCTGATCATTGGGTTGTACGATACCATCTTTTTGGAGGGCATCGAAGCGAGAAGCATCATCTGCGGTCCTTGGAAAACTCACTGGTTTGTTTAAACGCTCTAAAAGTTTGTCAGTGTCGATACTAGGGCGTGAAATCTTTTCTTCTTTGTTACCGTCATCAATTGTATCTTCAGTATTTTTTTGCTCTGAGTTTGGCCCTGCTGATCTTGCTGTTGCTGGCCGTATTGTATTCTGTGCGCCAACTGCACGCGTTAAACTACCCTGCGATTCTATACCCATAATTATCCCTAATATATAAGAACAGAATTAAGGTTTGGTTAAGGACTGCGTAAAAAAAATACTTATCAAAAAAGATCCATCAAAAGCCTTATATCAGAGGTAAGGAACAATTATGGTTCAAGCAGAAGTTATTGAATCTAGATTTATATTTAAATCTAGACCCGAAAATATTAGCCTCATATTCGACGGTGAAGGTCAGCAATTGGGTTTTAGCAAGAATGCCAGTGGTAACAATATTATTTTCACCAAGGATTTAGAAGGGATTGATGTTGCTATTGAACATTGCCCCGATGGCACTAAAATTTTTCATATGGAGCAGGATAGTAAAGGCTTGCCTGCTATGCATGAATTTCGTCCGGATGGTACGGAGTTTATTTATCTTTTTGATGCCAATAAGCGCCTAGAAAAAATGGTTGAAATGCGTGCTAACGCAGATAAAATCACAACTTGGTTCTCTGATAATGGTGAGAGAATCAGTCAGGAACAGCGTCAGAAGGAAGGTATATTGTTTAGTATGCATACTCTAAATCAATGTGCTTTGATCTGGTTACATACTGATGGGAATGTTGAAACTTATGGGAATGCTCAACTTCTGAATCATTTAAATCTCGTCTTTGCCAAATATTTAGATGGCATAAAATTCTAACTGAGCTCATCATTGCTTAGTCCTACAGTAAAAAGCCTCGGTCACCCCGGGGCTTTTTGATTGTACTAGGCTTTCTTTAATCGCAGCCAAGCAATCTGGTTATTATTCGTAAATGCAAACACAGCCAGGCAAAGTTTTATGAAGATTTTTTTGTTCTTGCGAGCTATGGTGTCCTGTTGAGAAAAGCGATGAGAAGTTTTACTTCGAAGAGCTTTTTGATAACAAGGGAGCGAGCAAGAAGCAGAAAAATCTCAAAACTTTGCTGGATAAGTATTTAGACTGGATCGCCACGCCGCTTTGCGGCTCGTGATGACAAATGAGTAGTTACCAAGCTTCTAAGGTTAAGAACAGGTTAAGCAAAAAAATATCAAAAGCAATCTAAGAGCACTTTATATGAGCATGGATAACGCAAGCACGAAACTTATAGCAAAAAACAAAATCGAAAATCAGTTTATTTTCTCTCGTGAAATCAATGATATTACCAGAATTCAAGATGAAGAAGGACAAGAGTTAGCTTTTCATAGAACAGATGCTGGTAACAATGTCGTATTTATGAAAGATGATGATGGCACAGATGTAGCTGTAGAGCACTATCCAGATGGAAGTAAAATTTTCCATTTATCTAAAGACTCTAAAGGTTTACCCGCAATGCATGAATTTAAGCCAGATGGCACTGAGTTTATGTATTTGCTGAATGAATTTAAAGAACTAGAAAAAATTATAGAGTACAAAGTCAACGGTGACAAAGTTACATATTGGGTTTATCCTAATGATGAAATCATTATTCAAGAACAAAGACAAACGGGTGGCATAATTTTTAGATATGTAATTGCAACTCAAGAAGCTTTGGTCTGGTTGCATACTGATGGTAGTACTGATACTTTTGGTAATGCTGACTTGGTTGTGAAATTACAAGTTTTGTTTCACACTTACTTAGCTTAGTCGTTTAATCGCACTATTATCAGCAAAGATTTTTAATTTATTTTTGTGATTCGTTATTAGATAGCCTAAGCCCGTATCTGGATCTTGCAGAGCAGTTTCTAGAGACTTAGCTTTGTTTTCACCAATTACGACTACTATGATCTGTTCTAAGGCTGGATGATGAAAAATATCTGTGCCAATGGTGAGTCCTTGTTTACAATTAAATTCTTTAGAGACACTGTCTGATAGATTTACAATAGCTGTTGTGCTATTAATAAATTCTTCCCCAATAAAAGCAATATGAGCGTTGTTTGGATCGCTACCAAGTCCTAAAAAAATTACCCTAGGACCAGAGCTTAGAACTTGATTGAAACTATCCACATTATCAATGTCGATAGCAAAAAAATTCTTTCCTATTTGCTCCATCACATTACTGAGAGAGTCCTGTAATCGTTTGGAGAAGCGGGTTTTGTCATTATCGACCAATTCATCAAGATGGCTGATTTTGAGCTGAGGGTGAATTAAATGTTGCGATGCTTTGAGCTCATTATTAACTTCATATTCGTTCAAGCCAAAATGATTATTGACTAGAGGATATATTCTAGATTCAAAGGTCTGACCAACTGGCAATAAAATTAAGCCAGGTCTCCGGAATTCATCAATCATAACGCTAGCTATATGCTGTTCTAGCTCATAAGTGGTTTGGGATGTATGGATTAGCTCATCCATGAATATCTTCATAATTTAATCTAGTAAGTCCCGTCAGTTGTTCGATTGTTTGAATTGTGTTGATGACGATTTTTTGGTCAAAGTTTTGATTTATTAAATTAACAAAAAAAAGTCCTTTTATGTTTATACCCAAATCTTTGGCGTACTTAACACTTAGTAAAGTATGATTAATTGTCCCAAGATCTTTTCTTGTAACTAGTACTAAGGGCAATTCCAACCTTCTTGCAATATCAGCAACCACCTCTTTATCATTTAACGGTACTGCAAGCCCTCCAGCACCTTCTACGATGATAAATTTGTGCTTCACCTTAATTAAAGCAAAATCTTCTTTAATTTTATTTAGATCAATAATAATATTTTCTACTTGAGCAGCGTAATGAGGTGAGGAAGCTGTTTGTAAATCATAACTATTATAAGTTGCGACATTAGGGCAATGTCTTTCTATGACAGCTTTGTCGGTCGGTTGACCGCATTGCACGGGCTTGTAATAGGCAATATCAGAAGTCGAGAATATTTCATTATCTATTAGATAATTAATCAGATGACAAGAAAAAAAGGTCTTGCCAACGTTGGTGTCAGTAGCGCTAACAAAAATCATTGTAGAACTAGTTCTTTTTCTGGAGATGAACCACCAGCGTAGTCTGGAACCTTCTCAAGTTTAATATATTTATTTACTATCAAGCAAGAGATCGCATCAAAACTAACATTCACCATTGTTCGTGTCATATCAAGAATTCTATCGATACTGAGAACCACGCCAATAGCCTCAAGTGGTAGACCAACAGCATTTAGCACAACAGCGAGTGTCACCAAACTTCCATGCGGGATACCAGGCGTACCAAAAGTTGCAATCAAGACCATCGCCACTACAAATATTTGTTGCGAGAGTGTGAGTGGCTCAGGAAGCCAAGCTTGAGCAATAAATAAAGTTACTACTGATTCATAAAGAGCCGCACCATTCATACTCATAGTGGCTCCTAATGGAATGACAAAACTTGCAATGCGATTCGGTACGCCAAACTTCTCTTCCATTGTTTTAAGATTGATTGGAATAGTCGCTGCTGAGCTAGATGTACTGAAAGCAGTCAACATTACTTCTTGCATATATTTAAAATATTGCAGCGGACTAAATTCAGTAAAGAAATGAACGGTAAGCGAACCAATCAATAATAACATGGTCATTAAGGCAGCCAGCACCGTAATCATAAACACACCATACTGGGCTATGCCCTGAATCCCAGTTATAGCAACGGTTTTGGTGATAAGAGCAAAAACACCAAATGGCGCAAGTTCCATGATCCAATGAGTTAATTTAAGAATAGTATTTAGTGCCACTTGAAATAGATCAAGGATTTTGCGTCCGCCTTCTGTTTTGACTAAAGCGACTGCAAGTAGAATCGAGAAAATAATAATTTCAATTAATGAACCACGTGATAAAGCACTAAAAATATTTGTTGGAACCATGCTCATTAGAATTTCACCAATCCCATGTGAGCTTTCAGTTATGAATTGAGCTTCTTTGGCATGTTTACCAGAGTCTATGATTTGGTGCAAGTCTATATATTTACCCGGCTGCAAAAGATTAACAAAGAGTAAACCAAAAAATGCCGCAAACAACATTTGTACTTTGAACACGACAACGGTAAAAATCCCAATCTTACCTAAGCTACCAACAGGTAGATGACTAACGCCTACTATTAAAGAACAGACGATAACTGGAATGACTATCATTTGTAATAGTTTGAGGAAAAGCTCCCCCATCCAAGTAATATGATTTAGTTCTAACCAGCCAAAGTTTGGATTAGTATTACTGCCATCCAAATTATTAAGTGACATTAGGTAGCCAAGACCTATACCTGAAACTAGTCCAATAATAATGCGCCAATGTAGTTGTAATTTCATAAGTCCTAAGCCATTTTACTATGTTTGACATATTCATGGTTCATTTTTTCATAATAATCTTGTAGTTCTTATGTTGAAGATGCTATGCTTAATCTATTATGTCACAATTCGATAATTTAAGTAATTCTTTACTGAACAGTTATCTAGCGGTATTAAGTCCTCTTCATAGAAGAAGTATTGCATCGGGGCTTAATTTAAACGAGCCTTTAGGTAAAGCAACTAGTGCTTCATTACAAGGACATTTAAGGGCGACTCTAGAACAGCTTGCTACAGAAACAGATAAAGTTACTATCTCTTGTGAAAGAGGAGAGCATGGGACTAAAGAATTAGTTGCATTGCAACAAAAGGGTGAGAGTCATAGTCCAGTTAAAGAACTACATTCTCTGGCAGATTGGTTTAATTTGCCGGATCTATTAAGAAAGATGGCAGATCATGTTGAGACTAATGTTGTCGGACCGCTTAAAGAGACTTTAGTGCAATTAGCTCAGACTACGCGTGATCTAGACACTGATCATAAAACTTTTGAAACAGGTGCACTCGCCCATCAATTACTAATGAAGCTAGCAGAAATGGTAGTCAAGGAACCAGTGAAAGCTCCAGCTGTTGCTTAAATAAGCACGTCATTTATGACGGACAATGCCCGATTGCCATAGATGCTCATCCAGATAGACCTACTTATACTTGTAACGAAGCACTGTTCTGTTTGTACCAAGCTACGAACTTATCCAAACCTGCTTCTAGCTTGGTTTGTGGGTTGTAGCCTAAGATTGATTTAGATTTGTTAATATCAGCAAATGTAATAGGTACATCACCAGGAATTGGGTCTAAATATTTTCTTATAGCTTTTTTGCCGATGCGTTCTTCTAGTAACTTGATCAAAGTGTTGACATCAGTTGTTTGTGATTCGCCAAGATTAAATATCTCAAAGCCACAATCAATATCGATAGCTTTGAGTACCCCATCAATTATGTCATCAATATAAGTGAAATCTCTGCGTGCAGAACCATCACCATAGACTTCGACGGTTTTGCCAGTATCAATTAACTTAGTAAATTTACTAATTGCCAAATCCGGTCGTTGCCTAGGTCCGTAGACAGTAAAGAATCTTAAAGCGACACTAGGTATTTGATATAAGTTGTGGAAGGCGTGCAACATCGCTTCACCAGCGACTTTGGTCGCGGCGTAAGGACTAATAGGCTTACTAACATCTTCCGTCTCACTAAATGGCACTTTAGAGCGAGATCCGTAAACAGAACTACTAGATGCGAAAACAAATTTCTTGATATTAAACTCACGCGCCAGCTCTAATAAATTAATAGTCGACTCACCATTATTTTTTTGGTAAATTATTGGTTTCTCGGTAGAGGGTCTAACTCCAGCTAGAGCTGCTAGATGTACGACATGGGTGATTTTGTGTTTTTCAAAAATTGCTTTTAATGAATTGTAATCACAGAGGTCTATACTATACAGTGTATAGTTATTTTTCGTTATGCCCACTGGGTTTGAAGATTTCCATGCCGTATCACTATACGGTGTATAGTTACCAAAAACGAGCTGATAAGGGCTACTAAAATCCTTCAGTAAATCTAAGACTTCTGTGCGTGTAAAGAAAGAAGCTAGGTTGTTAATTTTGGTTTCTTGATCGTAATAATTATTAAAATTATCTATGCCAATAATTTTATTCCCTGATTGACTCAGATGTTCAACTAAATGTGAGCCAATGAAGCCTGCTGACCCTGTTACTAGAATTGTCTTAGCCATATTTGATTTTATTTTCAATTAGAGTGATTAGCTCTTGATGAACTTCCTCTGGAGTTAGATTGTCGACTTCGATGATTTTGATACGCGTTGGATTCTCTCTGGCTAGTACGTTGTAGCCGTTGCGAACGCGAATAAAAAACAACTTATTCTCTTTTTCTAATCGATCTTTCTCGGCATTGCCAGCTCTTGCTAATGCAACTTGTGCAGAGACCATGAGTAGTATTGTTAGAGCAGGTTTGACACCATCGCAGACTAGATTGTTCATAGCTTCTATTGCTTTGATATCTATACCTCTACCATAACCTTGATAGGCGACAGTGCTATCTGTGAAACGATCGCAAATAACGGTTTTGCCAGCAGCTATGGCAGGTTTGAGCACTTCAGCTACGTGATCAGCCCGATCAGCTAGATAAATCATTAGTTCAGCTAAATCAGATATATTTTGCTTGCTATCCAATACGATGTTACGAAGTTCTGTCCCCAATGGGGTGCCACCTGGATTGCGGGTAAATAACCAATCGAGATTATTCTTAGTTGCGTAATCTTTCAACAACCTTAATTGAGTTGTTTTACCTGCTTTATCCGGTCCTTCTATTGTAATGAGCACTATTTTAATAGTATAACAGTAGACTTGTCACGAAATGCCCCATAGCTGCGTTACGCTCGTCCTCAGAATCATCATTGACGGATAGTCAACTCAGCTTCTTCGTCCTCGCAAGCCTTGCTCTGAGGCATTTCGTAACAAGTCTAATACCTCAGAGCTGCGTAACAAGTCTAGTACTAAGCTGCTATTACTTTAACAATAATGTCTGTCTTAACCTGAGCACCTAAGTCAATGGTTACAGGGTGTTCACCAATAGTTTTGATTGGTGCTTTGATATCAATATTTTCTCTAGCAACGCTGATATTGAATTGTTCAACAAGAGCTTGAGAGATTTTTTCTTTGGTAATAGTACCGAATAATTTACCAGTTTGACCAGCATTGGCTGTAACCGTGATTACCGCAGCTTCACCGAGTTTAGCTTTGTTTGCTTCAGCAGCATTGCGTTTCTCTTCAGCCAATTGTTCGATTTCTGCTTTGCGTTCTTTGAAAGCACGTAGATTATAAGCGTCAGCAAAAACAGCTAAATTCTTGCGCAGTAAATAATTGCGTGCATAGCCAGGACGCACTTTAATTAGTTCGCCGGCCTTACCTGCTATTGAATCTTCTGTTAATATCACTTGGATGGCTGTTTTCATATCAGCATCAGATTATAGCATGCTAGTATGTTCTTGCTTGTCATGGCGGCTTCGCCACCTTGCAATGACGTTTCATGGTTACAATATTAAAAAATAATGGAGAAATAATGAAGAACAAAAATGAATTCCTGCCTTTGCTAATGACGGTAGCTTTTGCCTATTTTGCTTTTGGGGCGATAACTAATGTGGCTGGTGCCATAATCCCCAAGATTCGTGAGACTTATAATGTGAGCTCTTCTTTATCTATTTTTCTGGCGGCGACTTTCTTTATTGCTTATGGATTGACTTCTATCCCTTGGGGTATTTTTATGGAGAAAGCATCTAAGAAAACAACTTTAATTATTAGTTCAATTATTACCACTATTGGAGTGGTTCTATTTGCTTTAGTACCAGGTTTCACGCCAAATATGCTGGCTATGTTTCTTTGTGGTGTCGGTATCACTGGTATCCAAGTGGCTCTTAATCCCTTAGTGGCTTTGATTTCTGATCCTGCTAAGTACTCACGTAATTTGACTGCGTTCATGGTGATTAATGGAGCTGGTAGTTATATGGCTCCGCAGTTAGTGACTCTCATTAAGAATCTTAACTATGACTGGACTGTAACTTATTTGGTTTTTACCGTGATTGCAATTGTTATGACTATAGCTATAAGTTTTCCTAAGTATCCTGTTGAGACTAAGGCTGTGCACGCAACTGAAGCTGGCAAAAATTTAACTCTTGAATTATTGACATCGAACCCGCTGATTTATTTATACGCTGTTGGAATTTTTCTTTATGTTGGAGTTGAAGTTGGAGTAGCTAATACTATTGGACTTTATCTGCAGGATAAATTTGATATAGCAAATGTCTTAGGATCTGCTGCTGAAGCGGCTAAGAACACAGCTATTAGTAACTATTGGGGTGGATTATTATTAGGCCGCTTACTCGGATCTTTTGTGTTGGATAGGATTTGTGGTAAGACTGCAATCAAAATTTATATCAGCCTTGCAGCCTTGTCTTTATACTTAGCAATGACTGGTGATCTAAATCAAGCTCTGTGGGCATTTCCAGCAATTGGATTCTTTATCTCAATTATGTTCCCGACTATCTATAGTACTGCAACTAATAGTTTCTCTACTGAGTACTCAAGTGCTATCTCTGGTATCTTGTGTACGGCGATTATTGGTGGTGCGGTAGTTGGTCCTATCATTGCTAAAGTTGCTGAATTGACTCAAGGTTCAAGCCCCGTACCCAACTGGGATACAGGTTTATTTGTGGCCTTCGCTTGTTATGCTTATATTTTTGCGTTAGGGATGTTTGCTAAGTCGAAGAAAT